>NZ_JBEXMH010000006.1:0-300403 GCF_040610415.1 Amycolatopsis sp. NPDC004079 | reverse complement strand
CAGGTCCACCGGGGACTGCGCGAGCAGCGCCAGCGGCAGGTCGCCGCGGCCGAGCCCGTCGAGCGCGAGCCGGAAGCCCTGCTCCCGGGAAAGATGCCTTGACAAGCACCCGCCGTCCGCATTTCGGCTTCGTATCGGGGTGCGGGGGTGGTGTGGGTGCACTGCGAGTTGGGTGCGCTGGTGCGGTTGGGTGGTGTGGGTGCATCGCGAGTTGGGTGCGCTGGTGCGGCTAGGTGGTGGTGTGGGTGCACCGCGAGTTGGGGTGTGCGGGCTGCGGTTGGGCGGTGGGTGCGCGCGGCTGAGTGGCTGGTCGCGGTGGGTTCGCGATGTGGGGGTTAGCGCCCCAATGTGGCGTTGGGTGCATCTGACGCACCGAATGCCACATTGGGTGCGTGGGACGCACCGAATGCCACATTGGGTGCATCGCGGCGGTGGGGTGGTCCGTGAAGGGGCCCTTGAGGGAATCTAAGTACGTGAAGGAGCCCTTCACGGCCGTCGGAGCGGGCGCGTGGGTCGTGAGGGGAACCCTGAGGGAATCAGGGTTCGTGAGGGTGGCCCTCACGGACCGGGGCGGAGTTAGTTCAGGTCTGCGGGTTTGGTGAAGGTCGCCAGTTCGGTCGGCGGCAGCGGCACCGCGCCCAGGGTTTCCAGGAATCCGGCTTCCCTTGTCAGCAGGCGGCAGACGATGCGCAGGCGGCGCAGGGGATGCGTTTCCTCCAGCAGCAGCTGACGATCCTCCAGTGGGAGGAGGCAGTCGGCGGCTAGTTGGTACGCGAGCTCGCCCAGGTCGGCGTCGTCGTGCGGGGGGTGCCAGTCGTCTGCGTGCCAGGCTGCTTCGCAGTATCGCTCGTGGGCGGCGCGGGCTACCTTGGCCAGTTGGTGGGCCGTCGATTCCGCTGTGGTGGGGACCGCGTCGTCGGGAAGCCAGTCCACCACGGCCATCAGGTACGGGGCGGACGCCCGGTGCAGTTCGCGCAGGCGGAAGCGGCGGGCGGCTTTGGTGACTACGTCGTAGCGGCCGTCGGGAAGGCGTTTTGCCTCGCGCAGGATTGTGCTGCAGCCGACGCTGTACACGTGGTCCAGACCACTGACCTCGCGGACGAGCGGCGCGCGCAGGGCGACCACGCCGAATTCGTGTTCGGGGACGGTGCCGGTCACCAGGTCCGCGGTGAGCTGCCGGTAGCGCGGTTCGAAGATGTGCAGCGGCAGGTGCGTACCGGGGAGCAGCACTGTCTGCAACGGAAACAACGGCAGGGTCGCCGTCCCGCTGGGGCACTGCTCTGGCTCGGTCACGCGGTCCACGGTACGGGCTGCGGAGCGCTGGCGCAGTTCGTGTTCACCGCCGCGGCGGGGGCTTCAGGACCGCGAAAGGGTCGGTGATGTGCATGTCTTTCGCGGCAAAAGAAAACAGCGCCGCAGGTCGTCCGCCTGCGCGACCGGGGGCGGCGGTGTGGCCGGTGGGGACCAGCAGACCACGCCGTTGGAGCACGCGTTGCAGGTTCGTCGCGGCCACTTTGTAGCCGAGTGCGGCGGAGTACAGGCCGCGCAGTGCGGAGATGGTGAATTCCTCTGGGGCCAGTGCGAAACCCAGGTTGGTGTAGCTCAGTTTCGACCGCAGACGGTCGCGGGCGCGCAGCACGATGGCCTCGTGGTCGAACGCGGTGCGCGGCAGGGCGTTCACGTCGTGCCACTCGGTGTCTTCGGGGACTGCTGGGTCCACGTCGGAGGGGACCAAGCCCAGGAACGCGGTGGCTACTACGCGTGGGCCGGGGACGCGGTCTGGGGCGCTGAAGACGGCTAGTTGCTCTACGTGCTTCAGCTGGCGGACATCCACCTTCTCGGCGAGTTGCCGCCGAATTGAGGTTTCGACGTCTTCGTCGGGGCGAAGCCGGCCGCCCGGGAGGGACCAGCGGCCCAGGTGTGGATCTAGTGCTCGGCGCCACAAGAGGACGCGCAGTGTGTCGGAGCGCACTTGAAGGACTGCCGCCAGAACCTCGTGGGCCAGGGGGGCTCGGGTGTTAAGATGGCTTCGCACGGTTTTCGATTATAAGGCGAAAACCGGGATGGGGAGGAACCGGGGTCGATCCGGTTCCTAGGCCGGCGAAAGTCGAGAGGGCCGAAGACATGACCACCACGCTTGACCAGGATCTGACCCCTTACGGCGGGGTCGAGGCGGACGCGGACTGGGCCGCCCGCGTGCGGGAGCTCGCCCGCAAGCGCGACGCGGTGCTGCTCGCGCACAACTACCAGGTCCCGGAGATCCAGGACATCGCGGACTTCACCGGCGACTCTCTGGCGCTCAGCCGCATCGCGGCCAGCAGCGACGCGTCGACGATCGTCTTCTGCGGCGTGCACTTCATGGCCGAGACGGCGAAGATCCTGGCTCCGGAGAAGACGGTGCTGATCCCGGACGCGCGGGCGGGCTGCTCGCTCGCCGACTCCATCACCGGCGCTCAGCTGCGCGAGTGGAAGGCCGAGCACCCGGGCGCGGTGGTCGTCTCGTACGTGAACACGACGGCCGAGGTCAAGGCCGAGACGGACATCTGCTGCACGTCGTCGAACGCGGTCGACGTCGTCGCCTCCATCCCCGCTGACCAGGAAGTTCTCTTCCTTCCGGACCAGTTCCTCGGCGCGCACGTCAAGCGCGTGACCGGGCGCGAGAACATGCACATCTGGGCCGGGGAGTGCCACGTGCACGCCGGGATCAACGGGGCCGAGCTGGCCGCGCGCGCCGAGGAGAACCCGGACGCCGACCTGTTCATCCACCCCGAATGCGGCTGCGCGACCTCGGCGCTTTACCTGGCCGGCGAGGGTGCGGTGGCCCCGGAGCGGGTCAAGATCCTGTCCACCGGCGACATGGTGCACGCGGCGCGCGACACCAAGGCGACCTCGGTGCTCGTGGCCACCGAGATCGGCATGATCCACCAGCTGCGCAAGGCCGCGCCGGAGATCGACTTCCGCGCGGTGAACGACCGGGCCTCGTGCCGGTACATGAAGATGATCACCCCGGCCGCGCTGCTGCGGAGTCTCACCGAGGGCGCGGACGAGGTCCACGTCGACCCCGAAACGGCTTCGCGGGCTCGCGCCTCGGTGCGGCGGATGATCGAAATCGGGCAGCCTGGTGGTGGGGAATGAGCGGCCTAGTTAACGCCGATGAGGCGAAAACCTCACCGGATCCGCGCTGGGAAGCACGGGCCGATGTGGTGGTGATCGGCAGCGGCGTGGCCGGGCTGTCGGCGGCGCTGCGGGCCCGCGAACTCGGGCTGCACGTGCTGGTCGTGACGAAGGCGGCGGTCGCCGACGGCAACACGCGGTGGGCACAGGGCGGCGTGGCCGTGGTGCTCGACGGCGAGCGCGACGAGGGCGACACGGTCGAGAAGCACACGGCGGACACGCTCACCGCCGGAGCCGGGATCTGCGACGAGGCCGCGGTGCGGTCGATCGTCGGCGGTGGTCCGGCGGCAGTCACCGAGTTGCGGCAGAACGGCGCGGTGTTCGACCACAGTTCGAGCGGCCTGTCGCGGGCTCGCGAGGGCGGGCACAGCGCGTTCCGGGTAATCCACGCTGGCGGCGACGCGACGGGCGCGGAGGTCGAACGCGCGCTGGTCGCGCAGGCTGGCGAGCGGCGGATTCCGGTGCTGGAGCACCACATCGCGGTCGACGCGCTGCGCACGCCCGCGGGCGAGGTGGCCGGTGTGACGGTGCTCGACCGCAACGGTGTGCCGGGTGTGGTGCGCGCGTCCGCGGTGGTGCTGGCCAGCGGCGGGTTCGGACAGCTGTACCAGGCGACCTCCAATCCGGAGATCGCGACCGGTGACGGGCTGGCGCTCGCGCTGCGCGCCGGGGCGACGGCGGCCGACGTCGAGTTCGTTCAGTTCCACCCGACGGTGCTGTACACGCCGGGCGCGCGCGGGCGGTGTCCGCTCGTCACGGAGGCGGTGCGCGGCGAAGGCGCGACGCTTGTGGACGGCGCGGGCGAGTCGGTGATGGCCGGGGTGCATCCGCTCGGCGATCTGGCCCCGCGCGACGTCGTGGCGGCGGCGATCACCCGGCGGCAGTTGCTGGCCCCCGGCGGCATCGACGATCACGTTTTCCTTGACGCCACTGGCATTCCCGGGTTCGCCAAGCGGTTCCCGACGGTGCACGCGGCGTGCGCGGTGCTTGGCATCGACCCGGCGGTGGACGCGATTCCGGTGACGCCCGCGGCGCACTTCGCGTGCGGCGGCGTGGTGGCCACTGTGGACGGACGGTCGAGTGTGCGCGGGCTGTACGCCGCGGGCGAGGTCGCTCGGACCGGGTTGCACGGGGCGAATCGGCTGGCGTCCAACAGCCTTCTCGAAGGGCTGGTCGTCGGGCGGCGGACCGCGGAGGCGGTCGCCGCGGATCTGGCCGCCGGATTGCTGCCGGACCCGGCGCGGGGCCGGATTCCGGAACGGACGGTCGCGCCGACGGCGGAACGTGATGTGCTGCAACGGGTGATGAGCCGGTACGCGGCGATCGGCCGGGACGCGGACGGGCTCGCGGCAGCGGTCTCGGCGCTCGACTTGTCGACAACGGACAGTCCGTTGTGGACACACGGCGGGGTGGAGGACGCGGCGCTCACCTTGGCGGCCCAGGCCTTGCTGGCGGCGGCGGAGCGGCGGACGGAATCGCGGGGATGTCACGTGCGGACGGACTTCCCCGAGCGGGACGAAGGGCTGCGGCGGAGCCAGCTGATCCGGCTGAGCCCGTCGGGACAGCCGGTACTGGTCGAGGCGGCGTCGTTGGAAGGGGTGGCATGAGCGGGGAATTCTCCGAAGCGGTCGTGCGGTCGCTGGTGGTGGACGGGCTGGACGTCGCGGACGTGCGGCGGGTCGTGACCACCGCGCTGGAAGAGGATTTGCGGTACGGGCCGGACGCCACGACGGCGGCCACGGTTCCGGCGGACGCCCGCGCGGCGGCGGAGCTGACGCCGCGCGTCGCCGGTGTCGTGGCCGGGATTCCGGTGGCGCTGGCGGTTTTCGACCAGGTGCTCGGCGAGGACTACGAGGTGGTCTCGATCCGCGAGGACGGCTCGGCCGCCGTCCCGGGGGAGCCGGTGCTCGTGCTGCGCGGTCCGGTGCGCGGGTTGCTGACCGCGGAGCGCACGGCGCTGAACCTGTTGTGCCTGCTGTCCGGAGTCGCGACGGCGACCGCGGCGTGGGTGTCCGCGATCGACGGAACCGGTGCGGCGGTACGGGATTCGCGCAAGACGACGCCGGGGCTGCGGCTGCTGCAGAAGTACGCCGTGCGGTGCGGTGGCGGCGTGAACCACCGGATGGGTCTTGGCGACGCGGTGCTGATCAAGGACAACCACGTGGTCGCGGCCGGTTCGGTCACCGCGGCGCTGGCGGCCGCGCGGGAACACGCGCCGCAGCTGCCGTGCGAGGTCGAGGTGGACGATCTGGCCCAGTTGGACGAGGCGCTGACCGCCGGGGCGGACGAGGTGCTGCTGGACAACTTCACGCCGGAGGAGTGCGTGAAGGCGGTCGCGCGGCGGGACGAGGTGTCGCCGAAGACGCGGCTGGAGTCGTCCGGCGGGCTCACGCTCGACCGCGCGCGGCCGTACGCCGAGTCCGGTGTGGACTATCTCTCCGTCGGCGGGCTCACGCATTCCTCGCCCGCTCTCGATCTCGGGATGGACCTGCGATAACCCTGTCGCCGCGGCCCGCTCTCCACTAGAATCTCCTTGTCCGACAAGGGGAGGGGGCCGCGGTGCGGGGAATTGCCGCCGGAGCGGTGGCCGCGCTCGTGGCGCTCGGCCTGCCCGGCACGGCGACCTCGGCCCGGGCGGCCGCGTGCGCGAATCCGTCCGGCCCGTACACCGGAGCGGTGTCCTGGGGGCAGCGGCTGGTGAACCCGCCGCGGCTGTGGGCGTTGACCAGGGGCGAGGGCCAGACCGTCGCGGTGATCGGCACCGGCGTCGACAAGCAGAACGCGCAATTCGGGCCGGGACAGGTGCTCGGCGGCGCGGGCACCGCGGATTCCGACTGCGACGGCCGCGGCACGATCGCCGCGGGCATCGTCGGCGCGCAGCCGGCGAACGAGACCACCTTCACCGGCGTCGCGCCCGGCGTGAAGCTGCTTCCCTTGCGCTACACCGAAAGCAACGGTTCGTCCTCGGACGGCGGCGGAGACCCGGGAGCGCTGGCGGGAGCAATTGACACGGCGGTCGACCGCGGCGCCGGAGTTATTCTCGTGGCGGTTCCGGCGGGTTCGGACAGCGCGGCGCTCGGTGCGGCGCTCGACCACGCGAAATCGCGCGGGGCTGTGGTGATTTCAGCTGCGGCGGCCACTCAGCAAGGGGCGCATACTTATCCGACCGCGTCGAAGGATGTGCTCGCGGTCGGCTCGACGGACGAATCCGGCGCGCCGGTGCAGACCGAAGCCGGGGATTACCTCGGAATCGCCGCGCCTGGCGCGAATCTGGTGAGTACGTCGGCCGGTGGCGGGGGCGCGGTCGCGCATCGGTGGCCGATCACCGACCCGAGCTTGGCCGCGGCTTATGTCGCCGGAGTGGCGGCGCTGGTGCGTTCGGCGCATCCGGAGCTGAAGGGCGAGCAGGTGGTGAACCGGTTGATGCTCACCGCTTCCCGGCCGCCGTCCGGGGCGCACGATCCGCGCCGGGGCTGGGGAATGCTCGACGCTTACGCCGCGGTGTCGTCGACGTTGCCCGCCAACGCGCCCGGTCCGAGTGCGGCGGCGGTGCGGTCTCAGTTGCCCGCAGTGGTTCCGGCGGCCGCGCAGGCTCGGCCGACGTCTGATGTGGCGGCCGGAGTTGTTGCGGTGGGCGGGGTCGCGGCGGCTGCGGCGGCGGGGATCGGCGTGGCGGCGTTCCGGCGGGGGCGGCGGCGCGGGTGGCGGCCGTCGCGGTTTCGGGCCTGAGCCGGAGGGGAGCTGACGGCGGGTACCCCGCGTTGGCTGCGCTGCTTGGTGCGGGGGTCGTGAGCGGCGACGCCGGTGCTAACCGGGATCAACACTCACGAGGCGGGTCGAGCCGATGATGGCCACCCCGCGTCCGTCGCGCGCGATGTGCACGCTGAAATCCGCGCCCTCGCGCGAAAACCGCCCGATCACTTCCCGATAAGTGCTGCGGTCGTACGATTCCCAGCCCGCCGCTTCCAACGTCGGGCGCACCGCTTCGGTCAGCACCCGCAACGCACCCGGGCTGTCCTCGAGCCGGACCCCGTACTGCCAGCACACCAAATGCCCCGGCTGCGCGGGATCGCAGTCCAGCTCACCGTCCACTGTGGGCACTGCGCGCGAGCCGAACGCCTCGGCGACACTGTCGATGACGTTCGTCAGCTCGGCAGCCAGATCCGTCAATTCGCGCGTGATCACGGCAGCACCGCCGGAACCGGAACGGGTGCTTCAGTGACGTGACCGCCGGTCAGCACCCCGTAGATGTTCTCCCACGAATCCGAACCCGGTTTGAGCACGCCGCTGTGCGAGGACAAGCCCCACTGCACGTCGCCCGCCGCGTCGCGGCCGGTGGTGAGTTCGGTGACGCCGGGGAAGGTGTCCGGGTCGGCTCCGTGGCCGATGCCGGTCCATTCCAGCGCCCCGGCGTTGCCCTGGGCGAGGATGATCGGGTCCAGCGGGGCGGTCATCGAGTACCGCTGCACGCCTGCTTGGCTCGGCGGCAGGTCCGCTGGGCTCCATACGCCGTGTCCCATGCCCGCCGACTCTACGTGCAGCACCCGGTCCACTGGCAAGCCTTGCTGGTCAGCGAGCCCGACGGTGGCGCCGCCGTAGCTGTGGCCGATCGCGGTGATCGTGGCCGCCCCGCCGGTCTGGGAGTCGACCTGGCCGCGCAGTTCGTCGCCGAACGCCTTGAGGTTCGGGGCCATTGTCTGCGCGTAGCTGGCTTCGGCGCCCTCGGTGGTGACGTTCTGCGGGAAGACCCCGTCGGCCCACACGACCATCGCGGTCCGGCCGCTCGGGTCGGCGGCGACGAGGCTGCGGCCGAGGTCGGCGTAGGACTGGAAGGTGTCCATCCGGGTGTGCACGCCGGGCACGAACAGCCCGACGTTGCGCGTGCCCGGCTGGATCGTGCCGACGAGTTCGGCGATCCGGCCGTTGCCGGACGGATCGAACCGCAGGATCTGCCGGTGGTCGTCGAGAATGCTTTGGTACAGCGCGATTCGCCGCTGCGAGCGGGCGATGTCGTCCGGATCGGACAGTCCGGCGAGGCGGGTCCGTTCGGCGGCGAGCGCGTCGGAAACCTTCGTCCGGTTGGCCGCGATGGTGCCGGCCCAGCCGCCGCTGCTGCTGCTGGCGGATTTTCCGGCGGAGGGAACGGCTTCCTCGGGCAGCAGCGAGCGGTACATCGCCGCGACTTGCTCGTCGGCGCGCCGGTATCCCGCCGACGAAGCGGTGAGACCGTCGCGAAGGACCTGGACGCGAGCGACGCGCTGGTCGACGTCCCCGGCGAGGGCGCCGAGCGTTTTCGCCAGCCCGGCGGCACATCCGGCCGACGCGGACACCTGGCCGAAGGCCGCGGCGGGCACTCGTTCGCCCGCCACGGCCTGCTGCGCGGTCCGGAGCGCGCCGGCGCGAGCGTCCAGTTCGGACGCCGCGCCGGCGAGTTTCGCCGGGGCGACCCGGTAGCCGTCGGTCACGGCTGGTCGGTCGGCTCTTCGCCGATGACCGAGGGCGCGACGGGAGCCTGCTGGCCCCACACGTTCTCGGTTTCGACGAGCCACGCGGGAATCCGCCTGCCGGAGCCCATGTCGCCGCCCGCGCCCATGCCGCCCATCGGCATCATGGGCATCATCGGCATCGCGCTCTTGGCCGCCGCGCCCGCCGCACCGGCGGCGCCGCCCGCGAGCCCGCTCAGGACGTTCGACTGCGCGTTCCCGGCGAGCCCGGAGTGCGCGGCCGGAGCTTCCCCGGCGCCGCTGAGGCCGCCGCCGGACGGAATGCCGCCGCCGTCGATCGACGGAGCGCCCCCGCCGCCGACCGGGATCCCGCCGCCGCCCCCGCCCTCGGGACCGGCCCCGCCGCCGAGCTTGATGCCCGGCGGAGTGTCCTGCTCTTTGTCCTTGTCGTTCTTGTCTTTGTTGCTGCCCGAGGCCCACGGCGGAACCTTCGGCATGATCGACCCGAAGCGGCCGAACGCGGCGGCGGACGCGGCCGCGAGACCGGCGGTGAACATGTCGCCGAACAGCGGGCTGCCCGGGGTCTGCGCGGGATGCCCTGGCTGGGAGCCGGGCGCCTGCGTGCCGTCGGTGGGCAGCGGGTGCGAGTCGACCGGGGCGCCGACCGCGGTGCCGCCGTCCGGGCTGTTGCCGATCGGGCCGGTGGCGCCGCCGGTGGAAGCGCCGCCGCCGGGAACCGGCTTGGGCGGCGGGGCGGCCGCGTTCGGCGAGACCGGGATCGTGTCCTCGGCGGTGTCGTAATTCGTCGCGAGGTTGTTCATCACGACGATCGCCTTCGCGTGCGCGGAGCCGGCGGCGTTGGCGGCCTGTTGCTGCGCTTCGACGTTGGCGATCGCCTGCTGCCGCTGCTGCGTCGCGGCGACGACGGTGGCGGGCGGGGTGTCCGGCGGGAGCAGCGGCGGGTTGACCGCCAGCGCGACGTCGGCGGGCGAGACGTCCGGCACCGCGACCGGCGGCGGCATCTCGGTTTTCGCCTTGACCAGCGCGTCCGCGGCGTCCTCCAGCATGTCGCGCATGCCCTGCGCGGTGACCGCGACCTTGCGGATGCCGCCGACGAGGTCGGTCATCATCGTCCGGTACTGATCGGCCGCGCCGCCGGTCCACGAACTGGAGAAGTCGGTGAGCTGGTCGGACAGGTTCTCCGCCTGGTCGTACAGCCCGCGCGAGGCCGAACCCCACTGTTCGGCCGCGGCGCGCGCGGTGGTCGGATCGCCCGCCTGCAGCATCGCGTAGAGCTGCTGATGGGTGTAACCGGCGAAGTTGGTGCGAGGGCCGCTCATGCCTTCTTACCCCCTGAAGAATCAAGGCCCAGCAACGAGAAAAGCGGGTCCAGCAGACCGGTCTGCTGACCCGATTGGTGCAGGTCGCCCGCGACCGACTGGTCGGCCTGGGCGTAACCGTCGGCGACGGTGGTGGTGACGTCCTGAGCGAACGTGATCGCCCCGCGGACCTGCTCGAGCAGGCCCTGCATTTCGGCGACCGCGGCGTGGTGGGCGTCGGCGAGCGAAGCGGCTTCCCCGAACTCCCCGAACAGCAGCGGATGCTCCCCGAGGGTGCGCAGGAAGTCGTTCGGCCGGGACATCGCGTGGATCTGGGTTTCCAGCTCCCGGACGAAGTCGCTCAGCGATTCCAGGTGGACGTAGTACGACTGGTCGGGCATCGGCCGGTGACCTCTCGTGCGGCAGGACGCGGGAAAGCCGGCCGTCCGGAGCGGGCGGGGGGTGGTCCCGCCCCGGACGGCCGGCGTCGGGGCCGGATCAGGCGAACAGGCCCTGGTTTCGGTTCTCCAGCTGGTGCTGGAGATCGTGGGCGTCGCCGACCTTGGTGCCGAACTGCGCGATGATCGCGACGATGTCGGCGGTCGCCTGGCGGAGCCGGGTCTCGGACGCGCGCGCCGCTTCACCGGCGGAGCTGCCCGAGGCGTACCAGGTCTGGGTGATCGGCTGCAGGTTCTGGTGCAGCTGCTCCAGCTGGGAGGTCAGTGCCTTCGCCTTGGCGGCGAGCGACGCGGAGCTGTGCTGCAGGGCTCCGAAGCTGATTTCTACGACGTCAGCCATGGTGTCTTGTCCTCTCTCAGGGGTTGAGGCGAGGGATCACGTTGCCCTCGACGGTGTGGCTGACGCTCTGGAAGCTCTGGTGCACGTCGGAGTCGCCCGAGTTGTAGTTCGCGTGGCTGGTGTGGACCAGCTGCGACATCGTGTCCAGCTCGCGGACGGCGGCGGTCATCTTCTCCTGGAGCCTGCGCTGCAGGTCCCAGAACGCGACGGCCTGGTCGCCCTTGTAGTTCCGCAGCGTCTCGGTCAGCTCGGACTCCAAGCTGGCCATCGTCGTCTTCGCGCTCGACGCGGTCTCCTCGAAGCCCTGGACGGCGCGCGTCATGGCAGCTGAATCTGCCTGGAATCCCGGACTGGACATCTGACGGGCCACCTCCTTCCCTCTCGTGGAAAATCCCGGTGCGCGGCGGGCCGCGCGGTGTGAATGTCACGCTAGAAAAAGAGCGGGTCCGGTCAAACGGCACAACTGCCGGTCGCTTTGACGGCACTATTACCCACAGGTGGGGTGCGCCCTACCCCCAAGACGGGGGACGACGCCAGTGTTCGGCCCCCCGCTGGCAGCCAGGCTGACCCCATGACTTCCTGGGGATTACGACTGTTCCGGCTGCATCGCCCGCTGGGGGTGTTGGCCGGGGCGATGGTGCTGCTGTTCGCCGTCTGCGTATTCGGACTGCTGCTGGATGATCGCACGCTCGTCAACGCGCCGCTGTGGGCCAAACCGTTCAAATTCGCTGTTTCCGTGGCGTTGTACGCGCCGACGCTGGCGTGGCTGTTGTCGCTGGTGAAGCGCGGCCGCCGGGCCGGCTGGTGGATGGGCACGGTGTTCGCCGTCGCGATGGGCGCGGACATGGCGCTGCTGGTGTGGCAGGTGCTCGTCCTCGACCGTCCGCTGCACTTCAACCACGCGACGCCGGCCGACGTGACGATCGGCAACCTGCTGGCAGGCGGCGCGTTCACCGCCTGGGGCGCGACCGCGGCGGTGGTCGTCCTGCTGCTGTTCCAGAAGCTGCCGGACCGCGCCCTGACGTCCGCGCTGCGCTGGGGAACCGCGCTCGCGGTCGCGGGGATGGGGCTGGCGCTCATGATGTTCCAGCCCACCCCGGCACAGCAGAAGGTGATGGACGGCGGCGGGATGCCGGCGATGATCGGCGGGCACACGGTCGGTCTCGAGGACGGCGGGCCGGGGTTGCCGCTGCTGGGGTGGAGCACGGTCGGCGGGGACATGCGGATCACGCATTTCGTGGGGATCCACGCGATTCAGGCGTTGCCGCTTCTGGCGCTCGCGTTGGTGGCGTTGGCTCGGCGGTATCCGGTGCTGGGCAACGAACTCGTGCGGCGTCGGCTGGTGTGGACTGGGGCCGTCGGGTACGCGGGGGTCATGGCGATTACGGCGTGGCAGGCGATGCGGGGGCAGTCGATTGTGCGGCCGGACGTGTGGACGCTCGCGGCGACTGCTGGGTTGGTCGCGGTGGTGGTGCTTGGCGGGGTGCTGGCGGTGCGGGCGGTGCGGCCTTCGGCGGTTCCCAGTGAGCGGCATGCGCTGAGGGGATTCTGAGATCTGTTCGGTACCTCTTGCCGGGCCAGTCGCGGGTGGCTGGCCCGACGGGAGGACGGTGTCATGGCATTTCCCCAGGAGTTGCTGGATTCGCTGCGGCGCGCGCCGGAGGACGTCGCGTTCGAGCACGGGGAGCGGCGGGTCCGCCGGGGGGAGGTGCTCGATCTCGTCGGGCGGTTCGTCGCCGGGTTGCGGGCGGCCGGGGTGCGCGCCGGGGACGGGGTCGGGATCGCTACCGGGGTGACGCCGGAGGGATGGGCCGCGCAGGTCGCTGTGCAGACGCTGGGGGCTCGGGCGGTGGGGGTGCGGGAAGGGTTGCCCGCGGCGCATCTGGCCGCGGTGCTGGACGGGGTTGCTGCCGTGGTGACGGATGGTTCATTTCAGTTGCCCGGGGTTCGGGTGTTGCGTATCGGGGCGGAGCTTCTTGCCGAGTACGAGGAACCGGTGCCTTGCGGGCGGCCTGAGGACATGGGGTGGGTGGTTTTCACCAGCGGGAGCACCGGGGTGCCCAAGGGGGTCGCGTATCGGTTTGACGCGTTGGGGGAGTTCGGGATCGAGCAGCGGGGGAGGACGCCGGAAGGGGAGTATCGGCGGTTTTTGCTGTTCGGGACTTTGAGCAGTGCGGTGATGGTGTTGCATTTGCAGGCTTGTTTGCTTGCCGGGGGGACTGTGGTTATTCCGGTGGGGGCGCCGGATTTTCCGTGGGTTCTGCCCCGGCTGGATATTACGGCGGCGTTGGTGACGGTGCCTCGGTTGTATCGGATGTTGGATGTGCTGCGGCGGGAACAGGTTGATCTTTCCCGGTTGCGGGCGCTGACCGTGGCCGGGTCGCCGGTGGAGCCTGGTTTGCTGGCCGAGGGGTTCGAGCGGATAGGTTCCGCGTTGCGGCAGGGGTATGGGCAGACTGAGACCGGGAAATTGACTGTGTTGTATCGAGGGGACGTCGCCGAACATCCGGAGGCGATCGCTTCGGTGGGGTTGCCTTGCGACGGTGTTTCCGTGGAGGTTCGGGATGCTGCCGGGCGAGCGGTTCCCGCTGGGGTTTCCGGGGAGGTTTTCGTTCGTGCGGCTCGGGTTTTCGCGGGGTATTGGGAGGATTCCGCGTCGAGTCGTTCGGTGCTGGTTGACGGGTGGGTTCGCACGCAGGACATCGGGCGGTTGGATGAGCGTGGATTTTTATATCTGACCGGGCGCGCGCGGGATGTGGTGATCGTTAACGCGGTGATTCATTACACCGGGCCGATCGAGCGGGTGCTCGCTTCGCATCGCGAGGTGGACCAGGCTTATGTGGTGGCTGTTCCGGATGAGCGGACCGGAGAGGCGGCGCACGCGTTTGTTGTTGCCGCGCCTGGGTGTGTGCCTGATCCGGTGCGGTTGCGGGAGACGGTCGCCGCGGAGCTGGGGGAGGGGGCGGTTCCGGCTTCGGTGACCGTGGTGGGGGAGGTTCCGGTGGCGGAGTCCGGGAAACCGGACAAGGGGGCGTTGCGGGGGATGGTTGCGCGGGGCGCGTGAAAGCCGTGAAGGGCTCCTTGCGGGAATCAGATTCCCGCAAGGAGCCCTTCACGGCTTTGTGTTACACGCCTGCGGTTTGCTTGATCCAGTCTCGGCTGTTGGCGACGCTGGCGTAGTTCTGGGTGCCGTGTTCGTCGCTGCCGGAGTTTTCGCCGGTGGAGCAGACGCCGACCTGGACGCCGTCGGCCAGCTGCGGGCCGCCGGAGTCGCCGTGCCACGAGGAGCCGGTGACGCCCTTGCTGGCGATTGCCTTGCCGTTGAAGGCGTCCGTGCTCTCACCGGTCACCTGGACGTCCGCGGTCTTGAGGGTGTCGGACGGCGGGCTCTGGTCCTTGGTGCGGCCCCAGCCGTAGATCTGGTTGGTGGCGCCGTTTTCCGGGTCCTTGTCGGCCAGCTTCATGAACGTCGTGTCCACCGCGGACTTGAGGTGCAGCAGGGCGATGTCGCCGTTGGGCGAGGCCTTCTGCTCGTCGACCGCCGCTTCAGTGCCCTTGCCCAGCGAGACGTCGCCGACCTTGACGTGCATTCCGCCCTTGTTCAGGCAGTGCTGCGCGGTGAGCACCCACTGCGAGGCGATGATCGTCCCGGAGCATTCGAAGCCGCCGTAGTCGGTGACGTCGTCCCAGAAGATCTGGGCGCCCCACGGGGCCGACTTCACGGTGCCGCCGCCGATGATGTGCGTGTCGGCGCTCGCCGGGAGTGCCGCCCCGACTCCGAACGCCATCGCTGCCCCTGCGACGACGGCCGCCGCTTTCGCGTAACGCATGGAAAATCCCTCCGCCTCGGTGGTGATTTCCCGACCGTAGGCGGCATCTGGAAATCCGGTAACCTACGGAAGTCGGTCTTCGATCCACGTTTCGCGGAGCGTGCCGTCCGGGTCAAGACGCTGGTAGAGGGCTTCGGCTTGCTCCGGACGGGTGAGCGCGGCGACGGCGGCTTCCTGCTGAAGACGCAGTGCGCGGGCGGAGACGCGGAGTTTGCGGATCCGCCCGCGTACCCGGAGGCGGGCTCGCCACGGGTGCCAGAGAACGGCTAGCAGAAGGCTGGTGGTTTCGGCGCGGTACGTCTGGGCGGCTTGGGCGAGCTGGTCGGCGTTGGCGTTGGGGATACCGCCTAGGCGTCGGTCGACAGTTGTCACTACGGCGCTTTCCAGGACGCGTTCGTGCGCGCCGCCGGCGAAATCGGCTACTCGGCGGGGGATCCCGGCGACCAGGACCGCGGTGAGGAGCTCTGAGAGAGCGTCGTGGAGGGCGCGGTGGGCGTCCGTGCCGTCTTCGAGGACGGCGGCGATTCCGAGTGCGTTGGCGAGAGTTTTCCGGCTGGTCAAGGTGTTCGGGGGCAAACCGATCCGGATTTCGTGCACGCCGCCGGAGATCGCGCGGGTCGCTTCGAGCCGGCGGTATACCTCGGCGCGGAGCTGGCGGCGTTCCTGGACCTTGGCGAGGTAGTTCGTCAGCGCGGCGCCGACGACGCCTCCGCCGGTGGTGTAGGCCAGTTCGACCAGGCCGGGCATCCGGGCTCCCTCCCTCGCGGACTGCATATGCTGGCAGGCAAGCGAGAACTACAGGGGAGTGGGATGCGAACGGTGACCTTCGGCGCGGCTCGCGGCGACCGGCTGGTGATCGCGGTCCGCGGTCGGGCGCATCCCGGCGCGGACGACTTCTGGGACGGGAACTGGCTGGTCAGCCCGATCGAAATCGTGTCCGGCGGGTTCACCGCGCGGTTGGACGCGGGGTTGCGGGTCAATGAATTGCAGGCGTTTCGCCAGGAGTTGGCTGCCTGCACGGAGTCCGGGGGCAGCGCGCGGCTGACGTCGCTTGAGGACTGGCTGGACCTGACCGTGACCGTCGCGGGGGACGGGCGGGTCGAGGCGGAGGGCGTGGCGGTCGCGGATCATTCGAGCGGGAACCGGTTGTTGTTCCGTCTCGAGGGGATCGAGTACGCGCAGGTGGCGGAGGTTGTGGCCGCGTTGGCTGCGGTGGAGGAGGAGTTTCCGGTGCTGGGGCTTCCGTGAAGGACTGCCTGCAAGCGACGTACGGATTCATTGTCAATGTGGGTGAGGAACGCTCCATGACGGCGGTGTGCGCGGATGGCGTATGAGATCCACTTGTTCTGCAGGACTGGCGGGGTGGATGCCGCAGCGGGGTTCGATGCCCTGACCGCGGGTGCCGCGGTGTCGGTCGAGGATCGGCAAAGCGGCGAAGGCTGGATGTCCGCGGAGGTGGGCGACGGTTGCCAGCTCCAGTTCTCCGCAGGGATTCCGGTGGCGGTCGCGATGATCGCCGAACTGGCGCCGAGCGACGAGTCGGGCCGGGTCGGCGTCTCGGACGCGATAGCGACGCTCACGCTGAGCGGCGAGGTCGAGTGGTCGACGGTGTCGGCGGTGTGGCGTTCGGCGAAGTCATTGTGGGACGTGGTTCCTTACGATGACGGCTCCGGTTTCGCAGTGGACCTGGACGCGTTATGACCGGCGACACCGGGGGTGCTCCTGGCTGCTGGCGGGATGGTATCCGGAGCTGGCCGTCGCGGCGGAGCACCCGGTGCTGACGCCGGTGTGGGCCAAGCGAAGCGAGGTGCCCGCTGATTCCGGTGTGGCGCGGGAGCTTGCCGCGATGGAGGCGTTGGTTCGCAGGGAGTTGTCCGGGCCGGAGTTTTCCCGGGCCTGGGGTGCTGCTTGGCGGTTGTCCAACGAGCGTCGGGAACGGTTGCGGACCCCGTTCTATCTGGTCTTGAATCACCTCTTCTTCGTGCTCGAGGACTATCCGATCGACCCGACGCTGCGCGACCCGGGCGACGTGACGGACGAGGAGCTGCTCGCCGAGGTGCGTGCGGCGCTGCGTCGGCTGGCGGCGGCGGAAGGCTTCTCCGTCCGCGGTCCGGTTGCGCGGGGGATCCAGCTGTACTGCCGGACCGGCGGGTTGAGTGCTGCCGCCGGGTTCGACGCGCTGACTGCGGCGTTGCCGGTCGACGATCGCCGCGACGGTGAAGGCTGGGTGTCTGCTGAGGTGGGTTGTCATCTTGAGCTCTCCGCGGTCGCGCCGCTGATTTCGGAGGCGCACTTGGAGATGATCCTGAAGTTGTCGCCGGGTGACGAGCCGGGTCGCGTCGCCGCTGCCGACGCGATCGTGACGCTCACGGTGAGCGACGAGGTCGCGTGGCCGGAGGTAACGGCGGTGCGGCGGGCGGCGAAGTCGTTGTGGGACGTGGTTCGGTACGACAGCGGCGCGGGCAGGGAGGCTGAGTGAGCTACATTTTCACTACTGTCGACGACGAGGACGTGTGGAGTCCGGCACTTCGGGTCGGCCGGTTGTTCGTGAGCATGGGTGTGACGCTGGCGCACAACTTCGACCTGGACATCAGCGACGCCGGGCTGAGCCCGATGGCCGCCGATTTCTCTTACGTGGATCCGGCGAAGCTTGCCGTGTTCGTGCGGACGGTGCTCGACAGTTCCGTGATGACTCATCAGGTGTACCGGGAATTGGCGCGCGGGTTTCTCGGGGTCTGCCTGGTTCTGCTGGAACGGTCCGGTATTCCGGTCGAAGACGTGCCGCCGGATGTTGCTCGCTGCCGGGATTCGACGCGGAATATCCCGAGCTGATGTCGTGGCCGGAGATCCCGCGGTTGGTCAGGTTGTCGTTGCGGGAGCGGTTCGAGTGGTGGATCGGCGGGGGACGGCTGCCGGACGGAACGCATCCGCGGGGCTGGAGCGAGTTGCTCAGCCTGTTGTTCAGCGGGTTGTGGAGAGAGATCGACGAGGGGCAGGCGTGGTCGGAGGCGGAGAAGGACCGGTATCTGCGCGCGGCCTGTGACGTGCTCTCGTACGTGGAGGAACACGGGCTGCTAGAGGAGGACGAACTGCTGAACCGGCAGATGTTCATGTCGATCGGGCTCGTGAAATCCGGTTTTTCCTTGCCTGGCAAGGGGTATGCTGCAGAGGACGCCATCCGGCGGATCATGGCGGTGCTCACGCCCGAGCGGATCGACGAGTGCGAGCGGCTGAGCCCTGGGTGGACGAAGTTGTCGACGCCGGAGATCGCCCGGCTGCATCGGGTCAAGCAGCTCATCAAGCTTGCCGGAGAGATGCGGGACCATCTCGTCGATCCGGAGCTGCGTGCCGTCGTGCTTCGGTGGGAACCGCTGTATCCGCGATTGCCCTGAGAGAGGCGGAAATGCTGAGCCAGCACGAACGCATGGCCGACGTGATGAACCGTCCCGGCGTGTACGGGATTTACCGCCTGGAGCCAGCCCTCGCCTTCTTCGGCGGGTTTAGCGCGGCGGCCGAACTCGGGTACTTCTGCGGATTCGAAGCATGGCTGGCCCGAAACGGAGGCATCGGGGCGAACATCGTCTGGTCGTATCAGGCGGAGAAGGTGGTCGCCGCGCGGGCGGCGGAGCAGGCGGACGAGGTGGAAGAGTTTTTCGCGCTGGTGAGGGAGTTCCTCGCCGAAGTGCGGCAGCTCACGCTTCCGCCGCCGCCTTCGCCGAGTCGCCTTCTTTCGCAAGAGCGGGCCGGTGCGGAGGAAAGCCGGTGATCGACCCGGAGCCTCAGCGACCCGTCAGTTTCTGGGACTTCCACCGGATCTCGGACATATTCGCCTGGCCCACTCGCCGCAAGTCGCTCCCCGTGGAACAGCCGGGCATCCAGTGGCGGTCGATCAAGGTCATGGTGGAATGGTGTGCCGACCCGCTGTGGGTCTTCGATCCGTACGCCCACGACGTGACCACCCCAGTCAACCCCGCGGCGCCGGAGCTGGGGCTGAGTGCGGAGCTGGCTCGCGACCTGTCCGACTGGCGGGACGAATGGGAAGCCACGAGGAACTGGGCCGACCCGCCTTCGTCCGCGTTTCCGTCGGACGAGGCCGAACGTCGCTTCGACGAGCGCGGCTGGGAACTCGCCCGGCGGGTTCGGCGGGAAGTGCCCGCGGAGTGGGACGTTTCCTACTCGAGCCATCTGTCGAGCCGAGAGGTCTTCCTCGACTGAGACCCCTCAGTCCTCCACCGGTTTAGTCCACGCCACCTGCACCAGCTCCGTCCCGTGCCGTCGCGAAACCAGCGTCCCGCGCCCGGCAGGCTGCGGCGTGGGCTTCACATCCCCCATCAGCGCGCCCTCCTCCTTGCCGCCGGACATGACCAGACCCGGCGACCCCAGCTCCCGCACCCGCTGGATCACCGCCTCGTACATGCCCCGCCCGGCGCCGCCGGAGGAGCGGGCCAGGATCAGGTGCAGGCCGATGTCCCTTGCCTGCGGGAGGAATTCCAGCAACGGCAGCACCGGGTTCCGGCCCGCGGTCGCGACGAGTTCGTAGTCGTCGATGACCACGTACAGGTCCGGCCCCCGCCACCATGAGCGGTTGCGTAGCTGATCGGGCGTGATATCGGGACCGGGCAGGCGGTTGCGCATCGCGGTCGCGCACTGGTTCACCAAGTCCGTCAGGGTGTTCTCCGCACCGGCATAGCCGAGCAGGTGCGGTTGGTCCACCACGCCCAGCAGACCCCGGCGATAGTCGCCGACCAGGATCAGGGCCTCGTCGGGGGTGTTAGCCGCACAGATGCCGGTGACGAGCGCACGCAGCAGCGAGCTCTTGCCCGATTCGACGTCGCCGAAGGCCAGGAAGTGCGGGTCCGTCCGGAAATCCAGGTGGACGGGGCGCAGGGTCGATTCGGCCAGGCCCAGGGTGATCCGGCCGCGCGGGGCGGCGGGGAACGAGTCCAGCGGGACTTCCGGCGGAAGAAGGCGGACCTGGGGCGCGCGCGGGCCGGTCCAGGCGGCGGAGACTCGGCGGACCAGGTCCAGGCCGCCGGCGCCGACGGTTTCCGGGCGTTGGTCCGAGTCGATGCGCGGGAGGGCCGCGAGGAAGTGCAGTTTGTCCGCGGTGAGACCGCGGCCGGGGCGGTCGGCGGGGACGTTTTGGGCTACCTTGCGGTCGATCGACGAGTCCGCCGGGTCGCCCAGGCGCAGTTCGAAGCGGGTGCTGATGGCGTCACGCAGCTGCGCGCGGGCGCCGATCCACTGGTTCAGCGAGACCAGGACGTGGATGCCGAAGCCCAGACCCCGTTGCGCCAGCGCGGTGATTTGTTCTTCCAGGCGTTCGTACTCCGAGCGGATGGTGGTCCAGTTGTCCACGAACAGGAACACATCGCCGAACTCGCGGTCGTCGCTGCTTTCGGTGAATTCGCCGCGGCGGCTGCGGAAGGAGGCCATCGATTCGATCCCGTGCGCGGCGAAGAATTCTTCCCGTTGTTCCAGCAATGTCACGAGTTCCGCGACGACCCGGCGGCAGCGTTGCGGGTCGCGGCGGGTGGCGTAGCCCGAGACGTGCGGCAGGCCGGCGATCGGGGCCAGTGCGCCGCCGCCCATGTCCAGGATGAAGAACTGCACCTCGGCGGGGGTGTGGGTCAGCGCGAGCATCGCCGCGATGTCCTTCATCAATGTCGACTTGCCGCTTTGCGGTGCGCCGACGATCACCGCGTTGCCCGCCGCGCCGGAGAAATCCGCCCACAGCATGTCGCGACGCTGTTCGAAAGGCTTGTCCACCAACGCGACCGGGATGGTCAGCTTGCCGTTGCCGCCCCAGCCGAGGGGACACAAACCGCGGTGGGGGTCTTCGCCGATCGGGGGCAGCAGCTGGTCCAAGGTGGGCGGTTCGGCCAACGGCGGCAGCCAGATCTGGTGGGCGGCCGGGCCGCGTCCTTCCAACCGGGACAGCATCGCGCCGATGATGGTTTCGCCGGTGCCTTTCGCGGGGGCCTCGGCGGCGGGTTGTTCGGCGACTGGTACCTCAACCGGCCCCAAAGTGAACGGCAGGACGCCCAGTTGCTGACCGTCTGACCGCACAATCCGGCTGCGTGGCGGGAGTTCGCCGGAGACGTATGCGGCCTTCAGCCGGATCAGGGTGTCGTTGTCGGACTTCAGATACGCCGAACCCGGCACCGGCGGCAGCTGGTAGGCGTCCGCGACACCCAGCACCGCACGGCTTTCCGCGGCGGAGAACGTTCGCAGGCCGATCCGGTACGACAGGTGCGAGTCGAGCCCGCGCAGGCGGCCCTCTTCGAGACGCTGCGAAGCCAGAAGCAGGTGGATGCCCAGGGAGCGGCCGAGCCGTCCGATAGCGACGAACAGGTCGATGAACTCCGGGCGTGAGGACAAGAGCTCGGAGAACTCGTCGATGATCACCAGCAGCGACGGCAACGGCTGCAGCGGAGTACCGTCCGCGCGCGCCTTTTCGTAGTCGCGCACCGAGGCGTAGTTGCCTGCCGCGTGCAGAAGTTCCTGCCGTCGCAGCAGTTCGCCGTTCAGCGCGTCCGCCATGCGGTCGACGAGCGCGAGGTCGTCGGACAGGTTCGTGATCACCGCGCAGGTGTGCGGCAGGTCGGTCATGCCGGCGAACGTCGCGCCGCCCTTGAAGTCGATCAGCGCGAGGTTCAGCTTTTCCGACGAATGCGTGACGGCCAGCGCGGTGACCAGGGTCCGCAGCAGTTCGCTCTTGCCGGACCCGGTCGCGCCGATCACCAAGCCGTGCGGGCCCATGCCGCCCTCGGCGGATTCCTTGAGGTCGAGGTCGACGGGACGGCCGTCGGGGTTCACGCCCAACGGGATCCGCAGCCGGTCGCGCGCGGGGCGCGGGGCCCAGGTGACGGTGGTGTCGGTGTCGCGCGGGTCGCCGATGCCGAGAAGACCGGCCAAGCCGAACGTCGAGGACATCGGTTGTTCACTGATCACCGCGCCGCCGTGGTGCAGCGGCGTCAGCATCCGGGCCAGTGCTTCGGCCGCGCCGTGGTCGAGCCGGTCCGGCATGCCGAGGAAGCCGAGCCGCGCTTCGGTGCCGTCGAGCACCACCATGCCGAGCTGATCCGGTGAGACGTGCAGGCTCAGCAACCGCTCGGTCGAGGTCGCGCGCGGCTGGTCGCCGCCGACTTCCAGCACCGTGATGCCCAAACGGCCTTCTTCGGCCAGCAGCCGAGGTTCGCCGTGGGAGTCTCCGCCGTCGACGACGAGCACGATGTGCGGCAGGTCGGCCGTCACCCCGCGGCGCGAGAACGCGGGGCGGTCGCCCAGGTCCGGGCCGAGCAACCGCGCCAGTTCCGCGGCGTTGTCGGCGAACAGCCGCCGCTGGCCGGTCGCGTCGGCGAGCACCGGCGCGGTGGCGTGCGGCAGCCACTTCGCCCAATCCCAGTCGTGCGAACGGTCCGGGGCGACGCAGAACGCGACGCGCAGGTCGGTCGGCGAGTGGAACGTGACCAGTTGAGCCAGCACCGCGCGCGTCATCCCGAGCACGTCGAACCGGCGGCCGGACAGGGTCGCGGCCGCGTACGAGCGCAGCGACACCGAAACCGGCAGGCCTTCGACGGTCGAGAAAGTCTGGATGAAGTGCTTGAGGTTGGTGGAGGAAACCGGGTCCAGCTCTTCCAGCGGTGCGATCTGCGGCGCGCGCAACGGCGTCGCGAGGGGCTGCGGGCCGGTGGCCGCGCGCACCATCGCGAACGAGCGGTCGGCGCGGCGGCGGTCCCAGTGCTGGTCGGTTTCGACGTACGCCCACAGGTCCGCCGGATCCGGCTGCTGCGCGATCAGCGTGGCCCGCTGGGAGTCGGCGACCGCGCGCACGCGCGTGCGAAGACCCGCGAGATACCGCTGGTAGTCGCGGCGCTCCTCGTTGATCTGCGCCTTCTTCGCCATGCCGCCGCGGCCGAGCGACATCACGATCATGCCGCCCATCGCGGTGACGAACAGCGCGCCGAAGATCCAGGTCATCACCCCGCCGTCGCGTCCGATGTAGACGAACGACATCGCGCCCATGCCGAGCATCATCGGCAGGAACATCATGAGCTGCATCACGCCGCCGGAGCCGCTCTTGGGCAGCATCGGCGGGGACTGCAGCATGATCTCCCCAGGCTGCTCCCCGAGCAGGCCGAGGCGGTCGCGGGTGGAACTCATGCCCCGTATTTTGGCCGCCTGTTGTCCGGTCGCGGTGGGTACTTTTGCCGTCCGCTCGCCCGGCGGCGCGAACTTACGCTCTGCGCAGACGCCCCGCACCGGTGCGTCGTACGCACGGAGCGGGAGGGAGAGCCATGGGCACGACCGGCGAGTACCGGGCCGAGCCGGAGGCCATGCGCTCCACCGTCGGCAACGTGGGCGGCATCATCGCCCACGGCATCAACGCCGTCGCAGACCTGGAAAAACTCGTCCTGCAGCCGACGACGTTCGCCAGTTTCGGCAGCGTCGTCGCGGCGGCGAACGAGGCGCTGCACTCGCAACAGGTGACCGCGGTGCGTTCGCTGCTGCAGCTGCTGCAGGAGATCAACGGCCTGGTCAAGCACAGCGCGGACGCCTACCAAAGCGCCGACGAAGCAGTTTCCGACGGCTACGGCGGTGCTCAGTCTGCTGGGTCTTCTACGTCGCTGACGTCGATCTGGGGAGCCCCGCACGCCGCGCACCTGGCCGCGGCGGCGATCACCGACAGCACCGGCGCGCACGGCGAGCCGTCCTCGGTCGGCAACGTGCTGCGCTACCTCGGCGACGCGGACCTCGGCAGGCTCGCCGAGCACCCGCTGACCGACGCCCGGTTCCACGGCGTCGCGGACTTCAACGACTGGCTCGCCGGCGACGCCGACAACCAGGCGCGCGTCGGCCTGATCGAGGTGTATTCGGGCACCGCGCGCACCTTCGGCGACGTGCCCGGCGGCGTGCACAGCGGCGACGTCGTCGTCGTGGAGCCGCTCCTGCTGCCCGACCACCACCCGGTGATCGGCGTCGCCGGGGACGGCGGCGCCCTCTACAACCACGGCCTGCTCGACCCGGGCCTCGGCGGACTGGCCAAGGTCAGCGTTTACCGGCCCGCCTCCGTCTGACCCCGAATCCCCGACCAAGTGAGGTCCGAAGCCGATGTTCTTCCCGAACTCCAGCGCGATGGACGCCACCGCGACCAGCGGCGGCCCGATCACCGTGCTGCCGCAGATCGTCACCGGCCAGCCCGAGCAGATCGCCAAGCACGTCCTCGACCTGCTGCACAAGGCCGCCGAGCTGACCTCGCTCTACACCGAGCTCAGCAAGGCCGCCGACCAGCTCGGCAAGGTCTGGTCCGGCGGGGCGTCGGAATCGGCGCTGCAGAAGATCTCCCACTCGCTCGAGCAGCTCACCAAGATCATCAACGTGATCGAGAAGGGCGCTGAGCTGCTCGGCGTCTCGGGCACGCTGGTGAAGGCGGCGCAGGAGGCGTACCGGTCGGTGGTCGCGGCGGTGAACCCGACCGTCGCGTCGCTGATGTCGAACTGGTGGACCTACGGGGCCGCGGTCGCGCTTTCCACTGCCACCAGCGCCACGCTGCGCGGATTCATCACCGCGGTCGGCGGTCTGCTGAAGGCGCTCGGCGCGGGCGACCTCGCGAACCAGATCACCCAGGTCGCGACGATCATCGGCGACATCGAAAAGCTGTTCCACCACGGTTCTTCCGACGCCAATGGCGCGGCGGGCAACGCGGCGGTCTCGGGCACCCCGGTCACCGCGCCGCAGCTGCCCGCGCCCGTCGCGAGCGCGTCCGGGCAGGCGGCCATCGGCGGCAGCGGCGGGGGAGTGCCCGGGGGCAATCCGTCGTTCACGAACTACACACCGCCCGCGTTGTCCAACGGCGGCTGGCCTTCGGGCAGCGGCACTGGCGGCTGGCCGTCCGGCGGCGGCGCCGGAACGGGGGCCAACCCGGGGAACAGCTGGATTCCCGTGGATCCCGCCCCGGCCCCGGCTCCGTCCCCCGCGCCGTCGGTGCCGGGACAGTCGACCGGCGCGCACGAGGTGGTCATCCACACCGACCTGAACACCGGCCAGTCGACGGTCGAAGCTCCGGCCGGGCAGGACGTGGACATCGATGTCGACGTCACCTACCAGGGCAAGCACTTCCAGCAGCACGTCGACATCGACGCGAAGGGCGCGTAGCCGGTGGCCGTGGACGCGTCCGGAGTCGTCAGCTCGGTGCTGTCGAACTACCGGCAGGTGCTGGTCGAATACCAGCGCCGGGTCACCGGCGACCCGGCGGCGCTCGAAGCGGCGGCGAACCGCTGTGGCACCAACGCGTCCACGATTACCGGCAAAGCCACCGAAATCGCGGACGCTGCCACCGCATTGCACGCTGACTGGGACGGCGCTGCGTACACCGCGTACGCGACAGCAGCGTCCGATGTCGCGCACGCCTTGACCGAGGACGGCACGAAGCTGGCCGACCAGGGCAAGCGGTTGTCGATGGCCGGACAGCTGTTGCGGTGGGCGCGTTCTGGCGTTGACTCCGTCGCCGCGCAGTTCGAGCAGTACGGCACGCAGCTGATCAACCAGGCGCGCTCGGCGGATCCGAACGCGGTGGGCGCTTTCATCGCCGCCGCGAGGGATTTGGGCGAGCAGGCGGTCGCGGCGGCCGGGCAGGTCGCCGACGAGTTGTCCGACGCGCTGGCGGAGTTGTTCCCCGCGCCGTGGGCCGGTCCGATGAGCAAGCCGGGCAAGCTGGGCAAACGCAACTACGGCCCGTTGTCCTGGGTCAACGGCGACACCCTCGACGGACGGAAACGGCCTCGTTCGGCGCCGTCGTGGTTCGGCAATTCCGGCTGGAAGAAGCTGACCTGGAACGGTTTGGAAGGCACGCGGGCGCCGAAGAAGGCCGACACGCCGTTCGGACAGCCGAAGCTGAAGAGCGAGATCGCCCGCGCCACCGAGATCACCTACTACAAGACCGCGCACGAGCAAGACGGCTTCATTCCGGAGTACGACGGGAAAATCTCGTCGCAGGGCTGGGACGCGAAGGCTTCCGGCCACGCTGAACTCGGGTTCCGGGAGGACATCGGGACCAGCGGGAGCTACGGCGTCGCGCACGGCAGCGCCCGCGGTTCCGCGTTCGCGGGCGGCGAGGTCAGCGCCTCGGGCCAGCTGGGGATCCACGGACTCGGCGTGCACGCCAACGCCTTCGCGGGCGGCAAGCTGGAGGGCCAGGTCGCGGCTGACGTCGCCGGGGTCGGCGTCGGCGCGAGCGGGAGCGTCCAATATGGAATCGGCGCTCAGCTCGACGGGCAGTTCGTGTATGACAGCGGGCATCTGAAGATGAACTTCAAGGCCGGTGCCGCGCTGGGCCTCGGCGCCGGACTCGGGGCGAAGATCGACATCGACCTGCCGAAGGTCGGCGCGGCGGTCAGCGAATACGGCGGTGCGGCGGTCGACGCGGTCGGCGACGCGGCGAGCGAGGCGGCCAACGCGCTGGGCGGGGCCTGGGACGACGCCGCGCAGTATGTGGGTTCCTGGTGAGCGCCATGGCCGATCTGGTGACGCTCCCGCTGGGCTTCGACGTCCCCGAGGGCTGGACGCCGGTGCCGCCGATCGCGCCCGGGCTGGTTTTCGTCGCCGTGCACCCGAAACCGGTCGCGGACTTCACGCCGAACATCACGCTCGGCATCCAGCAGCGCCGGGATTCCCTGCCGATGAAGGACATCGCCGACGAGGCCGTCGAACGGCTCGGCCGGACGATGGCGCTGCTGGACGTCCTCGACCGCCAAGAGGTCGGCGGCCCCGCCGCGCCCGGCTGCACCCAGACCTTGCGGATGCGCACCGGCGAAGGCCAGGATCTGCTGCAGATCCAGGTGTTCCTGACCGTGCCCGGTCCGGCCGGGCGGGTCGTGCTGGAACTGGTCTGCACCGCCGATCCGCGGGACGCGCGCACGCTCGTCCCCGACTTCCGGAAGTTCGTCGCCAGCGTGCACGTCCGCCGGGAAACCCCGCAGGAGAAGGAGAACGACGGTGACTGAACCGTATGCCGTGCCGGACATGGACGACCTGCTCGCGCAGGTCCGCAAGCAGACCGAAGAGGTGCAGCGGATCCAGCGCACGGTCGAGGCGATGGAGGTCAAGGCGGCTTCGCGGCAGAACGAGGTGACGGTGACGCTGCGCGGCGACGGTCGGTTCACCTCGGTCGACATCGACCAGCGCGCGATCCGCGAGTACGACGCGCGCACGCTGTCGGAGATCGTCCTCGAAGCGGTGAACGCCGGCCTGCAGAAGCTCGCCGAGGCGAGCAGCGCGAAGTTCGCCCCGGTGATCGAGGCGTCCAGGTCCCAGCTGTGAGCGCGCCGGCCGTCGCCGGGTCGACCCGGCGCGTCACGATCGTCACCCCGCGCGCCAGGGTGGACGTCGCGCTGCCGCAGCAGAGCACGTTCGCCGAACTGGTGCCGCAGCTGGTCCGGCTCGCCGGGGCGGCCGGGCAGGCGTCGGCCGAGCATCCGGGCTGGGTGCTGTCGCGGCTCGGCGGCGCGCCGCTCGCGCTCGGGCTCACCGTGGCCGCCGCGCAGGTGCGCGACGGCGAAGTGCTCCACCTGACCCCGCGCGAACGTCCGCGGGGTCCGTTGCTGTTCGACGACGTGGTGGACTCGATCGCGAGCGTCGGGGAATCCGCGTCGACCGCGTGGGGGCCGAAGGTCGCTCGCCGGGCTGGGATCACGGCCGCCGCGGCGCTGTTTTTCGCGGGCGGGCTGCTGATCCAGGCCTCGCTGGCGGGCAGCGTGCTCGCGCCGATCGGCACCGGGCTGCTCGCTATCGTGCTGCTGCTCGGCGGCGGCGCGTTGAGCCGGGCGTACGGCGACTCGGGCGCGGGTGCGGCCGGTGCGCTGGCCGGGGTCGGCGTGGCGTTCCTGGCCGGAATTTCTTTGCTGCCACCGCATTCGGTGTTCTCCCTCTCCGCCGGACCGCTTGCTGCGGGGCTCGCGGCGGTGACTGTTTACGGTGTGCTGGCTGCGGTTTCCGTCGCCGACCGGTTGCCGTTCTTCGTGGCGGTCGTCGGTTCGGCCGGGATCGGCGCGATCGCGTCCGGAGTGGTGCTGCTGACCGGCGCGAAGCCGGTCGCCGCCGCGGCTGTCGCGGCGGTGTTGGCGACGGCGTTGGCGGCTGTCGCGCCGATGCTCGCGCTGCGGCTGGGCCGGATGCCGCTTCCGCGCGTGCCGGACGACATGGAATCCTTCCGTGCCAACGAACAGCCGTCGCTCGGTGTGGAGATGGCCGGGCGGACCACGTACGCGCAGGCGTTGCTCACGAGCCTGCTGGTGGCGCTCGGGCTGGTGGTGATCGGTTCCTCGATCGTGCTCACTACCGGCGGGCCTTGGGAAGCCGGGTTGGCCGCGCTCGTGGGGACGGCCTGGATCCAGCGGTCGCGCTCGTACGCGGGCCGCACGCAGCGGTTGGTGCTGGTCGGCTTCGGCCTCATTGCCTTGCTGACGGCGGGTTTCTGGCTGATCGCGGCCAACCAGCGGATCGCGCTGCTCGCGGTCGGGCTGACGCTGGTGGTGGCCGCGGTGGTGTCGCTGTTCTACGCGACGCGGGTCGCGCGCGGGGTGCGGTCGCCGTATTGGTCGCGGTTGCTGGACATTTCGGAATTCCTGGTGTTGTTGTCGCTGGTGCCGTTCGTGGCGTTGATCGCCGGGGTGTACGAGGCGGTCAGCGGCTGAGCGGACTCGCGGCTTTCAGCGTCCGCAGGACCGGCGCGGTTTCGCAGGAACGGATGCCGGGCAGCGCGCCGAGGCGGTGGGTGAGGTAGCGGTGCAGCGCTGGGGGATCGGCGCAGAGGGCGTGCGCGAGCAGGTTTGTCGGTCCGGTGGTCGCGGCTACGACGGCTAGCTCGCGGTGGGTGGCGAGTTCGGTGGCGACGGCGTCGAGATCGGCTGGGGCGACCGCCATCCACAGCAGAGCCTGTGTGGTCGCGCCGAAGAGCCGGGCGTCGATTTCCACGTCGAAGTACAGGGTTTCGGCCGCGCGCAGGTCGGCGATCCGGCGTGCGACGGTCGCGGCGGACCAGCCCGTAATCGCCGCCAGCTCGGTCTGGCCGAGGCGGCCGTCTCGCTGCAGTGCGGTGAGCAGAGGTCCGTCGGCGGCGGTCGCTGGGGCAAGCGTGGCGCGGGTTTCCGGTTCCAGCTGGCGGCGTTGGGCGTCGGTCAGGACTTCGGCGCGGCCCAGCCAGGCGGTCGGCCCGCCGTGGTACAGATGCAGCAGCTGGTGCGCGGAGACGGCGGTGATGCCGGTTGTGCGCGGGATGTCGTGCAGCAGCAGGCCGTGCTCCGGCGTGGAGTCGTTGGCAGCGTGGACGATCACGCAGATTTCCGTACCGCCTCCGGCCAGCTTGACCCAGGTCGTGTCGGTGCGCCGGACGAGCGCGTCGGCGACCCGTTGCGCGACCGCCGGGACGACGGTGAGCCGCACGAGCCACTGCGTCTGCCCGGCGCGATGCGGCGCGGCCAGCCCGACGACGCGCAGTCCGGCTTCGGCGCGCAGCCGCCGGTACCGGCGGGCGACAGTTTGCGTCGAGACGCCCAGGACGGTGCCGATCCGCGCGAACGGGGTGCGGCCGTCGATCTGGAGGGCGTGGACGAGGGCGTGGTCGAGGTTGTCGAGCATGGCTTGATTCTGCACCAGACTGTCCCGAGTGGAAGATTTCTGCTCGTTGTGGACGGCGGCTGGAACCTTGCTGGGCTGCTGCCCAGGCTGGCGGCATGAACGATTCACGCCGCTGGACCGCGCTGGCGGTCCTGCTCGTCGCGGAAGCGATGAACCTCCTCGACACCACCATCGTCCAGGTCGCCGCGCCCGCGGTGCACGCCGAACTGGGCGGTGCGATCTCCTTCTACACCGTCGGGTACACGCTGCCGTTCGCGCTTTTGCTGATCACCGGCGGACGCCTCGGCGACATTCTCGGCCGGCGCCGCACTTTCCAGTTCGGCATGGCCGGTTTCGTCCTCGCCTCGGCCCTGTGCGCGGCCGCGGCCACCCCGGGTTTCCTGCTCGTTTTCCGGGCGCTGCAAGGAGCTTCGGCCGCGTTGGTGATCCCGCAGACGATCGGGCTGATCCGCGTCCTCTTCGACGGCGCGGCCCGGGCCCGGGCGCTCGGCATGATCGGCCCGGTGATGGGACTGGCCGCGGTGAGCGGACCGGTCCTCGGCGGACTGCTGACCGACGCCTGGACGTGGCGGTCGGTGTTCCTGGTGAACGTCCCGCTCGGACTCGCTGTGCTCGCCGCGTCCGGTCTGCTCACCGAAGACCGGTCCGCCGCCCGGCCGCGGCTCGACCTGCTCGGGACCGCCTTGGTCGTCGTGGGCGCCGGGCTGGTGGTCTATCCGCTCCTCACGCGGTGGAACGGCTATCTCGTCTCCGCCGGAGTGGTTGTGCTGGTGGTTTTCGCGGTGCAGCAACGGTTTCGCGGCGGCCTGATCGAACGCGGCCTCTTCCGCGGCCTGGGTTTCCCGGCCGGGTTGGCGACGTCAGTGCTGTTCTTCGCCGTGATGACCGGCCTGACCCAGGTCGTCGTCCTGTTCCTGCAGTTGACCCAGCACGCCGACGCCCGGACCGCCGGACTCTCGTTGCTGCCATGGTCGTGCGGGCTGGCGGTATCGTCCTTTGCGGCCGGACGCTGGCTGGTCCCGCGTTATGGCAGCCGGATTCTCTTTGCTGGCCTGGGCTTCCTGGCCGTCGGCATCGCTGGGATCGCTGTTGGCTGGCCATTGCTGCTCTCGCTGGCGATCGCGGGAACGGGAACCGGGTTGTTCACTGTGCCGTTCTTCACCGCCGCGCTGGCGCTAGTCCGTCCCTCGGAAACGGGTTCGGCGGCTGGGCTGCTGAACGCGGTGCAGCAGCTCGGCGGAACCGTCGGAGTCGCTGTGCTGACCGCGGTTTTCCTCGCGACGGAGGTAGAAGTCGCGTGCTGGACGGCCGTCGGCCTGACCGTCGCGGCCGGGCTGACCGCGATCGGGCTCACCCGCGGAACGCGCGCCGGTAGTCCGTCGGAGCCGTCCCCAGCCGGAGTGTGAAATGGCGGCGGAGGTTGGCCGCCGAGCCGAGGCCGCTGCGTTCGCCGATCAGCCCGATCGGCAGGTCGGTGGATTCCAGCAGGCTGCGGGCGTGCAGGACGCGCTGGTCGAGCAGCCATTGCAACGGCGTGGTCCCGGTGGCTTCGTGGAACCGGCGGACGAACGTGCGCGGGCTGACCCCGGCCTGGCGGGCCAACTGCTCGACGGTCAGCGGCTGGTCGAGGTGCCGGGTCGCCCAGTGCAGCACCGGACCGAGCCCGGCGTCGTCGGTCTCCGGCACCGTCGCGGACACGTATTGCGCCTGGCCGCCGCCGCGGTGCGCGGGCAGCACCATCCGGCGCGCGACCTCGTTGGCGACGTGCGCGCCGAGGTCGCCGCGCACGACGTGCAGGCAGAGGTCGATTCCCGCGCTGCGTCCGGCGCTGGTGAGCACCTGCCCGTCGTCCACGTAGAGCACCGACGCGTCCACCTGGACCTGCGGATACAGCATGCCGAGGGTGGCGGCGTACATCCAATGCGTCGCCGCGCGCCGACCGTCCAGCAACCCTGCCGCCGCGAGCGCGAACGCACCCGTGCACAGCGAGACGATCCGCGCCCCTGTCTCTGCTGCCTCCCGGATCGCGCTGACCAGATTCGCCGGGATGGGCTGTCCAGTTTGGACACACGCATACGGCAACGCGGGGACCAGCACGGTATCGGCGTCCTTGAGCGTCTCGAGACCGTGACTCGCGTGGTGCCGGAACCCGAACTCGGTGCGGGTTTCCGGCTTCGCCGCGCAGAACCTCAGCTCGTACCAGGGGTCGGCGAGGTCGGTCCGGGACGGCCCGAACACCTCCGCCGCGATGGCCAGCTCGAACAGCGGCATGTCGTCGACCAGCGCGACCGCGACGGTTCGCATGGTTCGAGGATACGGCAGGAATTATGCGGAAGGAGTCAGTCCTGCCACTCGCTCTGGTGATGGCGAGATGGCAGATTCGCCGCGGTGACCGTCGTGGAGCTTCGCCAGTACACCCTCCGTCCCGGGCAACGGGACGTCCTGATCGACCTGTTCGACCGTGAACTGCTGGAACCGCAGGAGACGGCGGGCTGCACGGTCGTCGGCCAATTCCGCGACGAGGACGACCCGGACCGCTTCGTGTGGTTCCGTTCCTTCCCGGACATGGCGTCGCGGCACGCCGCGCTGACCGCGTTCTACCTCGAAGGCGAGGCCTGGCGGACACATCGCGACGCCGCCAACGCCACCATGCTCGACAGCGACAACGTCCTGCTGCTGCGCCCCGAAGTGGACTTCCCGCCGTTGCCCCGGCCAGTTGATGCTGCGTCATCGCGAATCCTGGTGCTGATCGGCCCGGCTTCTACGGACTTTGTCGCACCGTTCGCTTCCTTCGTCACCGAGCCCGCGGAGAACACCTTCCGCACGCTGCCGGTGCGGGAAGGGGAGAACGTCCGGGTGGGAGTCTGGGTTTTCCCTGACCTGGCCGCCCGGCAGGCTTTCGAACGCGGGTTGGCTATGCCCGACGTGCAGCGGCTTCGCTTGGCTCCGACGTCGCGTTCTTCGCTTCGCTGAGCCTCTGTGCGACGAGTTGATCGATGCGCTGCCAGGCCGGACTGTCGAGATGCTGAGTGAGAAGCTCGACGACCTGATGGGGGACCTTCCGGAAGTCCGGCAGATCAGACGGCAACGTCATCCGCTTCGCGAGCTCCGCTGCGGTGTCGGCGATCGCTTCGAGCCGCGGATCGTCGGGACTCCACTCGATCGCCTCGTCGTACGCGCGGAGAACGGCGACGTATTCCGGATCGTCCAGCAACGCGATGCGACTGGCGAGGATCGCGCGGCTGATGTCCGGAGCCAGCGCGCAGGCGAGGATCCAGCCGTCGCGGATCGCGTGCTCGTGGCGCTCGGACAGCCCCATCGGTCGGAGCCGCTCCATGAACGCGATGGCTTCCGGCGGCAGGCAGAGCCGATCGGGCTGATCGAGATCCCGCAACCGGACCCGACGTTGCTGGAGCTGCCGGATCCGGTCGCGCAACTCGGCGTCGATCTGCTCGAGCGCGGTCTCATCGGCGTTCAGCACCTGAGGAATGCGCGCCAGCGGGACGCCCGCCTGGGCGAGCGTGACGATGCGGGCGAGGTCGATGACCGCCTGCGCGTCATAACGTCGGTACCCGGAGGCGTCGCGTTCGGGCTCGGGAAGCAGCCCTTTGGCGTGGTAGACGCGGACCGCCTTGGCCGAAACCCCGGCGTGGCGGGCGAGCTGGCCGATGGTGAGCATGCCTCCAGTATCGCGCTTGACCTTGTCCCTGGGGCAAGGTTGGAAACTGGCCGCATGGCTGATTACGACACCCTGCGCGCGCTCGCCGACGACGGGAACGAGACCGCACTGGACCGCCTAGCCGACCTCGCCGACGGCCGCGGCGACCTGACCGAACTGTCGGATCTGCTGGACGAGGGCAGCGAACACGCGGGCCGGTTGCTGACCCGGCGGGCGGTGGAGAACCGCGATCTGCGGGAGCTGCAACGGCTTTCGGACGCGGGGAGCGGCGAGGCGGAGACGGAGCTGGAACGGCTGCTTCGCGCTGATTAACTCATTGTGCCCCGGGCAGCGGGCTTGGCAGGGTTGCCGCGTGCCGATCGCCGACCTGACCCCGGACGCCCGCGCCGAACTGGCGTGGCTGGAGAACATTTACGTCTCGGCGGGGTATGCCGGGCCGGGGCACATCGTGCGCCAGATCCTGCCTGCGGGCTATCCGGCCTACCTGCGGATCTTGCCCGCGTTCGCCCGCACCGGCGACGAAACCGACCTGCGAAGCTGGGCGAGCCTGGCGGAGCGGCTCGGGCTGGAAATCCACCCGGAAACGTGCCACCTGACTCTTGCCCGGGCTGATGTCGCCACCGGGCCGCGGCAATGGACGACCGAATCCAGCCGCCTGCGCCCTCGCGAGCAGCGCGCGCTGTGCGGCATCCTGGCCGGAGTTTCGGGTGCGTCGGACGTCTATTTCGGTTACGACGTTTCCGCCGACGCGGCGGGCGGGATACCCCATCTCGTCGTCGCCGCGCCGCTGGACGGTCTCGACGAACTGCGGAAGCGGGTCGACGACGAGGTCGGCATCGAAAGCGGCCCGGACTACTGGATGCCGCGCGGCCACGCCTGGGTCGTCTGCTCCGATCACGACCTCACCTCCACCTACGTGGCGTGCGGCGAGGAGGTCGCGCGGGCGATCTTCGCGCACCCGGATCTCGAGGCGTTGTCCGTGACGCCCGAGACTCGCATCGATTTCGGAGCGGACCCTTCCTGACCCTCAGGTCAGCGCGAGCGGCAACGTCCGCCGTACTGCCGCGGCCTGTTCGCCGTGCAACGGGACCACCGAAACCCCTTGCGGCACCGGCGCTTCCTCCGCCCGGGTCCCCACCCGGATGGCCAGCTCAAGCTTCTCCCGCCCACCCGGAGTGCGCCGCAAAGTCGCGGACGTAGCGGTAAACGCCGCCCCCGGCACCGCCACCCCCAGCGTCCGCGCAAGACCCCGCGCAGACCGCGGCGCGTAGCACGTCTGCGTAAGCCCGCCCCACTTCCACGCGCGCCACAAATCCCCATCGGACTGCGGGTCGCCGGTCGAAACCCCCAGCGCCACCCGAAGCTCGTTGGTCAGCTCCCCAGCTTCCAGGACCGTCGACGGATGCCCCGACTCCGCCAGCGCCACCATCAAACTCAACGCCGCACTCGCGGTACTCCGCAGCGCCCCCAACTCACCGCCGCCCCGCGCGAGGGCGGCGATCGGCGCGTCCTCCGGCCGGTAGCGCACCGCGAGCCAGCGCACCCGGTACACCCGCGAATCCCTTGGCACCGCCCACGTCAGCAGCTGCGCGGCGGCCAGCGGGATGTCCGTGTTCTGGAATGTCGTGCGGAGGATCGCCAGCAGTTCGTCCGTCGAGGGCTCACCAGCGCCAGGGGTGAGGCGGACGATCGCGCTCCAGTCGCCGTCGACCTCGGCGACGCCGAATCGGTTGCCCGCGCGGTCGACGTGCTGGCGGACCTTCACCGGACCGGCGATGCGCAGCAGGGCGTCGGGACTGTCGCGGCGGCTGTCGTCGCGGCGCAGGCGGTGCGCGAGCCACGTCCACGCCCACCCGGCGAAATGCCGCCCGGCGACCCGCACCGACGTCGTCACCACCAGCAGCCCGGCCAGCGCGGCGACGGTGATCCGCACCGGCTGGGCCAGGCCGTGCACGGTGAACGCGAGCAGCAGCGCCAGCGCGGCGATCTCCCACCCGGCCGCCTGCAGCGGACGGATCGGCAGCAGCCACGGCCACGGCGCGGTGCCCGAAATCCCGGCGGTCCCGGGGGAGCGGGCATGAGCCGGGGCAGGCGGCGCGGACACGGACAACGCATTCCCCTCTTCCCCGGGCAGCGACCCGGCCCCGCGAACGCTAGCGTCCCCGCGCGGGCGCGTGGGCGTAAAAATTACCCTCGTAGGCCGCCGGAGAACTGTCTAGCCTGCGCGAGAAGCGGATGTGATCTCCAGGGGGCCGGGACAGCGTGTGGACGCAGCGGGACCAGATCCAGGCGTACCAGTTCCTGCGCCGCCGTCTCGTGTCCGCGCTCGTCGCCGCGGACGCCAACCATCCGGTGTCGCCCAGCCGCCGGCTCGTGCTCGGCACGGTGCTCGGCGTCGGCGCGGCCCTGCTCGTGACCGCGGTGTTCGGGGTGATCGGCCTGGTCAGCCCGTCCGGCGGGAAGGACTGGCTCGCCGGCGGCAAAGTGATCGTGGAAGCGGACAGCGGAGCGAGGTTCGTGCTCGGCGCGGACGGCGCGGTGCACCCGGTGCTCAACTACGCGTCCGCGCGGCTGCTCGCCGGCGGCAACGGCCATGAGACCGTCACGGTGCCCGCCGAAAAGCTCGGCACCGCCCCGCGCGGCACGCAGATCGGGATCGTCGGCGCGCCGGATTCGTTGCCCAGCACGCTGATCACCACCCCGTGGACCAGTTGCAGCCGCACCACCCAGGACGCGCCCGCCTCGGCCGAACCGCTCGTCGCCGTGCTGCTGGAAGCGGCGGCGTCCGGGGTCGAGCTGCCGCGCGATTCGGGCGTGATCGTCCGCGTCCCGCAGGGCGGCCGGTTCCTCCTCGCGGGCGGCCACCGCTACCGGCTGAGCGACGAAGCCGCGGCGGCTCTGCAATTCGACAGCTACCCGACGATCACCGTGTCCGCGCGCTGGATCGACACCGTGCCCGCCGGACGCGACCTCGGCGAGATCCCCGTCGACGGCGCCGGAAACCGCGGCCCGCGCGTGGGGACGCAGGAGACGCGCGTCGGCCAGGTGCTGTCGGTCGTCGACCCGATGGCCGGGGCGGCCACCGCCTCGACGTACTACCTCGTCCGCCCGGACGGTCTCGAACCCGTCGGCCAGACCCAGGCCGCGCTGCTCGTCACGACCCCGGCGAACGAATCGGCGTACTCGGGCCGCCCGGAACCGGCGCGGGTTCGCGCCGCGGACGTCGCGGCGGTCAAGAAGGTGAGCGAACCCCGCTCCGGCGGCGCGGATCCGGCGGCCTATCCGGACCGGATCCCCGGCAAAGCGCCGATCACCGGCAGCGCGGTGACCCTGTGCGCGCAGAACGGCCGCGTGACGGTCTCGGCGGATCTGCCGGTCCCGTCCGGCGCCCGCGCGCTGCCGGTGCAGAGCCGGACCGACGCCCGGGTCGCGGATGTCGTCTACGTCCCGCCCTCGCGCGGCGCGGTCGCGACGGACGCCGGGTCCGGCACGATTTATCTCGTCACGGACACAGGACGAAAATATCCGGTGGCGAACGGGACGGCGCTCACGTCGCTGGGCTACGGTTCTGGGTCCGGGCATCCGGTCGCGGGCGGGCTTCTCGCGCTGATGCCGACCGGTCCCGCGCTCGATCCCGCCGTGGCCGGGCAGCCTGCGGGGACGGGGTGAGCGAGCCGGTGACCACGACAGCGCAGCGACCCAGCGGCGTGGGGGAGCCGGAGCCGGAACCGTTGGCTCCCGGCGCCGTCCGGGTGGCCGTGATCGAAGACCACCCGCTTTACCGCCGTTCGGTGGAACGCGTCCTCATCGAAGCGCCGGACGTCGAACTGGGCGCGGTGGTCGATTCGGTCGCCCGCTTCCACGTCGCGCGCCAGCCGGCCGGCAGCGTCGTCCTCCTCGATCTCGGCCTGCCCGGCGTCGCCGGCGCGGCCGCGGTGCTCGAAGTCGCGGAGCTGGGCCATCACGTGCTGGTCGTGTCCGCGCAAGCCGAACCGGAGACGGTGCTCGCCGCGATCGCCGCCGGCGCCAAGGGATTCCTGTCGAAGGACGTCGACGTCGACGAACTGCTCATCGCCATCCGCGCGGTCGCGGGCGGCGGCGCGTACGTGTCGGCCGTCGTCGCCGGAATGATCATCAAGGACAACACCGACCGCCCGGTCACGCGGCCGGAAATGGAGCTGTCGCCGCGCGAAGTGCAGGTGCTGCGGCTCGTCGCGGCGGGGGAACGGGACGTCGACATCGCGCGGATCCTCGACATCGGCGTCCGCACCGTGCGCGGCTATCTCGACCGGATCCGCGACAAGACCGGCGAACGGCGGCGCCCCGGCCTCGTGAAGGAAGCGATCCGCCGCGGGCTGGTGGGGAAGGAAACACTGAGGTGAAAGCCGACGAGGGGCGGCGCCGGAGCGGACCCATCCAGGTCGGGGTGATCGAAGACCACCCGCTGTACCGGGACGCGGTAGCGCGCGTGCTGAACGAGGCGCCGGACATCGAACTGGTCGCGGTGGCCGACTCCGTGGCGCGGTTCGCGGTCCAGGACCAACCGCCGGGCAGCGTGGTCGTGCTCGACCTGAAACTCCGCGGCGTCCAGGACGCCGCGGCAGTGCTCGAGGTGGGGCAGATGGGGCACAAGGTGCTCGTGGTGTCCGCACACGCGGAACAGCCCGAGGTCCTCGGCGCGATGCAGGCCGGCGCCAAGGGCTTCCTGTCGAAGGACGTCGACGGGGACGAGCTGCTGCGCGCGATCCGGACTATCGCGGAGGACAACGCCTACGTCTCGCCGACGCTGGCCGGGATGATCATCCAGGACAGCGACGAACGGCACGCCGGTCCGAAGATCGTGCTGTCGGAGCGGGAAAAACAGGTCCTGCGCCTGGTGGCGGCAGGGGAGCGGGACGTCGACGTCGCGGAGATCCTGGACATCAGCGTCCGCACGGTGCGGTCCTATCTGGACCGGATCCGGGACAAGACGGGGGAGCGGCGCCGGGCCGGTTTCGTCCGGGTGGCGATCCGGGAAGGCCTGCTGCGCTGACCGCCCGGGATGCGGGGCGGGTCTTCGACTACGACGTCGCGGTGTCGTTCGCCGGGGAAGACCGCGAGTTCGTCGAAGCTGTCGTCCGCGAGGTGAACGACGCCGGGTACAAGGTGTTCTACGACCAAGACGAGCAGGTCGCGCTGTGGGGTGAAGATCTGACCGAGTACCTGCCGAAGATTTACGAGGAACGCGCACGGTACGCCGTGATGTTCGTTTCCCGGCATTACGCGGCCAAACCGTGGACGAGATTCGAGCGGCGAAGCGTGCTGTTGCGGGCGATCAACCAGCCGGAACCGTACTTGCTTCCGGTGCGCTTGGACGCAACCCAGCTCGACGACGTCCGGGACAGCATCAGTTACCTGGACGGGAACATCGTCGGGGCGAGCGGCATCGCGAGTGCCGTCTGCGAGAAATTGGGCAGTGCCGCCGCGGTGGGCGGAGGCGGGTTCAACGGGTACGTCCCGCGCAACGAACACGAAGTCACGGTGCTGATCGGCGAACGCCCTCCCGGCTGGGAGTATCTGCTCTTTTCTTATGAACTGGTGCGCGGGGTCGAGCGGTTGCACGACGCCTATCTTGATCACTGCATGGGCTTTACCCATCCGGCCGATTACGTGCCGGTCGAACAGGTCCTGTCGATCATCCAACGAGAACTCGCGACAGTTTTGAGTGTGATCAGGAACTTCGGCGCGGTGCTTTCCGGCGACGCGCAAACGGCCGCGTTCGGGGCTGTCGGCGAAGCCGGGGACGTCCCGCGAATACTCCACGTGGCGAGCCGCTACGTCGCCGTCTACCAATCATTCCTGGAATGGTCCTACCGGCTCCGCGGCTACGCGACACCGTCGGACGAGGTGCACGAAGTCTTCGCGGCTCTCGCCCGATACGCGGATCAGCCCGTGGAACGGCTGAGGTCCTTCGTGTACGAGTTCCGCGACCGCGCGGACCCCCTGCACGCGCGACTGCTCAGCGGCGAGAACGTCACGGTCCAGATGACCCTCCCGCTGGAAATCGCTCCCGAGGCCTCAGCCCAGTTCGATCAAGCCATGGAAGCATTCCAGCGCCGCCTGCTGAGCTGACTCCTCACAACCGCCGATTCGCCAGCGCCCCAGTAGCCGTCCGAGCCTTCCCGGCCACCTCCGGCTCCACATCCACCACCAGCATCTCCGCCCCGGCCCCAGCCTGCGTCTCCACCCGGCCAAAACCGTCCGCCACCAGCGAGTACCCGATCCCGGTCGGCGCCTTCGGATTGACCTCCGCCCCGGTCACCGCAGGATCAGCCTGCCCGCAAGCCGCCACCCAGCAGCCGGAATCCAGCGCCCGCGCGCGCACCAGCACTTCCCACTGCTCCCGCTTCCCGGCCCCGGCGCCCCACGAAGCCGGGACCGCCACCACATCGGCCCCGTCGTCGGCCAGTCGCCGGAACAGCTCAGGGAACCGCAGGTCATAGCAGGTAGCCACGCCGAAAACCGTCCCCTCCGCGGAGAACGTCACGACCTCCGACCCCGGCGCGACAGTGTCCGACTCCGCGAACCCGAACGCGTCGTACAGGTGGATCTTGTCGTACCCGAGATGCTGCCCCAGCCCGGTGACCAGCAGCGTGTTCCGCACCCGCCCGTTGTCCGCTGGCGTGAACATCCCCGCGATGACCAGCACGTCGTGCTCCGCCGCGATGGAGGCCACCGCCGAGGCCCACGGGCCGTCCAGGGATTCGGCCACCGGGGCGAGCGGGCGGCCGAAGCGGGCCATCGTCGCCTCCGGGAACACCACCACCCTGGCGCCGGCGGCCGCCGCGGCTTCCGCGCCGGAGCGAACCGTCTTCAGGTTTTCTTCCGGGTCGTCGCCCGAGTTGAGCTGGCACAACGCGATCCGGGGCACACGAGCCTCCCTGGTCCGGGGACAGCGGGTCGACACCGAGTATCCCTGCCGGGAGCGCGCGGGCCACCTCGTACCCTGGTGTCCATGTTGAACCGCACCGACCTGCGCGGGCAGGTCCCCTCCGCTGCCGAGCTCCGTGCCGCGCTTCCGCGCGCCGAGTACGACGTGGACGCGGCGCTGCATCACGTCCGGCCGGTGGTCGAGGCGGTGCGCGAGCGCGGGGTCGAGGCGGTCCTCGAGTTCACCGAGCGGTTCGACAAGGTGCGCCCGGAGACGGTCCGGGTGCCCGCCGAGGAGCTTTCGAAGGCGCTGTCCGAGCTGGACCCGCAGGTCCGCGCCGCGCTGGAGGAGTCCATCAAGCGCGCCCGGAAGGTGCACTCGGACCAGCGCCGCCAGGACGTCACGACGCAGGTCGTCCCCGGCGGCACGGTCACCGAGCGCTGGGTGCCGGTCGACCGCGTCGGCCTGTACGCGCCGGGCGGGCTGGCGGTGTACCCGTCGACCGTGGTGATGAACGTCGTCCCGGCGCAGCTGGCCGGCGTGCGCTCGCTGGTCGTGTGCTCGCCGCCGCAGGCCGCGTTCGGCGGACGGCCGCACCCGACGATCCTGGCCGCGGCCGCGCTGCTCGGCGTGGACGAGGTCTGGGCGGTCGGCGGCGCGCAGGCGGTCGCGCTGGCCGCGTACGGCGGCGTCGACACCGACGGCGCCGAGCTGGCCCCGGTCGACATCGTCACCGGACCGGGCAACATCTACCTCACCGCGGCCAAGCGGCTGGTCCGCGGCGTGATCGGCATCGACTCCGAGGCCGGTCCCACCGAGATCGCGATCCTCGCCGACGAGACGGCCGACCCGGCGCACGTCGCCGCCGACCTGATCAGCCAGGCCGAGCACGACCCGCTGGCCGCGAGCGTCCTGGTGACCACCTCCGAGGAGCTGGCCGACGCCGTCGACCGCGAGCTGGCCAAGCGGGCCGCCGCGACGAAGCACTCCGAGCGGGTCGGCCAGGCACTGGGCGGCAAGCAGTCCGGCATCATCCTGGTGTCCACTGTGGACGACGGCCTGCGCGTGGTGGACGCGTATGCCGCCGAGCACTTGGAAATCCAGACCGCCAACGCCCGTGAAGTGGCCGCCCGGGTGCGCAACGCCGGGGCGATTTTCGTCGGCGCGTACGCCCCGGTTTCGCTGGGCGACTACTGCGCGGGCTCGAACCACGTGCTGCCCACCGGCGGGTTCGCGCGGCACTCCTCGGGCCTGTCGGTGCAGAGTTTCCTGAAGGGGATCCACGTCGTGGACTACTCCGAGGACGCCCTGCGCGAGGTCGCCCCCCGCGTCGTCTCGCTCGCGAACGCCGAAGACCTGCCCGCCCACGGCGAAGCCGTCACCGCACGTTTCGAAGGAGACGGCCGATGACCGAAGCGATCCCCGGCGACGAGGTCACCCTCGCCGACCTCCCGCTGCGCGAGGACCTGCGGGGCCGCACCCCGTACGGAGCGCCGCAGCTGGACGTCCCGATCCGGCTCAACACCAACGAAAACCCGTACCCGCCGCCGCCCGAGCTGGTCGACGACGTCGCCGAGGCCGTCCGCGCCGAAGCCGCTTCGCTGCACCGGTACCCGGACCGCGACGCGGTGGCGCTGCGCACCGATCTGGCGGATTACCTCACGGTGTCCACGCGAGTGGTGCTGTCCGAGTCCAACGTGTGGGCGGCGAACGGGTCGAACGAGATCCTGCAGCAGATCCTGCAGGCGTTCGGCGGTCCCGGCCGCACTGCGCTGGGCTTCGAGCCGTCGTACTCGATGCACCCGATCATCGCGACCGGCACGCGCACCGACTGGCTGCCGGTGCCGCGCCGCGCGGACTTCTCGCTCGACACCGCACAGGCCGCCAAGGCGGTCGCCGAGCGCAAGCCGGACATCGTCTTCGTGACCAGCCCGAACAACCCCACCGGCGGGTCGATCCCGCTGGACCAGCTGCGCGGCGTGCTCGACGCCGCCCCGGGGATCGTCGTGGTGGACGAGGCGTACGCGGAGTTTTCCTCGCAGGCCAGCGCGATCGAGCTGATCGCGGAGTATCCGGCGAAGCTGATCGTGTCGCGCACGATGAGCAAGGCGTTCGCCTTCGCGGGCGGCCGGCTGGGCTATCTCGCCGCCGCACCGGCCATGGTGGACGCACTGCAGCTCGTCCGCTTGCCGTACCACCTTTCCAAAGTCACCCAGGCGGCCGCCCGAGCCGCCCTCCGGCACGCCGACGCCACCCTCGCGTCGGTGCACCGGCTCTCCGCCGAACGCGACCGCGTCGTGGAAGCCTTGCTGGGCTTGGGTTTCACCCCGGTGCCGAGCGACGCCAACTTCGTCCTTTTCGGACAGTTCAGCGACGCGCCGGCCAGCTGGCAGTCCTATTTGGACCACGGCGTGCTGATCCGGGACGTGGGCATCGAAGGCCACCTGCGGGTGACCGTCGGCACCCCGGAAGAGAACGACGCTTTCCTCGAAGCGAGCAAGGAAGTCAAGCGATGAGCCGCATCGGCAAAATCGAGCGCACCACCAAGGAATCGTCCATCCTGGTCCAGGTGGACCTCGACGGGACCGGCCAGGTGGACATCGCCACCGGCGTGCCGTTCTACGACCACATGCTCACCGCGTTCGGCGTGCACGGCTCGCTGGACCTGAAGGTCGAAGCGACCGGCGACGTCCACATCGATGCGCACCACACCGTCGAGGACACCGCGATCGTGCTCGGCCAGGCACTGCGCCAGGCCCTGGGCGACAAGAGCGGCATCCGGCGATTCGGCGACGCGTGGATCCCGATGGACGAAACCCTCGCCCACGCCGCGATCGACGTCTCCGGCCGCCCGTACTGCGTGCACGTGGGGGAGCCGGAGGAGTACAACACGTTCACCATCGGCAACAACTACCCCTTCGTCCTGACCCGGCACGTGTTCGACTCGCTGGCGTTCCACGCGCAGATCGCCCTGCACGTCCGGGTCGTCCACGGCCGCGACCCGCACCACATCGCGGAGGCGGAGTACAAGGCCGTGGCGCGGGCGCTGCGGGCGGCTACGGAGCCGGATCCCCGGGCTGGCGGGATTCCGTCCACGAAGGGCGTGCTTTAACGGCTATGGACGTGCGCGGTTCTCTGAAAGAAATACTGCGCTCTCCTGATCAGCAGGCCGCGGCACTGGCGACGGAGCTGGTCCGAGCAGAAGAAACGGGAGTCGACGACGCGATACTCGCAGTGGCGACCCGCGGGACCTTGTCTGGCGCGGTGGTCACGCTGGCAATCCGGATTCTCGTGGAGCGCGATCGCGATCGTGATCCGGCTCCGCTGCTCGACCTCGTCCCGGACGGACAGGTCCGAGCCGAGGACCGCCGACCGGCCTGGCCGGCCAGAGCTCCGATCGTCACCCGCTACCGATTCGGGTTCAGCCGGCTCCGCCCGCTCGACCCAGTGGCCCAGTACGAGAGGGTCCTCGACCACTATCCCGCTGTGGTGCGGATGGACGCGGCAGTCGGACTGGGAGATTCCGGAGAGATTAGCGCTCTTGATCCCTTGGCGAAGGCGTTGAAGGACCGCCTTCCCGCGGTGCGCACGCTCGGTGCGAACGCGGTCCGCAGGCTGGGCAACGCGGGATTGCGCGAAGCAGCGCGGGAGCACCCCGTCCGGGAGTTGCTGATCGATCTTCTCCAGGACGTCCTCCGGGAGACCAGGATCGCCGCGGCGCGAGCACTCGCTTCGCTGGGGGAGCTGGAGGTTCTGGCGGAGCACTGTCCGAAGTCGGCTCGTGATCAGCGCGAATGGGCGAGGATGACGCGGGGCGAGATTCCGCCCCTGAAACGAACCTGGCCAGGGGATCTCACGATCTGATTCACACGCGGAACACCGTGCGCGGCGCGGCATAGGCCACTGGCCCGGGAAAGTGTTCGGCAGCAAGGCGAACCGCGTCGCGGGCGGTGACCGTGTGACCGAGATGCGTGAGCACCAGCCGCGCCGCTCCGGCAGCCGCGCGGCCCGCTTCCTCAGGCGTCAGGTGTTCCGCGGACGGTTCGATGCTGTCCGCCTCGCACAGGAACAGATCCGTCCCCTCCGCCAACGCGGACAGCGCCTCGCACGGACCGGTGTCCCCGGAGTACGCGAAAGTCCGCGCCCCGTCGGTGATCCGCACTCCGAACGCCGGGAATCCGTGCGACACGGCCACCGTCTCCAGTTGCAGGCCACCGACCCGGGTTCGGTGTCCGTCGTGCAGTTCCCGGACCGCGAACGCCTCCTCGATCGGCGCGCGGCCGGTGTTGCTCAGGAACGCGGAGATCCGCGCCGCCGTGCCGGGCGGGCCGTGCAGCGGGATGGGGCGTCGCAGGCGCAGATCCGCGAACAACAGTGCGTACACCGCCGGTAACAGATCCGCGACGTGGTCCGCGTGCAGATGCGAGATCCAGATCGCGTCCAGTTCCGTCGGCGAGACGTGTTCCTGCAGGGCAGCGAGGGTGCCTGGTCCGGCGTCGAGCCAGATCGCGGTGTCCTCGTGGCGCACCAGGTACCCGGAGCACGGAGCGTCCGGGCGCGGGTACGGCGTCGCGCTGCCCAGTACCGTCACGGTGAAAGCCATGTGGCACGCTAACCCCTGTGAGCAAAGAGCTGATCGCGGTCCTGCTGCTGGCCCTCGGCGGCTTCCTGGGCGGCGGGGTCTACTCGTTGTGGAAGACCGCGAAGTTCTTCGCCGTGGTGCTGGGCATCGCGGCAGTGCTGGCGATCGGCGGGGCCATCGCCTGGCTCGTCAGCTGACCGACGCTGGCCCTTTCGCCGCCGACCCGCGCTTCTCGGCGACTGACGCGGACCGCTCCGAACCTGACGCTCGCCTCCCCACGACCAACGCGGACCTCCCTGCACCTCACGCGAGCCTTCCCGCACCTGACCGAGCCCTCCCCGCGACTGACGCGTGGGTTTCCGCTCCTGACGCGGGCACTGCACACAACGAGCGCGCGCCTCTCCGCGCCCAACGGGGCGCGCAACGAGCGCGCGTCTCTCCGCGCCTAACCTGGCCCCGCAACGAACGTGCGCCTCTCCTCGGCCAACGGGGGCCCGCAACGAACGTGCGCCTCTCCGCACTTAACGCGGAGCCCTCCCTGCGCCGAACGCGCGCCCCTCGGCACCTAACGTGGGCTCTCCCCGCGACTAATGCGCGGCTCTCCGCACCCGACGCAGGCTCCTCCCACGACGAACGCGCAGTTCTCCGCACGCGACACGGGCCCTCCCAGCCACTAACGCGCACCCTCCCCGCGAACTAACGCGAGCGCCCCCTAACGAACGCGATCCTCCCCACGACCTAAGACTCCAACGGCTGATAAATGCACTCCGCCAACGTCGCGTGCTTCTTCCACCCCAACGTCTCGTACAGCGCCCGCCCGGCATCCGTAGCCCCGAGAACGCCAAGCACCGCACCATCCGCGACCGCACGATCGGCCAGCGTGCGCATCACAAAACCGCCCAGTCCGCGTCGCCGGTGGGCCTCCTCGGTCACCACCCGGTCCACGATCACCGCGTCGCCGACCCTCGCCAGCTGGCCTTTCGCCGCCTGCTCGCCGGACGCGTCCAGCACCCGGAGGAACGTGACGGCTCCGCTGGTCTCCGCCGCCACGGTGTAGCCCTCCGGCGCGACCGGGTTCGTCGCCAGCAGATCCGTCGCCATCAGATGGCCGGTGTCCTGCCAGGCGACGATCCAGCCTTCCGGCATCCACGGCTCGAGCGTTTCCGGTTCGGCGGGCGTCTTCAGCCACGTCCGAGGTTCGCTGACCGCGCCCGCGGCGGCGCGGACCAGCGATTCCTCAGCCTCCGGCAGGACGTGCCTGCCGACCTCCGCGGGATTGTCCAGGACCTCGACGAAAAGGCCCCATGGCTTCTCGACCGGCGGCGGTGTCCGCCGCGACAACGCCCATCCCGCTACCCAGGTCCGCACCGTGTCTTCGATCATGAAAACAGGGTACGAACCACCACCGACAAAAATCCGGCAAAAGATCAGACCCGCGTCAGTTCGCGTTCGTCGTCGCCGGGTGTGCCGAGCTCGCGGACCAGGCCCTCGCCCTCGACATCGACGTTCGGCAGGATCCGGTCCAGCCACTTCGGCAGCCACCACGCGCCGCGCCCGAGCAGGGACATCACCGCGGGCACGATCGTCATCCGGATCACGAACGCGTCCACCAGCACCCCGAAGGCCAGCGCGAACCCGATCGACTGGATCAGCGTCGACTCGGCCAGCACGAACCCGGCGAACACCGAGATCATGATCAGCGCCGCCGCCACGACGACCCGCGCCCCGTGCCGGAACCCGGTCACCATCGCTTCCTGCGGCTCGGCTCCGTGCACGTGTTCCTCGCGCATCCGGGTCACCAGGAACACCTGGTAGTCCATCGCGAGCCCGAACAGGACGCCGATCAGCAGGATCGGCAGCATGCTCATGATCGGGCCGGTCGAGGCGACGCCGAGCAGGTCGGTCAGCCAGCCCCACTGGAACACCGCGACGACCGCGCCGAACGTCGCGACCACCGAGCCGAGGAACCCGAGCGTCGCCTTCAGCGGCACCACGACCGACCGGAACACCAGCATCAGCAACAGGAACGCCAGCCCGACGATCAGCGCGAGGTAGGGCAGCATCGCGTCGGACAGCTTCTGCGAGACGTCGATGTTGGCCGCGGTCTGGCCGGTCACCGCGAGGCTGCCGCCGGTGTTTTCCTGCAGCGGACCGGATTGTGCGCGGATCGCCGACACGAGGTCTTCGGTCTGCGTGCTGCTCGGGCCGCTCTTCGGGATCACTGTGAGCACTGCGGTGTCCCCGGCCGGGTTGACCTTCGGCGGCGTCACTGCGGCGACGTCCGGCAGCTTGCCGATGTCCGCGGCGGCCTGCTTCAGCGACTCGGGATTGTGGTTCGGGCCGGTGTCGACGACGACCAGCAGCGGCCCGTTCGCGCCTTCGCCGAAGCCCTTGCTGACCAGGTCGTACGCCTTGCGCTGCGTGGTGTCCGGCGCGGCAGTGCTGTCGTTGGGCAGGCCGAGCTGCATGCTCAGCGCGGGAATCGCGACGACCGCCAACCCGACCAGAGCGGCCAGCAGCACCGGAACCCGGTGCCGCGCAACGAAACGCGCCCAGCGCTCGCCGTGCGTCGGGCCCTCGGTGCGGCGGCGCACCCGGATCTTGTTGCTGCCGACCCGGGCGCCGGCGAAGCCGAGCACGGCGGGCAGCAGCGTCAACGCGATCAGCACAGCCACCACGACAGTCGCCGCAGCGGCAACGCCCATCTGGCCGAGGAACGGAATGCCGACCACAGTGAGCCCGGCGAGCGCGATGATCACGGTGAGCCCGGCGAACACCACGGCGGAGCCAGCGGTGCCGACAGCTCGACCGGCGGCTTCCTCGGGTTCGCGGCCCTCGGCCAGTTCGTGCCGATAACGGGAGACGATGAAGAGCGCGTAGTCGATGCCGACCGCGAGCCCGATCATCAACGCCAGCACCGGGGTGTTGGAGTTCAGCTCCATCGAACCCGACGCCAGCATGATGCCCGCCATCCCGACGCCGACCCCGATCAACGCGGTGAGCAACGGAATTCCGGCGGCCAGCAGCGAGCCGAAGGTGATGATCAGGACGACCGCCGCGACCGCGACGCCGAGCCCCTCGGTGGCCCCGGTCGCCGGAACGCCCTGCACCGCGTCGCCGCCGTACTCGACCTGATACCCCAGTTGCTTCGCGTGTTCGCCGGTGGCGAGCAGCGCTTGCCGGTCGCTGTCGCTGAGTTCGAAGCCCTTGACCTGGTAGCTCACCTGCGCGAGCGCGACCCGGCCGTCCGGGGAGACGGACTTGGCCTGGAACGGGTCGACGACCCCGGCCACCTTCGGCGCGGACTTCAGCTTGCCGACCACGCCCTCGACGGCCGCCTGGCCCGCCGGGTCGGTGATCTTCCGCCCGTCCGGCGCGGCGATCGCGACGCGCGCGGTGCCGCCGCCCGCCGCGGCCTGCGGGAAGTGCTCGGCCAGCCGGTCGATCGCCTGCTGCGATTCGGTGCCGGGAATGGTCACCGAATCCGACAGCTTGCCCGACAGCGTGAGCGCGCCCGCGCCCAACGCCATGAGAACAAGCGCCCAGACCGCCGCCACGAGGGCCCGGCGGCGGAACGACAGCCTGCCGAGCCGGTACAGGAAGGGTGCCACGAGTCGTCTCCGTTCGCGCCCGAAGCGGGCTCTCCGCACTGGAATCGCCCTTTCGAAGCTAGCCGTTCGGCAAGGAGCTGCCAAGCCGATCGGCTAGGATGTGACTAGCCGCACGGCAAGTTTCGGGCTAGTCGTTCGGCTAGTATCATGATGTGCTGCGGAGCCGTGCACTCCGCTTGAGGAGGAGGGCGCGATGACGACCGTCGAACCGGTCGCGGACACCCGCACCAGGCTGCTCGCCACTGCGCTGCGGCTGTTCTCCGAGCACGGCGTGGAGGGCACGTCGCTGCAGATGATCGCCGACGAGCTGGGTGTCACCAAGGCCGCGGTGTACTACCACTTCAAGACGAAGTCGGAGATCACCGAGGCGGTCGCGGAGCCGGGCATCCGGGAGCTGGACCAGCTCGTCGTCGAGGCCGCGAAGCACCCGCGGCACGGCGCGCGGGTGGACCACCTGGTGGACGGTTTCGTCGATCTCGTGGTGCGGCACCGGGTGCTGGTCGCGCTGTTCTCCAGCGACCCGGGCATCGACGCGGCGCTGGCGAAATCGGTGCACGGCGTCGAAGGGTTCAAACAGGCGCTGATCTCGATCGTGGCCGGCGGGCCGGAACTGGACGTGACCGCTCGCGTGACGGCGATCGTGGCGTTCACCGGCATCGCGATGGCGGGCGGAGCGCCCGACCTGGCCGAGGTGGACGACGAAACCCTGCGCCGGGAACTGGTCCGGGTGGGCAGGCGGCTGCTGGGCAGGCCGCGTCGCCGGGTCTGCTGAGCACGTCCGCAGTTCTCGAATGCTGAGAACTCTGTTGCAGTATTTGGGAACTCGCTCCTAATCTCGAAGCATGCCTTCGGAAAGCAGCTACGGGCAGGGTCACGCGGAAAGCGTCGTACGTTCACAACATTGGCGCACCGTCGACAATTCGGCGGCCTACCTCGCACCGGAGCTGCTTCCCGGGCGCAGCGTGCTGGACGTCGGCTGCGGTCCCGGGACGATCACAGTGGACATCGCCCGCCGGGTGGCCCCTGGCGAGGTGCTCGGCATCGATTTGTCGGAAGCCGTTCTGGAACAGGCGCGTGCGCACGCTGAGCGCGAAGGCGTGTCCAATGTCCGGTTCGAGCGCGCCGACATCACAGCGTCCGAGGTGGCTGGCCGATTCGACGTCGTGCACGCGCACCAAGTGCTGCTGCACCTGACCGAACCGGTGGAAGCGTTGCGGCACATGCTGGCGCTGGCCAAGCCCGGCGGTGTCGTCGCCGCCCGCGACACCGACTACGCCGCCGCGTTCTGGTGGCCGGCGGACTCGCGACTGGACCGCTGGCTGGAGGTCTACCGCGCGGTCGCGCACGGCAACGGCTCCGAGCCGGACGCCGGACGGCGGTTGCTGGCCTGGGCGCACGCCGCCGGTGGTCGCGACGTCCAGCCGAGCGCCTCCATCTGGTGCCATTCCACGCCGGAGGAACGGGCGTGGTGGGGCGGCATGTGGGCGGACCGGATCCTGGACTCCAAGATCGCCGAGCAGGCTGTTGCGGGCGGGCACGCGTCCGCTGAAGATCTCCGCGAGATCTCTGAAGCGTGGCGCGAGTGGGCGGCGGATCCGGACGGCTGGTTCTCGATCCCGCACGGGGAAATCCTGTGCCGCGTGGCCGAAACCGGCTGATCGCCGCGCGACCTCTCGCGGCGGCCCCGCTCGCGCAGAAGTACGTGAGGGGAACCCTCACGGAATCAGATTCCCTCAGGGTTCCCCTCACGGACTTCCGCATCGCGCATCAGGCCGACCGGCGAAGGGGAACCCGACTGTGGTTGATTACGGCAGCCGGGAGTCCTTCAGCGCTTCGGCCGCGCGCAGTTCCTCGGCGCTCAACTGGTCCGCGGAAACCTGGACGACGGAGCGGAAACGGTGGCACACCGGGCATTTCTGCACCCGGCGCTCGCCGAGCCGGATCGCCTTGAGCGACACGAACGGAATCCAGATCGTGGAGAAGTAGTGGCCTTGGCTGCACTGGACGATCGTGTAATCCGGCATGGCCACCTCCTCGGGCGCGACAGACTCAGTATGCGCTACTCGGACACCGTCAGAAACTCCGCCGGGACCGCCGAAGTAAGCCACACCCCGTTGTCGCTCACCTGAAACGCGTGCCCGCGCGCGGCCATCTCCCCGGCCGCGACCGTCAGCACCACCGGTTTCCCGTGCCGCGACCCGACTTTCCACGCCGTTTCGCGGGTCGCCGACAAATGCACCGCGTGCCGTTTCATCGGCCGCAGACCCTCCGTCCAGATTGACGGCAGGAACCGCGTCGCCGTGCCGTGGAAGAGGGTTTCCGGTGGCACAGCGTCGGACAGGTCCAGATCCACGCGGACGCTGTGCCCCTGGCTGGCGCGGATCAACGTCCCCGTCTCGTCAAAGGAGAACCGCTGTTTCGCGCAGTTCGCGACGACCTCGTCCAGCTCCGCGCGGCTCACCGGGAACCGGTGCCGGGCGAGCGCCGCGAGGAGTTCGGCGACCGGGACCCAGCCGCCGGGAGACAAGGTCAAACCGAGTCCGCCGGGATCGTGGCGCAGGTGCCGGGACAGTCGTTTCGATACCCGGGTTCGATATTTCTCGTTCATTTCAACCCGCAGTAACCCACACCGACGCCCTGGCGCGCAACGGAATTCAGATGCCGCCCTCCAGGACCGGGCGCAACTTGCTGGCACCGGGGCCGAAGCGGGAGAGTTCGTCCTCCGCGTTGTACAGGCCGCAGCTGCGCAGCGACAGGCATCCGCAGCCGACGCATCCGGTCAGCCGGTCCCGCAGCCGTTGCAGCGCGTCGATCCGGGCGTCGAGTTCGGTCTGCCATTCGCGCGACAGCCGCGCCCAGTCCGCCTTCGTGGGTGCGTGGTCCGCGGGGAGCGTCTCCAGCGCCGCGCTGATGTCTTCGAGTGACAGCCCGACTCGCTGCGCGGCGCGGATGAACGCGATCCGCCGCAGCACCGAGCGCGCGTAGCGGCGCTGGTTGCCCGCCGAGCGCTCGGACGTGATCAGGCCGCGCTCCTCGTAGAACCGCAGCGCCGTGTGCGGGACCCCGCTGCGTTCCGCGACCTGCCCGATGCTCAGCTTGTCCGCCAACCTCGTCATTGCTTCAGGTTAGCCCTTGACCTTCAGTTTGGTCGAGGTTGCATTGTCGAGACCATGACCACGACGACGCACGAGCCGGGCTACGCGGACCTGCCCCGGCTGATCTCGCTGATGACCGGCGACGACAAACACCACGCGGCCGCGGAGTCCACAGTGGACGTCCTGTGGGTGCTGTTCGACCGCGTCCTGCGCCTCGGCCCGGAGACCGCCCGCCGGCCCGGGCGCGACCGGTTCCTGCTGTCCAAGGGGCACGGGCCGATGGCGTACTACGCGGTGCTCGTCGCGAAGGGCTGGCTGGGCGAGGACGAACTCGCCGACTGGAGTTCGGCGCGCTCGCGGCTCGGCCACCATCCCGACCGCGTCCGCGTGCCCGGCGTCGAAATCTCCAGCGGCTCGCTCGGGCACGGCCTGCCGATCGCCATCGGCGCCGCGCTCGGCCTGCGCGCCCGCCGGTTCAGCTCGCGCATCGTCACGCTGATCGGCGACGCCGAACTCGACGAGGGCTCCAACCACGAGGCGATCGTCGTCGCCGCGCGGCTCGGGCTCGACAAGCTGACCACCGTGGTCGTGGACAACCAGTCCTCGAGCCACGGCTGGCCGGGCGGCATCGCGCGCCGCTTCGAAACGGAAGGCTGGGCCGTGCGAACGGTGTCCGGCCGCGACCACGAAGCGCTGTACGACGCGTTCACCACCCGCCATCCCGGACGGCCGCTCGCGGTCGTCGCCGTCGTGGAACCGAAAGGCGCGCACTGATGCCGAACATGCGGGACACCTTCCTGTCCACCGCGGAAGAAATCGTCAACACCGACCCGGACGTGGCTGTCGTCCTCGCCGACATCTCGGCCGCGGCGCTCGCCGAGGCCGCGCGACGGCATCCGGACCGGGTGATCAACGTCGGGATCCGCGAGCAGCTGCTCGTGAGCACCGGCGCGGGCCTCGCGCTCGCCGGGCTGCGGCCGATCGTCCACACCTTCAACGCGTTCCTCGTGGAGCGCGCGTTCGAACAGATCAAACTGGACCTCAGCCACCAGGAACTCGGCGCGGTGCTGGTGTCCTACGGCGCTTCCTACGACATGCCGATGGAGGGTCGCACGCATCAGGCTCCCGGCGACGTCGCGCTGATCGATTCCCTGCCCGGCTGGTACGTCCACGTTCCCGGCCATCCCGAGGAAGCGCGGCGGCTGCTGCTCGATTCGGTGCCAGGGGACAGCCGGACGTACCTGCGGCTGTCCGCGCAGGAGAATTCCGCGCCGCACCTCGGGGTCGGCCTGCAGACGATCCGCGAGGGCACGCGCGGCGTGGTGATCGCAGTCGGCCCGATGCTGGACCGGGTGCTGGAAGCGACCGAAGGCATGGACGTGACGGTGCTCTACACCTCGACGGTGCGTCCGTTCGACGCCGAGGGACTTCGTGCCGCGGCGACCGACGTCGCCGATGTGGCGTTGGTGGAGCCGTATCTCAAGGGAACGTCCGCGCATTGCGTCGCCGACGCGCTGGCCGACCGGCCGCACCGGCTGCTGAACCTCGGCACCCGCCGGGACACCGAGATCCGGATCTACGGCACGCTCGCCGACCACGATCTCGTGCACGGGCTCGACGCAGGTTCGATCGCGTTGTCCCTCAAGGAATTTTTCACCGGATAAGGCGGGATTCCGGCAGCTGGCAACCGCTCGCGGTCACCAGCCGCTGTCGGCGCGCCGCACGGGGTTCGCCGTGCGCGCGGCCGGCCGGCGCGCCAGGTCGATCTCGGCACGGGTCTTCTGCGGCGGGATGGTCAGCTCCCTGAGCTGCGGGAACGGCACACTGTCGATGTCTTCCCGCCACGCTTGGAACATCCGGCACAGCAGATCGGACTCGGACATCTCGTCCTCTTTCCGGGTCCGGGGGCACCGGCGGCGCCCACGCATAGCGTGATGAGTACCCGATCGGGGCGAGAACGAAACGGCCTCGGAACGAAATTCTCCAGGGGACTAGGCTCGGACGCGTGTCTCGTGTGGTGATCCTCGATTACGGTTCCGGAAACCTCCGCTCCGCCGAGCGCGCCGTCGCGCGCGCGGGCGCCGAGGTGGAGGTCACCGCCGACCCGCACGCCGCCGTCGAAGCCGACGGCCTCGTGGTGCCCGGCGTCGGCGCGTTCTCCGCATGCATGAGCGGGCTGCTGGGCGTGCACGGGCACCGGATCATCGGCAAACGGCTGGCTGGCGGACGTCCGGTGCTGGGCATCTGCGTCGGCATGCAGATCCTGTTCTCGCGCGGCGTCGAGCACGGCGAGGAGACCGAGGGCACCGGCGAGTGGCCGGGCACGGTCGAGCGCCTGCAGGCCGACGTGCTCCCGCACATGGGCTGGAACACAGTCCGCGCGCCCGCCGATTCGCAGCTGTTCGCCGGGATCGACCCGGAGGAGCGGTTCTATTTCGTGCACTCCTACGCCGCGCGGAAATGGGAGCTGGACTCCGGCCTCGCCGGCCAGCAGCCCAAGGTGACCTGGGCCAACCACGGCGAGGATTTCGTCGCCGCGGTGGAGAACGGTCCGCTGTGGGCGACCCAGTTCCACCCGGAGAAGTCCGGCGACGCGGGGGCGCGGCTGCTGCGCAACTGGCTCGGCACGCTGGCGTAAGGGTCGGGAACTCCGCTGCGGCAGAAAGGATGTGCCGCTGCTCACGTTGTCGGCACAGGCCGCCCGTCGTACCGCCCAGATGGCCGGCGCCGTCGGGGCGAGCGCATATCCCCCGGACGGTGCGCCCGACCCCGCCGCATAGTCTGTGCGCGTGACTTTCACGCTCCTTCCCGCAGTTGATGTTGCCGACGGCCAGGCGGTCCGACTCGTCCAGGGCGAGGCGGGCACCGAAACCTCCTACGGCAGCCCGCTCGAAGCGGCCCTGCAGTGGCAGCGCGACGGCGCCGAGTGGATCCATCTGGTGGACCTCGACGCGGCGTTCGGCAAGGGCAGCAACCGCGAGCTGCTCGCCGACGTCGTCAAGCGGCTCGACGTGCAGGTGGAGCTCTCCGGCGGCATCCGCGACGACGCGTCGCTCGAGGCGGCGCTCGCCACCGGCGCGCGCCGGGTCAACCTCGGCACCGCGGCGCTCGAGGACCCGGACTGGACGGCGAAGGTCGTCTCCGAATACGGCGACCGCGTCGCGATCGGGCTCGACGTGCGGATCACCGAGGCCGGGCACCGGCTGTCCGCGCGCGGCTGGACCTCCGACGGCGGCGACCTGTGGGAGGTCCTGGAGCGGCTCGACCGCGACGGGGCCAGCCGGTACGTCGTCACCGACGTGAGCAAGGACGGCACGCTGCGCGGCCCGAACCTGGAGCTGCTGCGCGAGGTCACCGCCCGCACCGACGCCCCGGTGATCGCCTCCGGCGGAGTGTCCAGTGTGGACGATCTGCGCGCGCTGGCCGGGCTGGCGTCGGACGGCGTCGAAGGCTCCATCGTCGGGAAGGCGCTGTACGCGGGCGCTTTCACCCTGCCGGAGGCTCTCGCCGCGGTTCGCTGACGGCGGGAATTGGTGCTGGGCAAAGGAAATCACGCGGCCCGCTCGAGCGCGAGCTGTCCGGCGGGCCGCATCCGGCCTTCCCTCCGGAGCAGTTCGGCGCGGGCGAGATTTCGTGCTGACCAAGGGCTTTTCGGCCGTCGCGGCGTGTACCGCTGGGTGTAGGCGGAGCCGTCGCGGCGGCGGGTCAGGCCGTCGATCCAGCCGTGGCAGAGCGCTTCTTGAAGCGCCTGCTCGTAGGTGAGGCCGGGCGCGCCTTTCTTCGCCAGCACCACCCATGCTTCGGCGGCCGAATCGTGGTGCTCGGCCAGCCAGTCCCGCCACGACGCGGCGTCGCTGAAGATCAGCATGCCCGCACCAGCGTTTCCCGGACCGAGACGTAGTGCGGGTTGTACATCAGCCCGAGGACGTTGCCCCACGGGTCGATCACCGACGCGGTGATGAACCCGGTGCCGCGGTCGCGCGGGGCGTCGTGGACCTTCGCGCCCATCGCGACGACTCGCTCCAGCGTCGCCGCGACGTCCTCGACGTGCCAGAAAACGACCGCGCCCGCGGGCTGGCCGACGGTCGCGAGGTCAGCGGTCCGGGAGAGTTCGCTGGTGGCGTACGAGCTGTGCACGATGCCGAATTCGTGCTGGTAATCGCCGATGCGCCACTCCAGGTACGCCGGGGTGTCCATGTAAGGCGCGACGCCAAGAAGGTTGGTGTACCAGCGCTTCGCCGCCTCGAAATCGGGGGAGTAGAAGGTGACGGTGCTGAGTCCTCGAAGCATGTCGGGTTCCTTGTCTGCTCGGTTGCGGGACTAGCTTCTCCTCCAAAGTGCTCATCTTCTGAGCACTTTCAGGGAGAGAATCAGAAACATGCGAGCTGACCGTCTTGTCGCTGCCGTCCTGCTGCTGCAGGCCCGCGGCCGGGTGACCGCTGCCGAGCTGGCCGACGACCTGGAGATCTCCGTGGCGACCGCCCGCCGCGACCTGGAAGCGTTGTCGGCGGCCGGGATCCCGGTCTACCCGCAGCCCGGACGCGGCGGCGGATGGTCGCTCGTCGGCGGGGCGCGCACCGATCTCAGCGGGCTGACCGCGGCCGAGTCCCAGGCGTTGTTCCTGATGCTGGGCCCGGCGGCGTCCGGCGGCCCGGAGTTGTCGTCCGCGTTGCGCAAGCTCGTCCGTGCGCTGCCCGCCACGTTCCGAGCTGATGCCGAAGCCGCCGCGCGGGCCGTCGTGTCCGATCCGGCGGGGTGGGGCGAGCGGGATCGCGAGCCGCCCGCGCTCGTCCAGTCGCTGCAGCAGGCGGTGGTGCGACGGCGCAAGGTGCGGTTCGACTACAGCGGCAAAGGGCGGTTAACCGATCCGTACGGCCTCGCCGACAAGGACGGAGTTTGGTATCTCATCGCCGGAACCGTTGCGGGACAACGGACTTTCCGCGTCGACCGGATCTCGGCGGCGGAAACCACGGACCTGCCTTCGCCGCTGCCGGACGACTTCGATCTCCGGGAACAGTGGGCGCGGGTCGTGGCGGAGATGGAGCAGCGGCGTTCGCTCGTGTCCGCGACGGTGCTGATCGACGCGCGGTACTTGTCCGTGCTGCGGACGCATTTCGGGCGGCACTGCGAGGTTGTCGGGGAGCAGGACGGGCGGGTTCGGGTGAAGGTGGCGGCGCACTGGGCGCGCTCTGTCGCGGAGCAGCTGGCGGGGTGGGGCGACCTGGCCGAGGTGGTGGGACCGGAGTCGGTCCGCGCCGAACTCGCCCGCATCGGACGGGAGCTGACGGCCCGCTACGGGAGCTGATCGATTACCCGCGAGGTAATCGACTCCGTGCACCGGAGCGGACAGGATTGGCTGGCAGACAACGAAATCGACCCGAGGAGCCGGACATGAACGCCTACGCCATCGCCCACCTGCGCCAGCCCGGAACCGTGGACCCCGAGGTCTACGAGTACATGGAGCTGATTCAGGCGACGCTCGACCCGTTCGAGGGCCGTTTCCTGATCCACGGCGGACGCACCCGCGTGCTGGAAGGCAGCTGGCCGGGCGGGACCGTCATGATCGAATTCCCGGACTTCGCCGCCGCTGAGGCGTGGTACGCGTCGGCGGACTACCGCAAGATCCTCCGCCTGCGCACCGACCACCTGGTGGGCGACGTGATCCTGGTCGAAGGCTGCGGGCCGGACCACGATTCGGCCGCGATGGGCGCCCGGCTCCGCGCGGCGGCCCGGTGACTCACTCGGCGAGTTTGATCCCGATCCCGATGGTCCGCTCGGGTCCGCCGCGGAGGCGGCTGAAGAACATCGTGACCCGCCCGACGAGGCCGTAGTCCCGGGCGATCACGCCGCGGATGCGGTCGCTGTCGGCGGCGTCGAGCAACCGGGCCGTCCCGCTTACTTCGGCGCCGTGCACCCGGCGGCCGCGGACGTCGCACGCCTGCAGCCGGACCTCGCCGTTGTTGCGGATCCGTTTGACCTTGCCCGCGGTGCGTTCGGAGAACAGCACCAGCTCGTCGCCGTCGCGGGAGACCCACACCGGGGTCGGGACCGCGCGGCCGTCGCGGCGGAAAGTGGTCAGCACGACGTACTTCTCGGCGCCGAGACGCTCCAGTTCGGACATAGCTCCACGGTAGACGGCGTCAGAGTCCTTGGCAGCGGTCGACAGGCTGCGGCCCGCCGGGCGGCGTCGTCGGCACGGAGACCGACGTGCCGTGATCGGCCACCTTGTGCATCACCACATGGGTCGCCGCGACATAGCCCCAGGTGAACAGAATGACCAGAGCCGCGCAAATGCCGAGCGCCGCCTTTCGCACTCCGATTCGCCCGAGGAGCGCCGAAATCCCGGCTCCGGCGAGCAGGAACAGCACCAGGGAACTCACCTGCCACAGCGTCACGCCCAAGCCCGACCACGGCACGAGATTCCGCAACCGGCAGGTCAGCTGCTCGCCCGCGGTCAGCTGGGCCAGATAGTTGGCACCGACGCACCAGGCCACCAGAACGGCGATGATCGCCGCGCCGATCCCGACCGCGGTCGCTATCCGCGCGAACGTGCTCCGAGACTCCCCCAAGTCGGACATGCGTTCACGGTAGCGGTCAGCGGGTGCCGAGCCAGGCGTAATCCGGCGCCGAATCGAGCACGATCCCGTCCGCCACCGCGACGAGCTGTTCGCGCGGCAACCGGCCGGAGGCGGTCAGCCAGCGTCCGGATGACAACCGCACGGTGACCTGCGCGTCGGCCGGTCCGGAGGCGGGCACGTAAGCCCCGGGCAAGCCGCGCACCCGCACCGGCCTGGACCCGCCGAGAGCCGGGGACCCGCTGCCGACCGTCACGCGCACTTTGCCCGCCGGGCCGCCGGCGTCGAGCACGGTCGTCGCGTTGCCCGAGTCGCTGCCGCGCACCGTCGTGGCTTCTTCGCGCATTCCCGCGGGCAGCGGTCCGAACCGTGCCTCACCGCGGACCAGCACGGGTTCCTGGGTGACCGAATCGGCTACCTGCTCAGCCACCGTGCGCGCGTCCGGGACGCCTTCCACCTTCGCGGTCAGCACGTGGCGGTCGTCCGGCATCCAGGTCAGCGTCGCGATCGTGTCGCTCGGCCCGGTCACCATGGCGACCCGTCCGTGCACCACGACCTGGTCCTTCAACGCCGAGATGCGCAGCGCGGTCTGCGCCCATTCCGGATCGGCCGTGGAGTGCGCCGCGATTTCCACCCGGCTCGCCCCGGCCTGCCATTGCCGCACCTGCGCGGTGTTTCCGGGCCCGCCTGAGCGGTACTGCTCGGTGAAGCCGTCCGGCAGCCAGCCCGGCGTGTACGCGAGCACCGGCCGTCCGGCGGCGGGCGTGAGCTGCGCGGGCACATCGGTGACGGCGTTGACCACCAGCGGCACCCCGGCGGCGACCGCGATCGCCGCCGCGGCCGCGGCGGCGAGCGCGAGGCGAGGACGGCGCCGGTGCTGGCGTTGCCGGGCCCGCGCGAGCGCGTTGAGGACCTCATTGCCGTCCGGCGCCTGCTCCGCGAGCCGTTCGAGGCTGTCGCGCACCAGCGTCTCGGTCTCGTTCGACGGGGTCATTCTCCTGCTCCGGTGGTGAGGACGGACGGCAACGAGGGCATGCCGGCGCGCAGTGTCGCCAGCGCGCGCGAGATTTGGCTGCGCACGGTCGAGACGCCGCAGCGGAGGAAATCGGCGATTTCGGCGTCGGTGTAGTTCTCGTAGTAGCGGAGCACGACCGCGGCGCGCTGTTTCCGCGGCAGCGTGGCCAGCAAGGCGAGCATTTCGTCGCGTTCGTCGTAGGCGGTGCTGGGATCGGCGGTCGGCGGCCCCAGCGAATCGAGCACCGAATGGTTCGACGGGACCACGCGGCGGGCGGCGCGGCGGCGCCACGAGAGGTACTCGTTGGTGATCATCCGGCGGACGTAGGTGGGCGGCGAATCGATCTTCGACCAGCGCTGCTGGGCGCGCAGGAGCACGTCTTGGACGATGTCCTGCGCCAGATGCGGGTCGTCGGCGAGGACGGTCGCGTAGCGCAGCAGCCCGTCGAGGCGTTCCGCCACGAAATCGTCGAAACCGATGGTCACGATCATGAGACGCGCGAGGGTGCGGTTTTGATGCATCGGATCCGAAAATTAGTGACGAAGCCGTCGCGGCGGGCTTGGGTGAGCGGCCGACTAGGCTGGAGCGCATGGCTGTGGCGGTTCGGGTGATTCCCTGTCTCGACGTCGACGCGGGCCGGGTCGTGAAGGGCGTCAACTTCGCCGACCTGCGCGACGCGGGCGACCCGGTGGAGCTCGCGCGCCGGTACGACGCCGAGGGCGCGGACGAGCTGACCTTCCTCGACGTCACCGCGTCCTCAGGCGACCGCGAAACCACCTTCGACGTGGTCCGCCGCACCGCCGAGCAGGTCTTCATCCCGCTCACCGTCGGCGGCGGCGTGCGCTCGACCGACGACGTCAACCGGCTCCTGCGCACCGGTGCGGACAAGGTCAGCATCAACACGGCCGCCATCGCGCGCCCGGAGCTGCTGCACGAGGCGTCGCGCCGGTTCGGGGCACAATGCGTCGTGCTGTCCGTCGACGCGCGGCGCGTGCCCGAAGGCAGCGAACCGACGGCGTCCGGCTTCGAGGTCACCACGCACGGCGGCCGGCGCGGCACCGGAATCGACGCGGTGGAATGGGCCGCGCGCGGCGAGGAGCTCGGCGTGGGCGAGATCCTGCTCAACTCGATGGACGCGGACGGCACCAAAACCGGCTTCGACCTCGAACTGATCGACCTGGTCCGCAAAGCGGTGCGAGTCCCGGTGATCGCCAGCGGCGGCGCGGGCGCGACCGAACACTTCCTGCCCGCCGTGGAAGCCGGCGCCGACGCGGTGCTGGCGGCGAGCGTATTCCACTTCGGACAGTTGACGATCGGCGACGTGAAGGGCGCGCTGCGCACCGGCGGGGTGGTCGTGCGATGAGCCTCTCGCCGGAACTTTCCGCCCGGTTGAAGTGGAACGCCGACGGACTGATCGCCGCGGTCGTGGTGGACCACGCGACGTCGGACGTGCTGATGATGGCGTGGATGAACGACGACGCGCTGGACTCCACGCTCACCACGCGCCGCGGGACGTACTGGTCGCGCAGCCGGCAGGAGCTGTGGGTGAAGGGCGAGACCTCGGGCCACGTCCAGCACGTGCGAGAGGTCCGCGTCGACTGCGACGGCGACACGGTGCTGCTGCGGGTGGACCAGACCGGCCCGGCTTGCCACACCGGGACGCACACCTGCTTCGACACCGGCGAACGGCTGCTGCTCGCGGACGAGAGCGCGCGATGACCGTCGTCGCGAACGTGCTGATCGGGCTCGTCGCCCTGATCCACCTGTACATCGTCGTGCTGGAGATGGCCCTGTGGACCACGCCGCGGGCGCGCGCGGCGTTCGGCACCACCGAGGAATTCGCCCGCGAGAGCAAGACACTGGCGGCGAACCAGGGGCTGTACAACGGTTTCCTCGCCGCCGCGCTGATCTGGGGCCTGATCGCGGCCGACCCGGCGGGCTTCCAGCTGAAGCTGTACGGCCTGGCGTGCGTGATCGTGGCCGGTCTCTACGGGGCTGCCACCGCGTCGAAGCGGATTCTGTTCGTGCAGGTGCTGCCGGGTGGGCTCGCGCTGGTCTTCTTGCTGCTGTCGCGCTAGTCGATGTCCCCGGTGAGATAACGCTGCAACGTCGGCGCCACCGCGGTAATCAATGTGTCCACTTCCGCCTCCACCATCGGCGGGAACCGGGCCACGTACCGGACCAGCCCCATCCCCACCAGCTGCGACGCGCACAACGCCACCCGCAGCTCCCGCCGGTCAACGCCGGTCTCGCTCAGCAGCGTGGTGAAAAACTGCGAAAAGAACTCCCGCAGCACCGTGCTCGCCGCCTCATGGCTGGCGATGCTGCGGATCAGCGCCTGGAACGTGTCGCCGCCGACGCCGTCCCAGCGGGTCAAAAAAGTGTGCACGATCCGGGCGCCCAGCTCGTCGACCGGGCCGTCGCGCAGGACCGTGACCAGTTCCGCCGGTTCGAACGGCAGTTTCAGCACCGCTTGCGCGAACAGGCCTTCCTTGCCGCCGAACCAGTGGTTGACCATGGCCGCGTCGACGCCGGCGCGCGCGGCGATGGAGCGGACCGTCGCGCGTTCGTAGCCGTTCTCGGCGAACACCGTGCGGGCGGCTTCGAGCAGGACCGCGCGGGTGTCCTGACCAGCGGGGCGGCGGCCGCGGCGGCGCGCGGTAGTGTCTTCGGTGCTCACCAGTCCATCTTGACCGGTCGCCGCCTCAAATTCAACAGTCATTGAATTGAGAGCCCGCTGACCGGCGGACGCGGCCGTAGCGGCACAATGAGACGCATGGTCAGCTCAGCAGCCACGTCCACGGCCGGGCCCGGCCCGGTCAGCCCGTCCCGCGCCGACTTCCGCGCGCTGGCCGAAAGCCGCCGCGTGATCCCCGTGGTGCGCCGGGTGCTCGCCGACGGCGAGACCCCGCTGGGGATCTACCGCAAGCTCGCCGCCGACCGGCCCGGCACCTTCCTCTTCGAATCGGCCGAGAACGGGAAATCGTGGTCGCGCTGGTCGTTCATCGGCGTGCGCAGCCCGGCCGCGCTCACCGTCTCGGGCGGCAAAGCGGTCTGGACCGGCACCCCGCCGGACAACCTGCCCACCGAGGGCGACCCGCTGCAGGTGCTGCGCGCGACCGTCGAGGCGCTGCACACCGAACCGCTGCCCGGCCTGCCCCCGCTGACCGGCGGAATGGTCGGCTACCTCGGCTACGATTCCGTGCGCTGGCTGGAAAAGCTGCCCGAGCTGGCCGAACGGGACCTCGACATCCCCGAGCTGACCATGCTGCTCGCCACCGACCTCGCCGCGTTCGACCACCACGAGGGCACCGTCACGCTGATCGCCAACGCGGTCAACTGGGACGACTCGGCCGAGCGCGTGGACGCCGCGTACGACGACGCGCTGGCCCGGCTGTCCGCGATGACCGAGCAGCTGCGGGTGCCCGCGCCGCCGACCGTCGCGACGTTCGACCGGCCGGTGCCGGAGTTCCGCCGCCACCGCGCCAAGGAGGACTTCCACGCGGCCGTCGACAAGGCGGTCGAGGCGATCAAGGCCGGCGAAGCGTTCCAGGTCGTGCCGTCGCAACGGTTCGAGATCGAGACCGGAGCCGACGCGCTCGACGTGTACCGCGTGCTCCGCACCTCCAACCCGAGCCCGTACATGTACCTGCTGCGGCTGGAGGGCTTCGACATCGTCGGCTCCAGCCCGGAATCGCTGGTGACGGTCCGCGACGGCCGCGCCACCACGCATCCCATCGCGGGCACCCGCTGGCGAGGCGCGGATCCGGAGGAGGACGCGCAGCTGGCCAAGGACCTGCTCGCGGACGAGAAGGAACGCGCCGAGCACCTGATGCTCGTCGACCTCGGCCGCAACGACCTCGGCAAGGTCTGCAAGCCGGGCACCGTGCACGTGGTCGACTTCTTCCAGATCGAGCGCTACAGCCACGTCATGCACATCGTGTCCACGGTGACCGGCGAGCTGAAGGACGACGCCACAGCGTTCGACGCGGTCACCGCCTGCTTCCCGGCAGGCACGCTGTCCGGCGCGCCGAAGGTGCGCGCGATGCAGCTGATCGAGGAGCTGGAACCGGTGCGCCGAGCGCTGTACGGCGGCGTGGTCGGCTACCTGGACTTCGCGGGCGACGCGGACACCGCGATCGCCATCCGCACGGCGCTGATGCTCGACGGGACGGCTTACGTCCAGGCGGGCGGCGGCGTGGTCGCGGACTCGGTCCCGGACTACGAGGACACCGAATCGCTCAACAAGGCCCGCACCGTGCTGTCCGCGATCGCCGCGGCGGGCACGATGATCCCGGCGGGCGAGCTGGACCCGGCCGAGGACGCGGCCGGTGTCTGAGCGGTCCGGGGAGGCGGAACCACGGCGCGGCGGCGCCGAGGCGCGAGAGGACGCGGTCCGCCCGGCGGATGTCGGTGAAAAATCTTCTGGCGCGGGGAAAACCGCTGCCGAAGCGCCCTCGGACAGCGGGAAATCGCCGACGGCGCCCGAGCCTGCCGCAGCTTCCGCCCGCCGTCCACTGTGGACGATCATCCTCGCCCTCCTGCTCGGCGCACTGGCCCTCTGGGGAGCGTCCCGGATGGTGTGGTTCGCCGAATTCCGCGACGAGGGCGTGCGCGGCACCGTGCTGTACACCGAACCCGGCGAACAGCGCTCCACCGCGCTCGTGCCGCTCGCGATCCTCGCGCTCGCGGGCGTCGCCGGGGCCATCGCCACCGGCGGCTGGCTGCGCCGCGCGCTCGGGATCGTGCTGGTGCTCGCCGGTGCGGCGGGCGTCTGGAGCGGCGTCGACGGGATCGAGTTCGGCGGGTTCGCGCCCGGGCTGCCGGGCACGGAAATCGTGCTCGGCCACCTGATCGCGGTGCTGGGCGGAATTCTTGTCGCACTCGGCGGGTTGGCAGCGATCAAGTGGGCGGGAGCCGCGCGCAAGCTCGGCGCCCGTTACGCCGCACCGGGAGCCAAGGCGGCGCGGAAGGATCCGGACACCGAGCTGTGGGAGGCGCTGTCGGAGGGCGACGACCCGACCGACGGCGGGGATCCGCGGCGCTGAGCAACCCGGAACCGGCCGGTCCTCGAGCGGGGGTTAGCATCGTTTCGGCGGGAAGGGGAAGGTTTTTGTGAGCGAGCTTGCGAGTGGACCCAGGAGTGCGGCAGCGGGTAGGGGCGTCCGATGAGCGTGCTCGAAGACATCGTCGCCGGCGTGCGCGAGGATCTCGCGCAGCGGGAATCCGCCCTGCCGTTCGACGAACTGAAGGCCAGGGCGGCCAAGGCCGCCCCGCCGCGTGACGTGATGGCGGCGCTGCGCGAATCCGGCATCGGCGTCATCGCCGAGGTGAAGCGGCGCAGCCCGTCCAAGGGCGAGCTGGCCACGATTCCCGACCCGGCCGCGCTGGCGCGGGACTACGAGGACGCCGGCGCGCGCGTGATCAGCGTGCTCACCGAGCAGCGCCGTTTCGGCGGATCGCTCGCCGACCTCGACGCGGTGCGCGCCGCGGTCGACATTCCCGTGCTGCGCAAGGACTTCGTCGTCAGCCCGTACCAGGTGCACGAGGCCCGGCTGCACGGCGCGGACATGGTCCTGCTGATCGTCGCCGCGCTGGAGCAGAACGCGCTCGCCGCGCTGCTCGACCGCGTCGAATCGCTCGGCATGACCGCGCTCGTGGAGATCCACAACGCCGAGGAGGCCGACCGCGCGCTCGAAGCGGGCGCGAAGGTCATCGGCGTCAACGCGCGCAACCTGCACACCCTCGAAGTGGACCGCGACGTGTTCTCCCGCCTCGCGCCCGGCCTGCCGATGGACGTGTTCAAGGTCGCCGAGTCCGGCGTCCGCGGCCCGGGCGACCTGATGTCGTACGCCGGCCACGGAGCGGACGCGGTGCTCGTCGGCGAGGGCCTGGTGGCCTCCGGCGACCCGAAGGGCGCGGTCGTCAAGCTCGTCACCGCCGGTTCGCACCCCGCCTGCCCGAGGCCCTCGCGGTGACCGACCGCGGCAAGCACGACCCGGACGAGCGCGGCTACTACGGCCCGTACGGCGGCCGGTTCATGCCGGAAGCGCTGATCGGCGTGGTCGACGAGGTCGCGGCGGAGTACGAGAAGGCCCGCCACGACCCCGAGTTCACCACTGAGCTGAACCGGCTGCTCGCCGAGTACGCGGGCCGTCCGTCGCTGCTCACCGAGGCCAAGCGCTTCGGCGAGCACGCCGGCGGCGCGCGGGTGTTCCTCAAGCGCGAGGACCTCAACCACACCGGTTCGCACAAGATCAACAACGTGCTGGGCCAGGCGCTGCTCACCGTGCGGATGGGCAAGAAGCGCGTCATCGCGGAGACCGGCGCGGGCCAGCACGGCGTCGCCACGGCCACCGCGTGCGCGCTGCTCGGCCTCGACTGCGTCGTGTACATGGGCGAGGTCGACACCGAGCGCCAGTCGCTGAACGTCGCGCGGATGAAGCTGCTCGGCGCCGAGGTCATCCCGGTGAAAACCGGGTCGCGCACGCTGAAGGACGCGATCAACGAGGCGCTGCGCGACTGGGTCACGAACGCCGACACCACGCACTACCTCTTCGGCACCGCCGCCGGCCCGTACCCGTTCCCGATGATGGTGCGCAACTTCCACCACGTCATCGGCGAGGAGGCGCGGGCGCAGATCCTGGAGAAGGCGGGCCGGCTGCCGGACGTCGTCGCGGCGTGCGTCGGCGGCGGGTCCAACGCCATCGGCATCTTCTCCGGCTTCTACGACGACCCGTCGGTGCGGCTGGTCGGCCTGGAGCCGGGCGGCGAGGGCATCGAGGGCAACCGGCACGGCGCGACGCTCACCAAGGGCACCCCGGGCAACCTGCACGGCGCGATGTCGTACCTGCTGCAGGACGAGGACGGCCAGACGGTCGAATCGCATTCGATCTCCGCCGGGCTCGACTACCCGGGCGTCGGCCCGGAACACGCGTGGCTCAAGGACTCCGGCCGCGCCGAGTACCGCCCGGTCACCGACGCGGCCGCGATGGACGCCTTCCGGCTGCTCTCGCGCACCGAGGGCATCATCCCGGCGATCGAATCGGCGCACGCGCTGGCCGGGGCCCTGGAACTGGGCCGCGAGCTGGGCCCGGACGGGCTGATCGTGGTCAACCTTTCCGGCCGGGGCGACAAGGACATGGACACCGCGGCCCAGTGGTTCGGGCTCGTGGACGGGGAGGACAAGTGAGCGGCCTCGACGAGCTGTTCGCGGCGACGCGGGCGGAACACCGGGCCGCGCTGGTCGGCTACCTTCCCGCCGGGTTCCCGTCCGTGGACGGCTCGAAAGACCTGCTGGCCGCCACCGTCGACGGCGGCGCGGACCTGGTCGAGGTCGGCGTCCCGTACTCCGACCCGGTCATGGACGGCCCCACCATCCAGGCGGCCGCCGAGGCGGCGCTGGCCAGCGGTTTCCGGCTGAAGCAGCTGTTCGAGGTCGTGGAATCGGTGTCGGCGCGCGGCGGTCGCGCGGTGGTGATGACGTATTGGAACCCGGTGCACCGCTACGGGGTCGACGCGTTCGCGCGCGACCTGGCGTCCGCCGGTGGCCTGGGCCTGATCACGCCGGATTTGATTCCGGACGAGGCCGACGAGTGGATGGCCGCGTCCGCCGAGCACGGTTTGGACCGGATTTTCCTGGTCGCGCCGTCGTCGTCGGAGGAACGCCTCGCGAAGACCACGGCGGCCTCGTCGGGCTTCGTGTACGCGACCGCGGTGATGGGCGTGACGGGTGCCCGCGACGCGGTGGGTGTGCACGCGGAGGACCTGGTGCGCCGGACCCGGGAGCACACCGAGCTGCCGATCGGGGTGGGCCTCGGGGTCCGTTCGCGGGAGCAGGCCGCGCAGGTGGCCGGGTTCGCGGACGCGGTGATCGTCGGGTCCGCGCTGGTCACGGCTGCGGCGGACGGTCCGGACGGCGTGGCGAAGCTGGCTTCGGAGCTGGCGCGGGGCGTGCGCGAGGCGGTCGCTCCGGCCTGATCCCGGGTCGAGCGCCGGAAACTGTCGGTGGTCGTTCGTACTCTCTCGGTATGCGGAAGAACCGAGGGGGAGTGCGACGGCTATGGCAGACTGGACCTGGCGAGAGAGATCAAGCGCGGGTGGAGGTGACTTCGCATGTCAGCACCTGCTGAGCACGACACCGGCCAATCCTCGGCCCCGTGGCTGTCGGAAGTGCTTGCGCTGCCGGAAGAGCAGCTTCTCGGTACCCGGATCGAAGCGGTCGACGGGGCACTCCTCATGAGCCCAGCCCCGACCTCGCTGCACCAGCGGTTGCTGCAACGGCTTCAGCTGGCCGTGGTGCCCGAGCTGCCGGACGATCTCGAACTGCTCCCGGGAGTCAATGTTCGCTGTGGCGAAAGCCGCCTGCTGATCCCGGACTTCGTGATCGTCACCTGCCCCGACGTGGCCACGACCTGGTATCCGGCGTCCGAGGTGTTGCTGGCCGCCGAGATCGAATCGCCGTCCACCAGGGTGCAGGACCGGATCTTCAAGAAAGCCCTCTACGCCGAAGCGCTCATCCCGTACTACCTGCTCGTCGACCCGGAGCAGGAAGCCGCCACCGTCTACGCGCTCTCCGAAGGCGACTACGTGCCGCACGCGAAGAGCGAGGGCGGGGTGCTCACCCTGGCCGAACCCTTCCCCGCGGAGCTGGACCTGCGCGCCTGAGCGGCCGGTTGTACGCATCGTGTACGCCGTCCGCGCACAGTGCGGCGCATGGCTTTCGACATCGGACAGGTTCCCCGGAGGACGTTCCTGCGCGGGGCGGCCGGCGTGAGCGCCGCCGCGGCGGCGGGGCTCGTGCTGCCCGGCCTCGCGCACGCCGCGGCGGCGCCGCGCATCTACAGCTGTGCGGAGTGGGGTGCGCGCCCGCCCGCGGATCCGCTCACCACGCTCGACCATCCGGCCAATCGCGTGCTCATCCACCACATCGACTGCCCCAACAGCACCGATTACTCGCTCGAGCACGCGTTCCAGGTCGCGCGCAACGACCAGGCCGACCACATCGACAACAACGGCTGGTCCGACACCGGCCAGCACTTCACCGTCTCCCGCGGCGGCTACCGTCTCGAAGGCCGCCACGGCAGCCTGGACGCGTTGCGCAGCGGCAAAAAGATCGTCCGCGCGGCGCATTGCCCCGGCCAGAACGACAACGCGATCGGCATCGAGAACGAGGGCACCTACATGCAGGTCGCCCCGCCGAAGGCGCAGTTCGATTCGCTGGTGGTGTTCGTGGCGTACGTGTGCCGCCAGTACGGCATCCCGGTCAAGGAAATCAAGGGACACCGCGACTTCTACAACACCGACTGCCCAGGCGACAAGCTGTACGCGATGCTGCCCGAACTGCAGTCCCGGGTGGCGGCTTTGCTTCGGTGAACCGGGTCAGTGCAGGAAACGCATCACCCGGCACAACTCCGCCGGTTCCAGCGACCCCAGCTCGGCCACTTCGGCACGACGCACGTCCGCCAACGTCGTGGCCAGCTGGGGTCCGAACGCGTCCGGCAGCACGTCGTCGGCCTCGAACGCGGCGATCGCCTCCGACAGCGATTGCGGAAGCCGCGCGACCCCAGCCGCCGCGGCGTCCGAGGGGGAGAGCGACCCCGGGTCCACGCTGACCGGTTCGGGCAAGCGCGCCGCAGCGTCGATGCCTGCCTGTCCGGCGAAAAGCAGTCCCGCCACCACCAGATACGGGTTCGCGGTGAGGTCGAAGCACTTCACCTCCAGGTTCGCCGCTGTGTCGCGCTGTCCGGCCGCGCCGCGGATCAGGCGTAGCGGTGCTTCGCGGTTTTCCAGTCCCCACGCGGTAAACACACCTGCCCAGTGGTGCGGTTCCAGCCGCAGATAGCTGACCACCGACGGCGCGCCGACGGTCAACAGTGCGGGCAACCGGCGGAAAATGCCCGCACCGAAGGATTCCGCGGTCGAGGTCAGTCCGAACGCCCCGGTCCCGCCCGCGCACAGATTTCGTTCGCCGTCCCAGAGACTCAGGTGCACATGTCCGCCATTGCCGACGCCGCCGGGTTCGAACTTCGGGGTGAACGACGCGCGCAGCCCGTGCGCGGCGGTGACCGTCCGCACGGTTTCCTTTGTCAGCACGGCTAAATCGGCCGCCCGTACTGGATCCGTCGCGGCGATCGACAGCTCGAACTGGCCCGCCGCGTATTCCGGGTGGATCTGCTCCAGCTTCACGCCACACTTGTCCAAAGTGGACACTATCGCGCGGAGATACTCGTGGTTCGCGCTCAGGCGAGAGTAGCCGTAGGCCGGGCCGGGCAGCGGGATGCCGTCCGCGTCCGTCGTGATCCACTCCAGTTCGAAGGCCATCCGTGCGGTCAGGCTGCGGTCGGCGAGCTGTGCGACGGCGGCCGCGGCGAGACCCCGGGTGTCCTGCGGGTGCTGGTGCCCGTCCTGGTCGTATCGCCACGCCGGGGCCCACGCCCAGCCGGGCTGGGCGGCGAGGACGGTGAGCGCGTCGAGGTCGGGGTGCAGCCGCAGGTCGCCGACTGGGCCGAGGGAATGCTCGCCGTCAGCGATGCTGTCGGTGCCGAGGAAGAAGTCGAACGAGTTCGACGCGCCGACGCCCCACGCCGCGACTGTCGCCAGCCTCGCCACCGGAACCGCCTTGACCCGCGAAATCCCGGAGTTGTCCACGAAGCTCAGCGCGACGAGTTCGACGCCCGCCTGCTCCATCCGACCGGCTGCCGCCGCGCCGAGTTCGGCGAGCCGGTCGCGGTCGAGGTTGGCCGAAGACGAGAAGGGGGACGACAAGGTTTGCTCCTTCAACGCTGGATGAGAGGTTCAGCCGATCGAGGTTGACGGGAAACGAGGCGCTCCTTCCGCGCCGCACGAGAGAGTTCAGCCGGTCGGCGCTCGCTCTCCGCACCGCTCGGAAGGTTCACTGTGTACTCCTCGGGAAAGGAGCGCGTCCGTGTCCGGAGACCGTCCCGAATTGCGGCGCACCCTGTCGGTCTGGCAGGCCGTCGGGCTGTCCGTCGCGCTCATGGCACCCAGCATGGCCGCGAACATCAATCCACAGCAAACAGCGACGGCGGCCGGACGCGCGGTTCCGCTGGCGTTCCTGCTCTCGGCGGCGGGGGTGCTGCTGGTCGCGTACGGCTTCGTCCAGCTCTGCCGCCACTATCAGCACGCGGGATCGGTCTACGCGTTCGTCGGCGCGACCCTCGGTCCGCGCGCGGGCGTCGTGTCCGGCATCGGGCTGCTCGGCACTTACACCTTCTACGCCGTGGTCACCAGTTCCGCCGCGGGCGTGCTGGGCACGGCGTTCCTGACCCAGGTCGGGATCTGGCCGCACCCGCCGTCGTGGGGGCCGTTCGTGCTGACCGCCGTCGCGCTGATCGGCAGCTGGCTCCTCGCGGTCGCCCCGGCCCGTCGCGGCACCAGCACGTTGCTCGCCGTCGAAGGCGCGACCATCGCGCTCATCCTGCTGGTCACCGTGGTCATCCTGGTCCGGCTGATCGCCGGAGACGCTCCCAGCGGACGGTTCACACTGCAGGTTTTCGTACCGGACACCGGAGTCTCCGGCATTTTCCTCGGCGCGGTGTTCGGTTTCCTGTCGTTCGCCGGTTTCGAGGCCGCCGCGACGCTCGGCGAGGAAACCCGCGACCCGCGCCGCAACATCCCACGCGCGATCCTCGGCACGGCCATCTTCGGCGGCGCCTACTTCGTGCTCGTGACCGCCGTCGAGATGATGGCCTTCGGCGGCGACGCCACGGCGTTCCACAATTCCCCGTCGCTGCTGGGCGATCTCGGCAGCCGCTTCGTCGGCCCATGGGTCGGCGACGTCATCAGCGCGGGTGCCGCGATCAGCGCGTTCGGCTGTTGCCTCGCCTGCGTCGTCGGCGGCTCGCGACTGCTGTTCGCCCTCGGCCGCGACGCGTTCGACGGACGCGGCATCGGCCGGATCTCCGCGAAAGGCACTCCCGCCATCGCCGTGACCGTGGTTGCTCTCGCGGCGGCCCTGATCATCTTGGTGTGCGCGGTGTGCTTCGGCGCCACTGCCGACGACACCTTCGCCTGGGCAGGATCCATCGGCACCTTGATCCTGTTAGTCATCTACCTGCTCACCACGCTCGGCGCGATCCTCCTGCTGTTCGTGCGACGGCGGATGCGCGTTCCGTCGTGGCACTTGGCCTTCCCGATCGGCGCGCTGGTTCTGCTCGGCTACACCGTGTACGTCAACGTCGTGCCGTACCCGACCGAAGGCCCCGCGCGGTGGTTCCCGGTCGTGGCGGGCGGGGTGCTCGTGCTGGCTGTCGTCGTGGTCGCCTCGGCGCCCGGATTCGCCCGTAGGGTGGGGGAGAGGCTCGCTGAAGGAGAGGCATGACCGGACTGCTCGATTTCGTCGCGGACCTGCCGCTGGTCGACCATCACTGTCACGGCGTCCGCACCGGCGGCGTCGACCGCGACGGGTTCGAGCGGATGCTCACCGAGGCGGACACCGTGTCGTCGCTGGGGACGTCGCTGTTCGACTCGCTGATCGGCCTGTCCGTGCGCGAACGCTGCGCGCCGATCCTCGACCTGCCGAAACACGCCCCGGCCGACGACTATCTCGCCCGCCGCGCCGAATTGGGCGCGGCGGAGGTCAACCGGCGGTTCCTTCGCGGCACGGGCAGCACGGATTACTTGCTGGACGGCGGTTTCCTGCCCGAATCCCTCACCACCACCAAGGAGTTCGCCGAACTGGCCGACGCCCGCGCGCACGACATCGTCCGGCTGGAACAGGTCGCCGAAGACGTCATCTGCGAGACGAGCGCCGCCAGTTTCGCCGACGACTTTGCCGCCGAACTCGACCGCCGCACGACGAGCGCGGTCGGCGTGAAGTCCATCGCGGCGTACCGGGTCGGGCTGGAGCTGTCCGGCGAACGCCCGGCCGCGGCCGAAGTCGAAGCCGCCGCCGGACGCTGGCTGGCCCGGATCGAGGCGGGCGAACCGGTCCGGCTGGCCGACGAGGTCCTGCACCGCCACCTGATCTGGTCCGGCATCGACCGGCGGCTCCCGGTGCAATTCCACGTCGGCTACGGAGATTCCGACGTCGACCTCCACCGCTGCGATCCCTTGCGGCTCACCGGTTTGCTGCGCGCGACCCGCGACGCGGGCGTCCCGGTCCTGCTGCTGCACAATTATCCGTTCCACCGCAACGCCGCCTACCTCGCGCAGGTCTTCGAGCACGTCTTCGTCGACGTCGGCCTCATCACGCACAACGCGGGCTTCCGCGCGCCCGCCATCCTCGCCGAGACGCTGGAGCTGGTGCCGTTCGGGAAACTGCTGTTCTCCACCGACGCGTTCGGCCTGGCCGAGCTGTATCACCTGGGCACCGCGCTGTTCCGGCAAGGACTGTCCGACTTCCTGCGCACCGCCCTCGCCGCGGACGCACTATCCGAAGTGGACGCGATCCGCCTGGCCCGCTTGGCCGGGCATGAGAACGCGGCCAGGATCTACGGGCTGGAGCGGGCATGAACGATCTGGTCGAGGCCTGGCGCGCGGCGCTAGCAGAGGAACTGCCTGCCGCGGTTGAACTGCAGCACCGGATTCACGCCGATCCGCGTGTGTCCGGCGACGAGGACGACACCGCCCGGCTTGTGGCTGCCGCGCTAGGCGAGGGCGAGCAGGTCGCGAAGACCGGGCGGCTTATCGAGATCTCCGCACCGCACCCGGGCCCAGCCGTGGCCCTGCGCGCTGAACTGGACGCCTTGCCGGTAGTCGAGCGCACGGGCGTCGAATGGGCCGCGAAGACCGGCCTGATGCACGCCTGCGGCCACGACGTCCACCTCGCCGCCCTGACCGCGGTCTGCCGGGCGGCGCGGCGCGTCGAGCTCCCGCGTCCGCTGTTCGCGATCCTGCAGCCGCGCGAGGAAACGTCTCCGTCCGGAGCGCTCGACCTGGTCGAATCGGGCATTCTGGAAGAGCGCGGCATCGACACGGTGATCGGCGCGCACGTCCAGCCGCGGCTGCCGTACGGCGTCGTCTCGGCCGCGCCCGGGCCGGTGAACGCGTCCACCGACGAGTTCGAGGTCGTGGTGCACGGCCAGGGCGGCCACGCCGGATATCCGCACCTGCTGCGCGACCCGGTGCTGGCGCTCAGCCAACTGGTGGTGAGCCTGCAGCAGGTAGCGAGCCGCCGGATCGACCCGATGCACGGCGCGGTCTGCACGATCGGCAGGCTCAGCGCGGGCACGGCGGCGAACGTCGTGCCGAACACGGCGTCGGCGTTCGGTTCGCTGCGGCTGATGCGCGCGAGCGACCGCGAACGCGCGCTGGCGGCGCTCGACGAGGTCGTGCACGCCACCGCCCGCGCGTACGGCTGCACCGCAGACCTCCGGATCAGCCCGTGCGAGCCCGTCCTGGTCAACGATCCGGCGCTGGCCGCCGCCGCGCGGAGCTGGCTCGAAGACGGAGGCAGCCAAGACCGGGGCGTGGACAGTGAGGTGGACACAGCTTTCCGGTCTTTCGGCGCGGACGATTTCGCGCATTACTGCGGCGACGGCGTCCGCGGCCTGATGCTGTTCGTCGGCCTCGGCGAGACCGCGGGCGCGCCCAGCCTGCACGGCGAAACGTTCCTGCCCGAGGACGCCGCGGTCGGCCAGGTCGCGGACGCGCTGCTGGCCGGATACCTGGCCGCGGCGTCCGACCCGCAGTACACAGTGTGACCCCGGACGGCCGTGACCGGGCTGTGACCGGGTCTTGACTAAGGGTTCCGCGGCACCCGGACCACGACCGGAGCCCGACGCGCTACGGTGGCCGCGTGTACTCCGCAGCGTTCCTGGCCACGATCCCGAGCCCCGACCAAGGCGTCTGGCACCTGGGCCCGATCCCGATCCGGGCGTACGCGCTCTGCATCATCGCCGGCATCATCGTCGCGATCTGGTGGGGCGAGCGGCGCTGGGAGGCTCGGGGCGGCACGAAGGGCACCGTGCTCGACATGGCGGTGTTCGCTGTGCCGTTCGGCCTGGTCGGCGGCAGGCTCTACCACGTCATCACCGACCCCGAGCTGTACTTCACCGAGGGCAAGAACCCCTGGAACGCCTTCGCCATCTGGGACGGCGGCCTCGGCATCTGGGGCGCGGTCGCGCTCGGCGCGGTCGGCGCGCTGATCGCCTGCCGGCGCCGCGGGATCCCGCTGCCCGCGATGGCCGACGCGATCGCGCCCGGCATCATCGTCGCGCAGGCGATCGGGCGGCTCGGCAACTACTTCAACCAGGAGCTGTACGGCGGGCACACCGACCTGCCGTGGGGCCTGGAGATCTACCAGCGCTTCGACCCGGCCACCGGAGCCCCGGACGCCCTCGGCGGCGTCGCGACCGGGCACATCCCGCTGCCGGAGAGCCCGGTGCACCCGACGTTCCTGTACGAGCTGGTCTGGAACCTGCTCATCGCGCTGCTCGTGGTGTGGGCGGACCGCAAGTTCAAGCTCGGTCACGGCCGCGCGTTCGCGCTCTACGTCGCGGGCTACACCGTCGGCCGCTGCGGGACCGAACTGCTGCGCTCCGACCACGCCAACCACATCCTCGGCCTGCGGGTCAACGTGTGGGTGTCGATCCTGCTGTTCGTCGGCGCGATGGCCTACTTCGTCATCGCGGCCAAGCGTGGTCCGCGCGAGGCCCCGGAGACGTTGCGCAGCAAGGGAGACGAACGGGACGCCGCCGTCGAGTCCACTTCGGACGACGCGGGCGAGAAGCCGGAACCAGACGAGAAGGCCTCGGCGGACACTGTGGACGCGGGCTCCTCCTCCGGGGAGAACGGCAAGTCCGAGAAGTCTTAGGCACAGAGCCGAAAAAGAGGTCCCCGCCCGGGTTGGGCGGGGACCTCTTTTGTGCGATCGGCTGAGGTCCGTGAGGGGAACCCTGAGGGAATCAGAGTCCCTCAGGGTTCCCCTCACGGACTTCGGCACGCCGCCATACGCTTACTGAGACCGCCAGCGTCACGTCCCGCCCCGCCGCGGCGTCGAGCCGCTCCCGCCGCCCGTCCCGGTCCAGATGGAACCCCGCGGGCCCCATCGCCACGACATCCCGCACCTGCGCCGCGCTGAACGGCTGAGTCCGGACCACCTCGACCCCGGACTCCCGCACGAACAACCCGCCCAGCGCCGCTTCGAGCCGTTCTTCCTTCCGCGAGTCCACCGCGAGCACCAGATCGCCCAGTTCGCTCAGATGCCCTGGCAACGGCGACGCCACCACCAGCTTCCCGCCCGGCGCGAGCACCCGGTGGAACTCGGCGGCATTCCGCGGCGAGAACACGTCCAGCACCACCGACGCCACCCCGTCGCCTACCGGCCACGGCTCCCACAGGTTCCACACCGCCGCACCGAGTCGCGGGTGTGCCCGCGCGGCCCGCCGCAACGCGATCGCCGAGACGTCCAGCGCGAGGCCGACCGCGTCCGGAGCGTCGTCCAGCACCCGCGAGAGGTAATAGCCCGGCCCGGCACCGGCGTCGATGATCAACCCAGGAGCAGAACCAGCAGCGGAAGCGACCGCGTCGGCCAGCGGCGCGTAAGCACCGGAAGACAGGAACGCCGCCCGCGCGTCCACCATCGGCGCGGTGTCGGCCGTCCCCGCCGGGATGCGCGCGTGCAGGAGGTTGACGTAACCCTGCCGGGCCAGATCGAACGAATGCCGCCGCTCGCAGCGCAGCGTCCGGCCGGTCAGCGAGACCGGCTCCGCGCACACCGAACAGCGCAGCGCTTCGATCACCCGGTTAGGTAATGACATAGCGTAATTCGACCATGACGTTGCCTAACCGGACACTTCGCCCCCGCTCCCCGGAAACGTCCCCGTAACAACCACCACGCCGGAGTTCACGAGCGGGAAACGTGAATCGAAGCCCGGCGAAACACCGGGGGCCAACACTTCCTCAGCAGTTGCCCACGGCACGGGAGGACGATTGTGCTGAACGCCGGAGACACCGCCTGGGTGCTGATCAGCGCCGCGCTGGTCATGCTCATGACCCCGGGCCTCGCGTTCTTTTACGGCGGCATGGTCCGCGCGAAGAGCGTTTTGAACATGTTGATGATGAACTTCATCGCACTCGCGATAGTCGGGGTGCTGTGGGTGCTCTTCGGGTTCTCGCTGTCCTTCGGCAACGACGCTTTCGGCGGCCTGGTAGGGAACTTCGACTACGCCGGCCTGTCGGACGCGTTCGGCAAGCTCGTCGGCCTGGCGAGCGAAGGCCCGCCCGCGGTTCCGTGGCCGGGTCCGGACGCATTGCCGCTGCTCGCGTTCTGCATGTTCCAATTGATGTTCGCGATCATCACCCCGGCGCTGATTTCCGGTGCCATCGCCGATCGCGCGAAGTTCTGGGGCTGGACGCTTTTCGTGACAATCTGGGTGATTGTCGTGTATTTCCCGGTCGCGCACTGGGTGTTCTCGTTCGACGGTTTCACCGGCAAGGACGCGGTGGGCGGCTGGATCGCCAACCAGCTCAAGGCGCTCGACTTCGCGGGCGGCACGGCGGTGCACATCAACGCGGGCGCCGCGGGTCTCGCCCTCGCGCTGGTGCTCGGCAAGCGCAAGGGCTGGCCGAAGGACACCGGCCGTCCGCACAACGTCCCGTTCGTCCTGCTCGGCGCGTCGCTGCTGTGGTTCGGCTGGTACGGCTTCAACGCCGGTTCGGCGCTCGGCGCGAACGACCTCGCGGGCGTCGCGTTCACCAACACCACCGTCGCGACCGCTGCCGCGGTACTGGGCTGGCTGGTCGTGGAACAGCTGAAGTTCGGCAAGCCGACCACGCTCGGCGCGGCTTCCGGCGCGGTCGCCGGTCTGGTCGCCATCACGCCCGCCTGCGGTTTCGTGAGCCCGCTCGGCTCGATCGCGATCGGCCTGATCGCCGGGGTGCTGTGCGCGCTGGCCATCTCGCTGAAGTTCCGCTTCGGCTTCGACGACTCCCTCGACGTCGTCGGCGTGCACCTCGTCGGCGGTCTCGTCGGCACCATCCTGATCGGGTTCTTCGCCACCAAGAGCGTGAACCCGGCGGGCGCGGACGGCCTGTTCTACGGCGGCGGCTTCAAGCAGCTGGGCATCCAGGTGGTCGCCGCGCTTGCGGTTCTGGGCTACTCGTTCATCATGACCTTGATCATCGGCTTCGCGATCAAGAAGGCCGGCGGGTTCCGCGTCAGCACCGAGCACGAGGTCAGCGGCATCGACGAGGGCCAGCACGCGGAGAGCGCCTACGACTTCACCGGCATGGGCGGCCTCGGCCACTCGGCGACGTTCCCGGTCAAGCCCGTCACGAAACTCGAGGAGACCAAGGCATGAAGCTCATCACCGCGATCGTCAAGCCGTTCACGCTCGACGACGTCCGCTCCTCGCTGGAGCAGCTGGGCGTGCTCGGGATGACGGTGAGCGAGGTCCAGGGCTACGGCAGGCAGAAGGGCCACACCGAGGTCTACCGGGGCGCCGAGTACTCGGTGGATTTCGTGGCCAAGCTGAAGATCGAGGTCGTGGTGGACGACGTCGTCGTCGAGAAGGTCCTCGACGCGGTCACCACCGCCGCGCACACCGGGAAGATCGGCGACGGGAAGGTCTGGGTGACGCCGGTGGAGACGGTGATCCGCGTCCGCACCGGTGAACGCGGCACGGACGCGCTGTAGCCGATGACCGACGGGGGCGAACTCGCCCGAGCCACTGCGCTGCTGCTCGAAGGACGGCACGGAGCACCCGCACTGCGGGCGTCCCTGGTCGATCTGTACGAGTTCTGGCTCGGGAAAGGAGCGACGGCGGCCGGCGTCGACACCGCGGACCCAGGTGTCGCGCTGGTCGCCGTAGGGGGTTTGGGACGGCGCGAACTGGTGCCGTGCTCCGATCTCGATCTACTGTTGCTGCACAACGGAAACGCCGGGATCGGAGAGATCGCCGACGCACTGTGGTACCCGCTGTGGGACGCCCGGGTCGGCCTCGACCACTCAGTCCGAACCCCCGGCGAGGCCCTCAAAGTCGCCGCCGAAGACCTGCGCACCGCGCTAGGTCTGCTCGACGCCCGGCACCTGGCAGGCGACCCAGGCCTCACCGAACGTCTGGCCTCCGCCGCCCGCGACCAGTGGCGGCGCACCGCCCGCAAACGTTTGCCCGAGCTCGCCGAATCCGTCCACACCCGGTGGCGGCGCAGCGGCGAGATCGCCCAATCCGCCGAACCAGACTTGAAACACGGTCGCGGCGGCCTCCGCGACTTCGGTGTCCTGGAGGCCCTCGCGGCAGGCCAGCTCACCGCCCGCCCGGGCGAAGAACTGTTGGCAGCCAAGCAACTCCTGCTAGACGTCCGCACCGAACTCCGCCGCGAAGCCCGTCGCGAACGAGACATCCTCAACGCCCCCGACGCCGACGTCGTCGCACACGAACTGGAAATCGGCGACCGATTCACCCTGGCCCGCAAGCTTTCCGGCGCGGGACGGACCATCGCCTACGCCGTCGACGTCGCCCTCCGGTCCACTGTGGAACAACCACGCCCACGTTTCGGCCGACGCCCAGTCCGCCGCCCGCTGGCCGAGGGCGTTGTCCTGCACGGCGACGAGGTCGCACTGGCCCGAGATGCACTCCCGGCCCGAGACCCGGCCCTCCTGCTTCGCGCCGCAGCCGCCTCTGCCCGCACTCGAATGCCCATCTCACCAGGCACTTTGCGCACTCTCGCCGAATCCGCCCCCGAGCTGCGCGAACCTTGGCCAGACGACGCCCGCAACGCGCTCGTCGAGTTGCTGGGCGCGGGGGAGGGCCTAGTCGACGCAGTAGAAGCCCTGGACCGCACCGGCTTATGGTCCCGGCTGTTCCCCGAATGGGGCGCCGTACGCGACCTGCCGCCGCGCTCGCCAGTACACCAGTGGACAGTCGACCGGCACCTGGTCCAGGCATGCGTCGAAGCAGCAAAACTGACCACCACCGTGTCGCGACCAGACCTGCTGCTCATCGGTGCCCTGCTGCACGACATCGGCAAGGGCCGCGACGTCGACCACTCGGAACTGGGCGCGAAAATCTCCGCCTCCGTAGCGCAACGACTGGGCCTCCCGCCCGCGGACGTCGCGACGGTCTCCGCCATGGTCCGCCACCACCTGCTGCTCCCGCACACCGCGACGAGACGCGACATCGGCGACCCCGCGACCATCTCGCGCGTGGTGAAAACCCTGGACGGCGACGTCGTCCTGCTGGAACTCCTGCACGCCCTGACCCGCGCCGACTCGCTGGCCACCGGCCCCGGCGTCTGGACCGACTGGAAGGACCGCCTGCTGGCCGAACTGGTCAGCGGCTGCGAGGAAGCCGTGCACGGCAAGGGTTTCACGCCCCCCGAGCCGTTGGACGACGACCAACGCGAACTAGTCGCCGAGGCCGCTCGCACCGGCGTCGGCCAAATCCGGATCTCCGCCCACGGCAAGGTCGTCACGGCGTTATTGGCCGTACCCGCGGACCGCGAACTGCTGGCCCCCGCAGCCGGAGTCCTGGCCCTGAACTCGTTGGAGGTTCACTCCGCGGTCCTGCGCGAACACTCCGGCCGCGGCCGAGCAGGTGTCTTCACCGCGTCACCGAAGTTCGGTTCCCTGCCGGATCCCGCGCTGCTGCGGGAACAGTTCGCTCGCGCAGTCGCCGGAACGATGCCGCTCACCCAACGCCTGGCCGCGAAGGAACGCGACTACGCCACCGCGTCACCCGTCGTGGTCAAGCCAGTAGTCAGGTGGTTCGACGACGAAACAAGCGGCCCCGACGCGGTAGTGCTGGAACTGCGCGCCGCCGACCGAATCGGCCTGCTGTTCCGCGTAGCAAGCGCCCTGCGCCGCGCCGAAGCAGACGTCCACTGGGCAAAAGCCGCAACCCTAGGCGGCGCGGTAGTGGACTCCTTCGCCCTCTCGCCACGCTCCGGCCACGTCACTCCACAGTGGCGAACCACCATCACCGATGCCGTCCTGACCGCCGTCTCCTGAAGGTCCGTGAAGGACCCCTCGAAGGAATCAGATTCCCTCAAGGAGCCCTTCACGGACAGCTGGCCAGGGCAAGCAGACGCGGCCGGATTGCGCCATCCGGGCTCACCCATCCGGGGTGTCGGCATCGACAACCCCCATCCCGATGGCAGGATGGCAGGTCCGGGCAAGGGGGCGAGGTGAACGAGATGCGAGGCCAAGAGAACCTCCCAGAACTCTCCCTGCCCCCCACGGTCGTAGCGGGACACCTCCGCACCTGCGCAGAAGAACTCTCTGCCCTCCTCCGCGGCGACGGATCAGCCGCCACCCTCGGCGAACTGTCCGAAGTGGTCACCCAGCTAGTCGCAGGCCAGCACGCGCTCGCCCACGCACTGGCAGGCCTCGCGGGCCGCATGGACGTCCGCAACCCCGCGCTGGCCACCGTCCCGCCGTCCGAAGTGGAAGTCCTCACCGAAGTCCTCCAAGCCGCCGCCTGCGCGGTGAGCTGCTCCGCCGAGGAGCTCGCCGACGCCGAACCGCTCTTCGAGTTCGCCAGCGACTCCGCGGGACCCGACACCCGAGTTTGAGTAGTCCTACTCAGCCCGGATTGAGGGACTTCACGCTGCCGCGCGCGTGTCCCGGGACGGCAGACTTCTCCCCAACGCCGGGTGGTCGAGGGGGAACCGCTCCGCGTGCCCGCGGCGGAAGGCCTCCTGGGGAGGTGAGCTCTTCCGCCACAGTTCCGGGGACGGCCGTGGGGAGCGGCCGCCCCGGAACTCCCGGGCCTCAGGAATCCGCGATCCGCGCCAGCAGCCCGGCCGCGAGCCGGAGCAGCTCCTGTTCGGTGGGGCTCAGCGTCCGTTCGAGGGCCGCGGCCAGCCAGGTCTCCCGTGCGATCGAGTACTGGCGCAGCTCCCGCAGCCCGGCCGGGGTGATGTCGATCAGCGACCGCCGCCCGTCCGCCGGGTCCGGGGTGCGCGTGATCAGCTCGCGTTCGGCCAGCGAGGCCAGGATCCGCGTCAGCGACTGCGGATGGATCCGCTCGGCCTCGGCCAGCTCGCCCGGCGTGTGCGTGCCGCCCCGGTACAGCCGCGAAAGCACTGCCAGCACGGCCGGTCCCGGAGCGGGCGGGCCCGCCTCGAAGCGCATCCGCCAGTTCAGCCGCCCGACGCCCTCGCGCACCGTCCGGGCCAGCGTCGCCAGCTCATCGGCCCGGTCCACGTCGGGTTCGGTCTCCATACCGCCAGATTAGGCGGTTTCCCCTCGCACCAGCGCGGCATACCTCCCGTCCGCGGCCAGCAACTCCGCGTGCGTGCCCCGCTCGACGACCCTCCCCGCGTCCAGCACCGCGATCTGATCCGCGTGCTCCACAGTGGACAGACGGTGCGCGATGGCGATCGTCGTGCGCCCGGCGGCGAGCCGGTCCAGCTCCGCCTGCACCGCCCGCTCCGTGCGGTTGTCCAGCGAGCTCGTCGCCTCGTCCAGGATCAGCACCGGCGGATTGCGCAACAGAATCCGCGCGATCGCCATCCGCTGCTTCTCCCCGCCGGAAAACCGGTACCCGCGTTCCCCGACGACGGTGTCGTACCCCTCCGGCAGCGCGGCCAGCGTGTCGTGGATGTGCGCGGCCTTCGCGGCGTTCTCCAGCTCCTCGTCGGTTGCGTCCGGCTTCGCGAACCGCAGGTTCTCCCGTACCGACGCGTGAAACAGATACGTCTCCTGCGACACCAGCCCGACCCCGGCGGCCAGCGACGCGAGCGTCACGTCCCGCACATCGGTCCCGTCCACGCACACCTTCCCCTCCGTCACCTCGTACAACCGAGCGACCAGGTAGGCGAGCGTCGTCTTCCCCGAACCCGTCGTCCCGACCAGCGCCGTCGTGGTCCCGGCAGGCACGTCGAGATCGATGTCGCGCAATGTCCACGGACCGTCATCGTCGTAGCGGAACGACACCCCGCGCATCGAGACCGCGCCGCCGCTCAGGACCAGCTCACGCGCGCCCGGCCGGTCGCCGATCTCCACCGGCAGATCGAGCACCTCGAAGATCCGCCCGAACAACGCCTTCGCCGACGCGACGTTCTGTCCCACCGTCTGCATCGCCGTCGCTGGCGCGAGCAGCCGGTTCAACATGCTGGTGAACGCGACGACCGTGCCCAGCGAGACCGGTGCCGCACCGCCCGCGAGTTCGAGCCCGGCCGCCCAATAGACCAGCGCCGGGACGATCGTCAGGCTCATCGACCGCGCCGCCCGCTGCCACCGCCCGGCCAGCGCGGCGCTGCGCTCCAGCGCCGCGACCTCGCGCGATTCCTCGGCGAACCTGTCGCGCATGAGCTTCGCGTTGCCCATCGTCTTGGCCAGCAGCACGCCGGTGACCGAAAGCGATTCCTCGACGATCGTGGTCAGCCGGGCCATCCGCCGGGTCCGGCCGCGGGCGAGCCTCCGCTGCTTGCCGCCGAGCCGCAGCGTGAACAGCAGGAACAACGGCACGACGACCAGCGACAACAGCGCCAGCTGCCAGTCCATGACCAGAATCGCCACCGCGATCGCCAGCGCCGTGGTGCCGTTCTGCACGATCGACGCGGCGGTCCCGGTCACGACGTTGTCCACGCCGCCGATGTCGTTGAAGACCCGCGACAGCACCTCGCCGGTCTTGGTCCGGGTGTAGAAGCCCAGCGACATCCGCTGCAGATGGCTGTAAACGGACACGCGCAGCTCGTTCATCACCCGCTGGCCGATGGTGTTGGACAACCCGGTGGTCCGCACGCTCAGCGCCCCGGACCCGAGCGCGGCGGCGATCATCCCCATCGCCAGCAGGCTCACCAGCAGGGCGTCGCGGTGCGGAAGCGCGGTGTCCAGCATCTCCCGCAGCAGGAACGGCGAGGTGACGCCCAGCCCGGCCTGCACGATCAGCAGCGCGCACAGCCCGGCCAGCGCCCGCCGGTGCGGCCGGAACAGTCCCGCGATGCGGCGGAACGGCGCCTGCTCTTCCTCGTCTCCTGCCGGTTCGGCGAGCGTCGGACGCCGGGCAGTAGCTGATGTCATACGCCTATGTTTACTTAATTCCGGAGCCGGTGCGAGCGGTTTTCGCGTGGTTGACCTGTTGTCGCTCGGCCAGTTAATACGTGCACGCGTAGTACCCTTCCCGTACCCGTGAAGGCCGGGCGGCCGGGGCGGCTACCCTCGGAAGATGCCGGGGGTGCCGAGCACGCCCGGCACGCGAACTTTCGACCCAGCTGGAGCGTGCACCCCCGTGTTCGACACCCTCTCCGATCGGCTCACCTCGGCCCTGCAGTCGCTCTCGCGCAAGGGCCGGCTGTCCGACGCCGACATCGACGCCACCGCGCGCGAGATCCGCATCGCGCTGCTGGAAGCGGACGTCGCGCTCCCGGTGGTCAAGGCGTTCATCGCGAAGATCAAGGACCGGGCGAAGGGCGCCGAGGTCTCCCAGGCGCTGAACCCGGCGCAGCAGGTCGTCAAGATCGTCAACGAGGAGCTCGTCGGCATCCTCGGCGGCGAGACGCGGCGGCTGAACCTGGCCAAGAACCCGCCTTCGGTGATCATGCTCGCCGGTCTCCAGGGCGCCGGCAAGACGACGCTGGCCGGCAAGCTGGCGATGTGGCTGAAGAAGCAGGGCCACGCGCCGATGCTGGTCGCCTGCGACCTCCAGCGGCCGAACGCGGTCAACCAGCTGCAGATCGTCGGCGAGCGCGCGGGCGTCACCACGTTCGCGCCGGAGCCGGGCAACGGCGTCGGCGACCCGGTCGACGTCGCCCGCCGCGCGATCGAAGAGGCCAAGCACGCGCAGTACGACATCGTCGTGGTTGACACCGCCGGTCGTCTGGGTGTCGACGAAGAGCTGATGAAGCAGGCCGCGGACATCCGCGAGGCCGTGCAGCCGGACGAAGTTCTGTTCGTGGTCGACGCCATGATCGGTCAGGACGCGGTCACCACGGCCGAGGCGTTCCGCGACGGCGTCGGCTTCACCGGCGTGGTGCTCACGAAGCTCGACGGCGACGCCCGCGGTGGCGCCGCGCTGTCCGTCCGCGAGGTCACCGGCCAGCCGATCCTCTTCGCGTCCAACGGCGAAAAGCTCGAGGACTTCGACACGTTCCACCCGGACCGGATGGCCTCGCGCATCCTGGGCATGGGCGACGTGCTGACCCTGATCGAGCAGGCCGAACAGCACTTCGACCAGGAGCAGGCCGAACAGGCCGCGCAAAAGCTCACCAGCGGGCAGCTCACGCTGGAGGACTTCCTCGAGCAGATGCTCGCCGTGCGCAAGATGGGCCCGATCGGCAACCTGCTCGGCATGCTGCCCGGCGCGGGCCAGATGAAAGACCAGCTCGCCTCGGTCGACGACAAGCAGCTCGACCGGCTGCAGGCGATCATCCGCGGCATGACGCCCGCCGAGCGCGCCGACCCGAAGATGATCAACGGCTCGCGCAGGCTGCGCATCGCGAACGGCTCCGGCGTGACCGTCCGCGAGGTCAACGACCTGGTCAACCGCTTCTTCGAGGCGCGCAAGATGATGGCGCAGATGGCGGGCCGGTTCGGCTTCGGCGGCGGAGGCGGCGGAAGCAAGAACCGCAAGGGCAAGAAGGGGAAGAAGGGCAAGAAGGGACCCACGCAGCCGAGGATGCGCGGCGGGATGCCCGGCGGCATGCCGATGCTGCCCCCCGGCGGCGGGATGCCCGGCGGAATGCCGGACCTGTCCCAGCTCGGCGGCATGAACGACGTGCCCGGCTTCGACCCGTCCAAGTTCAAGCTGCCGAAGGACCCGAAGAACAATTGAGCCCGCTGCACCTTTCCGGCACCGTCCTGCCCGACGGCGAACCGCGTGACCTCTGGATCCAGGACGGAAAGCTGTCGTTCGAGCCGGTTCCCGGCGCGGAAACGCTGTCCGCCGGCGGATTCGTGGTCCCGGGGCTCGTCGACGCGCATTGCCACCCGGGCCTCGGCCCGCACGGCGGACTGTCGGTGGAGGAGGCCGCGGACCAGGCCGCGACCGACCGCGACGCGGGCACGCTGCTGATCCGCGACTGCGGCCTGCCGCTCGACGTCCGGCCGCTGCAATCGCGCGCGGACCTGCCCACGATCATCCGCTGCGGACGGCATCTGGCGCTGCCCAAGCGGTACATCCCCGGGTTCGCGATCGAGCTGGACGACCCGGCGCTGCTGCCCGAAGCGGTGGCCGAACAGGCCCGCGACGGCGACGGCTGGGTCAAACTCGTCGGCGACTGGATCGACCGCGGCGAAGGCGACCTCGCACCGCTGTGGCCGGACGACGTGCTCGCCGAAGCCATCCGCGTCGCCCACGAACTCGGCGCGCGCGTCACCGCACACGTGTTCGGCGAAGCCGCGTTGCCGGGCCTGATCGGCGCGGGCATCGACTGTCTCGAACACGGCACCGCGCTGTCGCCAGACCAGTTGGCCGAACTCGCGCGCCGCGACGTCGCGTTGGTGCCCACGCTCATCAACATCGAGAACTTCCCGGGCATCGCGGACAAGGCAGGCAAGTACCCGACGTATGCGGCCCACATGCGCGCGCTGCACGCTGGCGTGGGCGAGATGGTGTCCTCAGCGGTTGAAGCGGGCGTACGCGTCTTCGCGGGCACGGACGCGGGCGGGATGGTCGCGCACGGCCGTATCGCCGACGAGGTCGAAGCGCTCCACCGCGCCGGGATGTCGCGTACGCAGGCACTCGCGAGCGCGTCCTGGGAAGCGCGCGAATGGCTCGGCCACCCCGGCATCGAGCACGGCGCCCCGGCCGACCTGATCGTTTACGCGGACGACCCGCGGACCGACCTCGCCGCCCTGCACCACCCGACCCACATCGTCTTGGGCGGCACGGTCTTCCACTGACCGCCCCAATGCCACATTGGGTGCGTCAGACGCACCCAATGCGGCGTTCGGTGCGTCGCATGCACCCAACGCCACATTGGGGTTTTCCCGCAGTGCGCGGGTTCTCGTCCCTCCCTGCAGACCCGGCACGCGATGCCGAGGTCCGGCGCGGTTGAAGTCCGTGAGGGGAACCCTGAGGGAATCAGATTCCCTCAGGGTTCCCCTCACGGACGCGAGCAACGAGCAGTGAGCCACGGCTACGGGCGAGTGCGACGCGACCCCGCCTCGATGCGCCACAGCACAGGCACATAGCGTGAACCCGTGGCCGAAGACGGTGGGGGAAAGCGAATTCTGGGCGCCCATTGGGCCTTTGCCGCGTTCTTCTTCGGAGTCGCCGGCTACTACCTCGTCACCCTCCTCACCGCGGCCGCGTTCAACCGCCACGTCGGCGACGACGATCCGGTCGAGGCGTACGCGGGACCGTTGCTGCTGCTGGCCTTCCTTCCGAACCTGATCCTCGGCCTTGGCCCGGCGATCGCCTCCCTGCGCTACGGCTCCGGGCTCGAACGCGACTTCGGGCTCCGCACGAGAGGCCGCGACCTCCGCATCGGCCTTGCCTGCGGCCTGCTCGCCCTCGTTGTCGGCTTCGTGCTGAACGCCGCCGAAATCGCCGTCTTCGGCGGCGACGAGGTGTCCGACAGCCCGCTCACCGACCTGCCCGACGTGTCCGGCGGCAGCCCGGTCTGGCTCGTCACGACCGCGCTCGTGCTGGTGATCGCCGTCCCGCTCACCGAGGAACTGCTGCTGCGCGGGGCGCTGTGGAACGCGCTGGCGCACTACAAGATCCCGCCGTGGGTGGTGCTCGTGCTCACCTCGCTGGTGTTCGCGCTGCTGCACGGCGAGACCACGCGCACGATCGCGCTGTTCGGCCAGGGCCTCGTCCTCGGGCTGGCGCGGCATTACTCCGGCCGGACCTCGGCGAGCGTGCTCGCGCACGCGGCCAACAACCTGCCGCCCGCCGTCCTGCTCTTCACCGGGCACTGAGCGCGGGCGGGAAAACGCGGAAACCGGTGACCGGTCGAGTACTGTGCGAAACCATTTCGGCCGCTAGGCTCGACCGGTGAGCAGAGCGAGCACGGGGAGGCGGGCGTGACCACATCACAGCCCCGTGAACCCCTCTCCAGTGCGCTCTCCCCGGAGGACTTCGTGGCCGAACCGACCGCGTTCCCGCCACATCGCTGGGGATTCGGGGCGTTCCTGCTGGTCGAGGCGGTGTTGCTGGCGTCGGCCGCGTTCATCGGCGCGCTCGCCGGGCCGACCGCTCCCGGCCGGCCGCTGCCGATCAGCACGGTGCTGCTCGGCACGATGCTGCCCACCATGATCGCCGCCGGCGTCGCGGTGCTGGTCACCGTCGTCCGCGGCAACGGCCCGAAGCTCGACCTGCGGCTCGAATGGCGCTGGGCGGACGTCTGGACCGGGCTCAAATTCGGCATGCTCGGCCTCGTGCTCACCTCGCTGAGCGCCTACGTGTGGACCGAGCTGGTCGGCTCGGCGGACGCGACGTCGGCGATCAGCGCGCTGGTCGACGACCGCAAGATGTCCGTGCCCGCCGCCGCGGTGATGTTCGGCTACCTGTGGCTGCTCGGGCCGATCTGCGAGGAGATCATCTACCGCGGCCTGCTCTGGGGCGCGGTGGAACGGCTGCAGTGGCGCAGCGAGCGGTGGGGCCGCTTCGCCGCGTTCCTGCTCTCGACCGCGGTGTTCGCGGCCAGTCACCTGGAACCGCTGCGCACCACGCTCCTGCTGGTGATCTCCATCCCGATCGGGCTGGCCCGGCTGTCCACCGGGAGGCTGGCGGGCAGCATCGTCGCGCACGCGGTCAACAACTTCCTGCCCGCGGTCGCGATCCTGCTCGGAGCGCTCGGGCTCGCGTCGTTCTGACGCTGGTCGCGCACGCGTAACCGGGGCCTTGTGCGTGCTCGGCGACGGGCGTCTGGCAGAATGTTCGCTTGCCCGCTTCCGCCGGACCCTCTCGCCGTGTGGAAGCTCCTGACCTCCGGGCGCCGCGAGCCTGTCCCCACGGGTTCCGCGCGCGCCCTGCACCACACAGCACTGAGGAGTACCCACACCCGTGGCCGTCAAGATCAAGCTGCAGCGCCTCGGCAAGATCCGTGCGCCGTACTACCGCATCATCATCGCCGACGCGCGCACCCGCCGGGACGGCAAGGCCATCGAGACGATCGGCAAGTACCACCCGAAGGAAGAGCCGAGCTTCATCGAGGTCGACACCGAGCGGGCGCAGTACTGGCTGGGCGTCGGCGCGCAGCCGACCGAGCCGGTCCAGCGCATCCTCGAGATCACCGGCGACTGGCAGAAGTTCAAGGGCCTGCCGGGCGCCGAGGGCACCCTGAAGGTGGCCGAGCCGAAGCCGTCCAAGCAGGACCTGTTCAACGCGGCGCTGGCCGCGGCCGGCGAGGAGCCCTCCACCGAGGCCACCACGCCGAAGAAGAAGTCGGCCCCGAAGAAGGCCGAGGCCGAGAAGGCAGAAGCCGCTGAGGGCGAGAAGTCCGAGTGAGCTTCCTCGCCGACTCCCTCGAGCACCTGGTGCGCGGGATCGTCGACAACCCGGACGAGGTCCGGGTCGAGCTGCTGACCACGCGTCGTGGCCGCACGCTCGAGGTGCACGTCCACCCCGACGATCTCGGCAAGGTGATCGGCCGGGGCGGGCGCACCGCGACCGCTCTGCGCACCGTGATGGGCGGCATCGGCGGCCGCGGCGTCCGCGTGGACGTCGTCGACACCGATCGCTGACCCCGAGATTCTCGGAAACGGTCAGGTATGGACGTCGTAGTCGGCCGCATCGCGAAAGCGCACGGCATCCGCGGCGAGCTCGCGGTCGACGTGCGCACCGATTCGCCGCAGCAGCGGTTCGCGATCGGTGCGGTCGTCACGACGAAGCTGCGCGACGGCAGCACGAGAGAACTCACCATCGCAGCCGCCCGCGAACACAGCGGGCGGCTGCTGGTGCGTTTCGAGCAGGTGCTCACCCGCGATGTCGCGGAAACCCTGCGCGGAGCCCTGCTCCTGGCGGACACGGACACGCTGCCGCCCACCGGCGACCCGGAGGAGTTCTACGACCACGAGCTGGCCGGCCTGAGCGCCGAGCTGGCCGACGGGACTGTCGTGGGCAAGGTCGTCGAGGTGGTCCATTCGCCGGCCGGGGAACTGCTCGAACTCGATCACGACGGGCGCTCGGTGTTGGTACCTTTCGTCCGCGCCATCGTCCCGGTGGTGGATGTCGCGGGGGGCCGGGTCGTGCTCGATCCGCCCGAAGGCCTCCTCGACGCTGATTGAGGGGGAGCTCGTGAAGTTCTGGACGAAGGCTGTCTTCGCAGCCGTTCTGGCCACCGCTTTCGCCGCGCCGCCCGCGCAGGCCGCTTCGCCGGTGTACGGCGACTTTTCGCTGATGTTCCAGCGCAGCGCGGGCCAGTACGCGCCGCCGGGGGAGAAGGCGTTCCAGTGGGCTTGGTCGCCGCAGTCGGCCACCGAATCGCAGATCACCTGGGGCGACCCGGTCACGTGGCCGCCGGCGACCGCTGAGCACTTCGTCCGCTCGGGCGACTGGGTGCTGCTCGACGGCTGGGACGGCAACGGCACGTACTACTCGCAGCGGGTCACCGAAGAGTCCGCCTGCGACGGCGCGACGTGCACGCCGATCCCGTCCGACGGCGGCCGCCAGCACTATGTGCGCTGGACCGTTCCGTCCACCGACTACCGGCTCGTCGCGCGCGGCACGATCACCGAGAAGAGCTCGGGCAAGGTCGTCCATTTCGAACATCTGCAGACCTGGGGCGCGCCCGCTCCGTGCTCGAACGCCCGCTTCGGGGCGCGCACCTGCGTCACGCAGACCGAGACGTGGTCGGACGACAACGGTCTGCCCGCCGGGTCGCCGATCCGCCAGACCCTGCACCGCAGCATCAAGATCGCGCAGGGGCTCGGCATGGCCTTCGCGATCGACCAGGACGTCCCGAGCCCGTGGCACGCCCAGGCCACCGAGTACTGGAACTGGTAACCGCTTGCGCATCGACGTCGTCACCATTTTCCCCGAGTACCTGGACCCGCTGCGCGCCGCGCTGCTGGGCCGGGCGATCGACCGCGGCCTCATCGAGGTCGGCGTGCACGACCTGCGCGACTGGACCCACGACGTCCACCGCGCGGTCGACGACGCCCCGTACGGCGGCGGTCCCGGCATGGTCATGAAGCCGCAGATCTGGGGCCCGGCCCTGGACGACGTGTGCGGCGAAGGGACCCGGCTCGTGGTCCCGACTCCCGCGGGCAAGCCGTTCACCCAGGAGCTGGCGCATTCCTACGCCGAGGAAAAGCACCTGGTGTTCGCCTGCGGCCGCTACGAGGGCATCGACCAGCGGGTCGTGGACGACGCGGCCCGCCGGATGCCGGTCGACGAGGTCTCGATCGGCGACTACGTGCTGGTCGGCGGCGAGGCCGCGGTGCTGGTGATCGTCGAGGCCGTGGTCCGGCTGCTGCCGGGCGTGCTCGGCAACGCGCGGTCGGCGGCCGAGGACTCGTTCTCCGACGGCCTGCTCGAGGGCCCCAGCTACACCCGCCCGGAGGTGTGGCGCGACCTGGCGGTGCCGGACGTGCTGCGCTCGGGCAACCACGCGCTCATCGACCGCTGGCGGCGCGACCAGGCGCTCGAACGGACGGCGTCGCGTCGCCCCGACCTGCTGGCCCAACTGCCGGAAGGCAGCCTGGACAAGCGGGACCGCGAGGTGCTCGAAGGGCTGGACGACCAGCCCGGATAGGCCCCGTGCGAGGTCCCCGGGGGCCTCTGCCATAATGGATTGGTTGGCGTGACGCGTCATCTTTTACTTTGGCCACCGGCCGCCGTAAAAGCCGCGACGCCAGCCGTGAATGCCATCAGCCCCGGGCTAGTCGCAGTGAACTCCACTGCGCGCTCAAGCTGTACGTAAGCCACACGAATACGAGGACGGACCACCGATGAACACCCTGGACGCGCTGGACGCGCAGTCACTGCGTTCCGACATCCCGGCCTTCCGCCCCGGCGACACGCTCAAGGTGCACGTCCGCGTCATCGAGGGCAACCGCGAGCGCAACCAGGTCTTCCAGGGCGTCGTGATCCGCCGGCACGGCGGCGGCGTCCGGGAGACCTTCACCGTCCGCAAGGTCTCGTTCGGCGTCGGCGTCGAGCGCACCTTCCCGGTGCACTCGCCGAACGTGGCCGAGATCGAGGTCTTCAAGCGCGGCGACGTGCGCCGGGCGAAGCTGTACTACCTGCGCGAGCTCCGCGGCAAGAAGGCCAAGATCAAGGAGCGCCGCGAGAACCGCGAGACCACCTCTGCCCGCTGAGTGGCGAGTCGGTTACCGGTAGCCTGGCGACGTGGTCGAACCTGTGTCGCGGAACGCCGATGAGGACGGCCCCGAACGCCCGGAGGAGGACCAGGAACGGTCCGGCGGGCGTCGGGGGTCGCACCGGCGAGGCAAGTCCTCGAAAAAGCGGTCGTTCTGGAAGGAACTGCCGATCCTGATCGTGATCGCCCTGGTGCTCACGATCGTGATCCAGGCGTTCCTGGCGAAGGTCTACATGATCCCCTCGGGATCGATGGAGGCCACGCTGCACGGCTGCCCCGGCTGCACCGGCGACCGGATCCTGGTCGACCGCGTCACCTACGACTTCACCGACCCCTCCCCGGGGGACGTGATCGTGTTCAAGGGCCCGCCCGCGTGGACCGAGAACGAGATCGCGCCGCAGGAGTCGAGCAATATCGTCGTGCGCGCGCTGCGCGGTCTCGGTTCGCTGGTCGGCTTCGCGCCGCCGGACGAGCGGGACTTCGTCAAGCGCGTCATCGCCACCGGCGGCCAGACGGTCCAGTGCTGCGACGACCGCAACCGGGTGATCGTCGACGGCAAGGCCCTCGACGAGCCCTACATCCACTGGGAAGACAAGAACCACCCCGTTCAGGAGTCGTTCGCCCCGGTGAAGGTCCCGCAGGGCGCGCTCTGGGTGATGGGCGACAACCGCAACAACTCCGCCGACTCGCGCTACCAGGGCGGCGGCGGGCCCAACGGTGCGGTTCCCGTGGATGACGTCATCGGCAAGGCCCGCATCATCGTGCTGCCGCCGAGCCGCTGGGGCGGGATCTCGGACCACAATCCGCAGCAGAACGCCCAGCCGGTCGCGCTCGGCGCTCCCGCGTGGCAGCAAGGGTTGCCGCTCGGCATCGGCTTCGCCACCGCGGTGCCGACGCTCTTCGTCGGACGCCGGTTGAAGGCAGGCCTCCGCAAGGCGGCCGGCCGGAGACGGTAAGCGGTGCGCTCCGTCCGCGACTTCCGGGTGGTGCTTCGGTGACTCTCCCTCCTCCCCGCACTCCGGCGGAACCGCTGCGTCCGCCGCGCGCTGTGGTGCGCGGCGAGCTGTTCTGGGGGCTGCAAGGTGCCCTCGAACGACGCGGCCTAGGCCCGGTCGCCGGTGTCGATGAAGCTGGTGCCGGAGCCTGCGCGGGTCCGCTCGTAGTGGCTTCCTGCGTGCTCCGTCCGGGCGACGGTGCGCGATTGCCCGAGCTGACCGATTCGAAGATGCTCACCGCGAAAGCCCGGGACCGGGTGTACGACCGGGTCCTGCAACGCGCGCTCGACTACTCGGTGATCGTCATCCCGTCCGAGCAGGTGGACCTGCTCGGCATCCGGGTGATGAACCTGGAAGGCATGCGCCGCGCCGTCGCCGGCCTGCGCACCCATCCCGGGTACGTCCTCACCGACGGCTTCCCGATTCCCGGCATCCCCGCGCCGAATGTCGCGGTGATCAAGGGGGATCGCAGCGTCGCGAGCATCGCGGCGGCGTCGGTCCTGGCGAAGGTGACGAGGGACCGGATCATGGCCGGCCTGCACGAAGAGTTGCCGGCGTACGGCTTCGACGTGCACAAGGGCTACAGCACCTCGGACCATCTGGCTGCGCTGAGTGAGCACGGCCCGAGCCCGGTGCACCGCTGGTCCTACACGAATGTCGCCACCGTTGCCCTCGCGCACGGACTCACTGCCCCGCATCCGGTCGTGCTCACCTACGCTGCACTGGAGAATGCCCTGGAAAAAGCGGGCGGGCCGGTCCGTGCCCCGGGCCGCTCGGTGGGTAAGAATGAACGCTCCGCCGCCGGAGCAGGACGAACGCGAGGAGGGGCGCGGATTTCATGAGCGCAGAGGATCTCGAGAAGTACGAGACCGAGATGGAGCTCTCGCTGTACCGCGAGTACCGCGACATAGTGGGCCAGTTCTCGTACGTGGTGGAGACCGAGCGGCGGTTCTACCTGGCCAACGCAGTGGACGTGCAGGTGCGCGACGGCGGCGGCGAGGTGTACTTCGAGGTGCGCATGTCGGACGCCTGGGTGTGGGACATGTACCGCCCCGCCCGGTTCGTGAAGCACGTCCGGGTCATCACCTTCAAGGACGTCAACGTCGAGGAACTCGACAAACCCGACCTGCGGCTCCCCGAGGACGGCCCGTTCTCAGGCTGACCCCCGCTTCACCCACGAGGCCACCCGGCACCTGCCCGGGTGGCCTTCGTCGTCTCCGCCCTCCCGCACACCGCCCCGACAATTCCGCCGCGGTGTGCCTTCGCGGACCGGCCTCGATCCACAACCCCCCGGTTATCCACAGCTGACCGAAATCCCCCTGGCGCGGCTTCCGGTCACGTTGCGATCGTGAAAGCACACGCACCGTGACCGACGGTGCTCACGCTGTCCGAGGGGGACACCATGAACGACGGCCCGCACCCCGGCGCGGCCTGGCGCCGGACGTTCGGCCGCTGGGGCGAGGACCTCGCCGCCCGGCACCTGCAGGCCGCCGGCATGGTCCTGCTCAGCCGGAACTGGCACTGCCGCGAAGGCGAGCTGGACCTCGTCCTGTCCGAGGGCGACCGGGTGATCTTCTGCGAGGTCAAAACCCGCTCCAGCACCGAATACGGCACCCCAGCCGAGTCGGTGACTCCCGAGAAGATCGACCGCGTCCACCGGGCCGCCATGCGCTGGCTGAAAGAGCATCGGGTCGGCTGGTGCCGCATCCGCTACGACGTAGTGACCGTCTACGCCCCAGACGGCGAAGACCCGGTCGTGCGCCACCTGGTGGGAGCTTTCTGATGCCCCACGCCAAAACCTGGTCCGTCGCGCTGCTGGGCATAGAAGGCCGAGTAGTGGAAATCGAAGCCGACTTAGGCGGCGGCCTCAGCCGAGTCACCCTGGTAGGCCTGCCCGACGCCGGCCTGCGCGAGGCAAAAGACCGAGTCCGCTCCGCCGTCCGCAACTCCGGCCAATCCTGGCCGGACGGCAAAATCACGCTGGCCCTGTCGCCCGCCAACCTGCCCAAAATGGGCTCCGGCTACGACCTGGGCATCGCCGCCGCCGTCCTGGCCGCCATCGGCGCCGTCCCAGCCCGAAAACTCCTGCACACCATCCTCCTGGGAGAACTGGCCCTGGACGGCAGAATCCGCCCCGTCCGAGGCGTCCTCCCCGGCCTGCTGGCGGCCAAAGCCGCGGGCCACGAACGAGCCGTAGTACCCACGGAGTCCTTGGTAGAAGCCGCCCTAGTGGACGGCCTGGAAGTCTCCGGCGTAACCCGCCTAGCCGAACTGATCGCCTGGCTAAAAGACGAGGCCGACCTAGAACCACCCGCCGCGCCGGTTCCGGCTGCCCCGATGGCAGTTCCCGACCTAGCCGACGTAGTAGGCCAACCAGAAGCCCGCTGGGCCCTGGAAGTAGCCGCAGCGGGCGGCCACCACCTGCTGCTCACCGGCCCGCCCGGGGTAGGCAAAAGCATGCTGGCCAAACGCCTCCCCGGCCTGCTCCCGGATTTGTCCCCAGCTGAATCCCTTGAAGTAACCGCCATCCACTCAGTAGACGGCTCCCTGTCGAAGTCATCGCCCCTGGTCACCGTCCCGCCCTTCGTCGCCCCACACCACTCGATCAGCCCACCAGCCCTCATCGGCGGCGGCACCGGCCTGGCGGCCCCCGGTGCCATCAGCCGAGCTCACCGAGGCGTGCTTTTTCTGGACGAGGCCTGCGAATTCGGCAACCAGCGCCTCGACTCGCTCCGCACCGTCATGGAGGAAGGCGAAGTCCGGATCGCCCGCGCCAAAGGCGTCGTCCGCTATCCAGCCCAGTTCCAGCTGGTCCTGGCCACGAACCCATGCCCCTGCGCCCCGCCCCGGGAAACCGACTGCACCTGCTCAGCAACCACCCGCCGCCGCTACCTGTCGCGGTTGTCGGGCCCCCTCCTGGACCGAGTAGACCTCCGAGTCCGCCTACGCCCCTTAACGGCGATCTCCGCCCACCAATCAACCGCCCCCGAACCGACATCGGCCGTCCGAACCCGAGTCCTGGCCGCCCGAGACCGCGCCAAACACCGCTGGCACGAACACGGCTGGCAATCCAACACGGAGGTGCCCGGCCCAGTCCTGCGCCGAGATTTCGCCCTGCCTCCACCGGCGACCGCAGTCCTGGACCGAGCCCTCGACCGAGGACTCCTGACCGCGAGAGGAGCAGACCGATGCCTGCGCATCGCCTGGACCCTGGCCGACCTGGCCGCCCTGCCCCAGCCGGACACCGACCACGTCACCGCAGCCCTTGACTTCCGAGAACGCAAAACCGGCTAACCCCGGCTGCTCACCCGAACCAGAAGGGATTCCTCGCCACGGCAGTCGTCAGTTCGCTAGGACCACCGCAATTGGTGCCGGTGCCGGGTAAGTCCCGACCTCGTGAACGGCCCGGCTCTGGCTGCCGTCCGCTCACCCGAACCCGAAGGGATCCCTCACCACGGCAGTCGTCAGTTCGCTAGGACCACAGCAAATGGTGTCGATGCCGGGCAAGTCCCGACCTCGTAGACGGCCCGGCTCTGGCTGCCGTCCGCTCACCGGGGCCACGGCGAACTGTCCTTCACCGGACTGGTGTTCCGTCGCTTGAGCCCGTTCGACGAGTTCCAGCTCAGGTCGGTGCCCCGTTCGTCATGACAGCGTCGAGAGGTCCTGGCTCCCCGGGTCCCGATGCGCCGTCCCGCTCCCAGTCGAAAGCCGTTCGCCCGGAGCCGCCGGTAGCCCGTAACCAGTCCGCCGCTCACCCAACCCCCGGTCCAGATGTCCCGCCCGGACAGGCAAACCCGCCCGTCCGAACCTTCACCGAAAGGAATCACCCATGTCCAGCCGAGCCATCCCGTCCGCCACCCCGCGCACCCGGCACCGCAGGCCGAAAACGCCGCAGCACAAGATCGTCCGGCATCTGCATCCCGTCCGGCGCGGGGAGATCCGCCCCGAACACGACCCCGTCCGGGTTCGGGAACGGTTGGCGCTGCACCGGCATCTCGCCGTCGTTCGCTCCGAGAACCCCGGTTGCCGAAGAGGTGCGGCGTGAGCGTCGCCGTCGAAGACCAGACCGCGGCGACCGATTCCGAACGGCTCGCCCGCGCGTATCTGCTGGGCGTCGCCGAACCACCGGCACCGCACCTGCTGGAGTTCGTCGGCGAACACGGCCCGATCGTGGCAGCCGAGCGGGTCCAAGCCGGAGACTGTCCCGAGCAGGTTCTCCGCGAAACGGCCGCGCGACGGGAATCCACGATCGCGGAACAAGATCTCGAGGCGGCCGCCAAAGCCGGTGCGCGGCTCGTGATTCCCGAAGACTACGAATGGCCAGCGTGGCCACTGCTCTCGCTAGCCGTCGCGACCGGCAACGGCGTGAAGCACGTCGCCGCGCCGCTCGGGTTGTGGGTCCGCGGCACCGCGAACCTGGCCGAAGCCGCCGACCGCGCGGTGGCGGTCGTCGGCGCTCGGATGGCCACGGACTACGGCGAGCACAACGCGCTCGAGATCGGCCACGCGTTGGCAACTCGCCAAGTACCGGTCTTCTCCGGTGCGGCCCTGGGCATCGACGCCGCCGCTCATCGCGGCGCGCTCAGCGGTGGCGGGGTCACGGTCGCGCTGCTCGGATGCGCAGTCGACTATTCCTATCCCGCGGGGAACGTCGACCTGTTGAACCGCATCGCCGACGGCGGCGCGCTGGTCAGCGAGTACGCACCGAAGACTCCGCCCGCGCGCCATCGATTTCTGGTGCGCAACCGCCTTATCGCAGGTCTCACCGACGGCACAGTCGTTGTGGAAGCCGGAATCCGCAGCGGCGCACGCAACACCGCCACCATCGCGGGCGCGCTCGGCAAGGTCGTGATGGCGCTGCCGGGATCAGTGCATTCGGGCAGTTCAGCGGGTTGCCATGCGTTGATCCGGGACTGCAAGGCCACGTTGGTCACCTCGGTCGACGAGGTGCTCGAAACCGTGGGGCGGTTCGGTACCGCGGCTCCTGCGGCTGAGTCCGGCCGGCGGCCCACCGACAGTCTCGGTCCGGAGGCGTCGCGGGTTTACGACGCGCTGCTCCCGCGGGCCGGCCGGGCTCCGGAGGAGGTCGCGGAAAGCGCTGGAGTGCCGGTTTCCCGAGTTCGCGCCTTGTTGCCGGCACTGGAAATCGACGGCTTCGCGATGCGCGGCGACACCGGCTGGCGGCAGATCGTCCGAACGGCCAACCGATGATGGGCGTGGCGATGCTTGACCAATGGCGATGGTTCGCGCAGCGTAATCGCCATGCCCTCAGCGAGTGCACGCAAGGACGCGGTCCCGCGTCCCGGTGGACACCGGAAACGCCCGCCACGACCCGATCTTCGTGCTCTTCGCGCCGAATTGCCGGAGTCAGCCGAGTCGGTGGTGGCCGGTTACGAACGGCATCTGTCGCTGGAGCGCGGGCTGTCGCCGCACACCGTGCGCGCGTACGTCGGCGACGTCGTTTCGCTGTTGGCGTTCGTGACCGTGGGGGAGGGTGACCGTCCCGCGCGGAGCTTTGAGGACTTGGACGTCACGCAGCTGCGCGCGTGGCTCGCGGGGCAGCGCTCGGACGGTGCCGGGCGCACCACCCTCGCGCGCCGCGCCGCGGCCGCGCGCACGTTCACCGCTTGGGCGCACCGCACCGGTTTGCTGAAGTCGGACCCGGGCGGTCGGCTGGCCGCGCCGCGCGCGCACCGGACCTTGCCCGGCGTGCTCCGCGCCGAACAGGCCGACGCGCTCATGGACGCCTCCGCGAAAGGGGCAGCCGAACGGGATCCGGTCGCTCTGCGTGACCGCGCGTTGGTCGAATTGCTGTACGCAACCGGCATTCGGGTGTCGGAGCTGTGCGGTCTGGACGTCGGCAGCGTGGACTTTTCCCGCCGCGTGGTTTCGGTGGTGGGCAAGGGAGACAAGGAGCGGACAGTTCCGTTCGGCGTCCCGGCTGCCGAGGCGCTGACCGCGTGGCTGGAGGACGGACGGCCTGCGCTGGCTGGGGAAACGCCGGGCCCGGCGCTTTTCCTGGGCGTGCGCGGCAAGCGCCTGGACCCGCGCGCGGCGCGCCGGGTGGTGCACGAGGCGGTGGCCGCGGTGCCGGGCGCAACGGACATGGGGCCGCACGGGCTAAGGCATTCCGCCGCGACGCATCTGCTCGAAGGAGGTGCCGATCTCAGGAGCGTTCAGGAACTGCTTGGTCACGCTACGCTGGCCACGACCCAGCTCTACACTCATGTGACCGTCGATCGGCTGAAGGCGATCCATGACCGAGCACACCCGCGGGCCTGAAGAGGCCGGCGGTGGCTCGGCCGGGGACGGCAGGGCCGAACCGCCGGCGCACGCGCATCCGCACGAGCACGGAGACCACACTGAGCAGCACGCCGAGAACGACCGTGCGATGACTTCCACGTCGCAGGTCACGGAAGCCGGGGCGGAACGCCCCGGCGTGCAGGACGCCGTCACTGGGGACGGTCGTCCTGGTCAGGACGTCGACGCGGGGATCCAGGCGCTGTGGCAGCAGTTCGCCGACAAACCGGACCAGACGTCGCGCGACCGGCTGGTGCTGCACTACGCGCCGCTGGTGAAGTACGTCGCGGGCCGGGTCGGCACCGGACTGCCGACACACGTGGATGTCGGCGATCTCGTGCAGTCTGGAATATTCGGATTGGTCGACGCGATCGAGAAGTTCGACCCGGAACGCGGCCTGCGCTTCGAGACGTACGCGATGCAACGCATCCGCGGCGCCATCCTGGACGACCTGCGTTCCCAGGACTGGGTCCCGCGCGCGGTGCGCAGCAAGGCAAAGGAAACGGCCCGTGCCCTGGAGCGCCTAGGCGCCCGCCTGCACCGAACCCCGACCGACGCCGAACTCGCCGGCGAGATGGGCATCAGTCTCGACGACCTGCGCGATTTCTACGGCCAGCTCCGCCTGACCAGCGTGGTGGCCCTGGAAGATCTCGTCGCCGCGGGCAAAGACGCCGGCTCGCTGGTCGACACCCTCCCCGACGACGGCGCGGTGGACCCGGTGGCCGTCCTGGTGGACCAGGACAACCGCCGCCAGCTGGCGGAAGCCATCGCGCAGCTCACCGACCGGGACAAGATCGTGGTCAGCCTCTACTACTTCGAAAGCCTGACCCTGGCCGAAATCGGCAAGGTCCTGGGCGTCACGGAGTCCCGCGTGAGCCAGCTCCACACCCGCGCGGTGATGCGGCTGCGCGCCAAGCTGATGGAGCAACCGCCCGGCTGACCCCTGCCGAGGACCGGCCGGGCGGCGACGGCCTGGCCGGACGGGATCGGGCGCGGTGTCACGGGCCTTCTGCCCAGGGTTTGAGGCGGACTCGGCTCGGGTCGCCGACCAAGGCGAGCGGGTCGATGTATTCCGTGCCGCGGCGGGCGCCCCAGTGGAGGCAGGCGGCGGTCGGGCAGCCGGGGTGGCCCGGCATGGCTGTTCCTAATGGCTGGCCTCGGTAGATCTGGTCTCCGGGGGCGACTGCCGGGGCGATGGGGAGATAGGTCGTGTGCAGGCCGCCGTCGTGGTCTAGGGCGACTACTCCCTGGCCTGCTACTTGACCGGCGAAGATTACGACGCCCATGTCTGCGGCCAGGACCTGTTGTCCGGCGGCGGCTTCCAGGTCTACGCCTCGGTGGCCTGGGCCGAATGGGGTCGCGGGTGGTTCGAAGTTGCGGGTTACGTGGGGGCGGGGCGTCAGGGGCCAGGCCAGGCGGCCGGGTTGTTCTGGGGTGGGCTGGGCGTCGGCTTGGTTGTCGAGCAGGGCTGCTGAGGCTGCGGACAGGGTCAAGACTGTCGCCAGGATTAGCCACGTACGGGTGGTGTTTCGGTGGCTGCGCAGGCTAAGCAGCGGGAGATCACCCACTGCTCCAGCCAGACGCAGCGGTGGGTGGCCCCAGCTGAAATCGCACGGCAGGGAGATCCTCGGCAGGAGGGTCGCTGGGGTTCGGGGCGGGCGGAGGAGTCTTCGGGAGGCGAACACGGCGTATCGGGTAATTGCGCCTGCGGCGGACTTCGCGCGTGTCCAGGCACGGCGGATTCTGGGCGGTCTGGCGGGAGTTCTGCGGTGACGGCCGCTGCGAGGGGGTGCGGCAGCGGGCGGGAGTGTGTCGTCCGGGGCCAGCAGAGTGGCTGCTGTGGGCGGGTGCTGGGCGAGCAGAGCGGCGGTCGCCAGGACTACTGGGTGAGGTGTCTCCGGCGAGGGTTCGGCTCGGCTGCTCGCCTCCCTGTCCGGGCGGGGGAAAGGCGAGGGCGTCGAGCTGGGAGTACGTCGGGCGGCAAGGGAATCGGCAGGGGAATCGGCAGTTCGGGCAGAAGCGGCGACAGCGGGAAAAGCTCGCGTAGTGGTCATGCCTCCATCGTCATCCACCGGCCGACCGGAACCGGCTCCTCGGCTGCAGTTGTCCACAGGCGGACACAGTTGTGGACAACCCCGGGCCGGGCGAAGGCTGCCCGCAGGGGCGGGCCTGGTGGCGGGGAGTAGAATCAATCCCGCAGTCCACTCGCTGGACTGACTTCGCGTGCACGTGCGCGCGTCCCCGGACGGGCCGCTTCGGCGGGAACCCGGACGGAGGGGCGCACGGTGTCCGGCGGTCCCTGGGGTTTCGCACTACCGAACCCGCGGGTCCGGGCATCGGCTACGGCACCAGGGCCCACGACCTCCCGGTCGCGGGCGACTAACCGGAACAGCGCCTCCGCGGGCGGATCGAAAGACCGGCGGCGGGAGCGCGCGAGTACAGAGAAGGTGTGATTCCGGCAATGGCCGTCGTCACCATGAAGCAGCTGCTCGACAGCGGCGTGCACTTCGGGCACCAGACCCGTCGGTGGAACCCGAAGATGAAGCGCTACATCTTCACCGAGCGCAACGGCATCTACATCATCGACCTGCAGCAGACGCTGACGTACATCGACCGTGCGTTCGAGTTCATCAAGGAAACCGTCGCGCACGGCGGCACCATCATGTTCGTCGGCACGAAGAAGCAGGCGCAGGAAGCGATCGCCAACGAGGCCGCGCGCGTGGGCATGCCCTACGTGAACCAGCGCTGGCTCGGCGGCATGCTGACCAACTTCCAGACCGTCCACAAGCGCCTTCTCCGCCTGAAGGAGCTCGAGGCCCAGGAGCAGACCGGCGGTTTCACCGGACTGACCAAGCGCGAGATCCTCACGCTGACCCGCGAGAAGGACAAGCTCGAGAAGACCCTGGGCGGCATCCGGGACATGGCCAAGGTGCCGTCCGCGGTGTGGATCGTCGACACCAAGAAGGAGCACATCGCCGTCGGCGAGGCTCGCAAGCTCAACATCCCGGTCGTCGCGATCCTCGACACCAACTGCGACCCGGACGAGGTCGACTACCCGATCCCGGGCAACGACGACGCGATCCGTTCCGCCGCGCTGCTCACGAAGGTCGTCGCCGAGGCCGCCGCCGCCGGGCTGATGGCCCGCTCGGGCCGCAACGGCGCTTCGGCCGACGCGAAGCCGGAGACCGGTGCTTCGGACGAGCCGCTGGCCGAGTGGGAGAAGGAGCTCCTCGCGGGCTCGGAGACCGCCGCCGCCGACGCGACCGAGGCCGCCGCTGCGACCACCGAGGCCGCCGCGACCGAGACGGCCGCGACCGAGGCCCCCGAGGCCGCCGCGACCGAGACCGCGGAAGCGAACGGCGAGCAGGCTCCGGCCAACTCCTGATCCACCCCGTCCGGGCGGTCCGCGCAGGGCCGCCCGGACGGCGCTCACCGCACACGTACCTGAAACGGACGGATTCAACACGATGGCGAACTACACCGCCGCTGACGTGAAGCGCCTGCGCGAGATGACCGGCGCGGGCATGATGGACTGCAAGAAGGCCCTCGAGGAGAACGACGGCGACTTCGAGAAGGCTGTCGAGTTCCTGCGCATCAAGGGTGCCAAGGACGTCGGCAAGCGCGCCGAGCGCGCCACCGCCGAGGGCCTGGTCGCCGGCGACGGCGGCGTCATGATCGAGCTCGACTCGGAGACCGACTTCGTCGCCAAGAACGACGAGTTCCAGCAGCTCGCGGCGAAGATCGTCGAGGCCGCGAAGGCGCTGAAGTCCAGCGACGTCGAGGCCCTCAAGGCCGCCGACCTGGGCGGCAAGCCGGTCAACGAGGCCGTGCAGGAGCTTTCGGCCCGCATCGGCGAGAAGCTCGAGCTGCGCCGCGTGGTGTCGTTCGAGGGCAAGACCGCGACCTACCTGCACCGCCGCGGCTCCGACCTCCCGCCGGCCGTCGGCGTGCTGGTCGAGTTCACCGGTGACGACGTCGACGCCGCCCGCGGCGCCGCCATGCAGGTCGCCGCGCTGCGCGCGAAGTACCTGACCCGCGAGGAGGTGCCGGCCGAGATCATCGAGAACGAGCGCCGCATCGCCGAGCAGACCGCCCGCGAGGAAGGCAAGCCCGAGCAGGCGCTGCCGAAGATCATCGAGGGCAAGGTCAACGCGTACTACAAGGACAACGTGCTGCTCGAGCAGCCGTCGGTCAAGGACAACAAGAAGACCGTCAAGGCCCTGCTCGACGCGGCGGGCGTGACCCTGACCCGGTTCGCCCGGTTCGAGGTCGGCCAGGCCTGAGCGAGGCACTGGGACTAGGTTCTGGCACTGTGCCCCGTCTCCGCGCATCGGGGACGGGGCACAGTCGGGTCTACCGAGGGGCAGGAGGCGACAGACATGGGTGAGGACCGGGTCGAGGGCGGGTACCGCCGGGTGCTGCTGAAACTGGGCGGCGAGATGTTCGGCGGCGGCGCGGTGGGCGTCGACCCCGACGTCGTGCACTCCGTCGCCCAGCAGATCGCCGACGTCGCGCGCACGGGAGTGCAGATCGCGGTGGTGATCGGCGGCGGCAACTATTTCCGCGGCGCGGAGCTCTCCCAGCGCGGCATGGACCGCGACCGCGCCGACTACATGGCGATGCTCGGCACCGTGATGAACTGCCTCGCGCTGCAGGACTTCCTCGAAAAGGAAGGCCTTCCCACCCGCGTGCAGACCGCGATCACGATGGGCCAGGTCGCCGAGCCCTACATCCCGCGCCGCGCGGAACGGCACCTCGAGAAGGGCCGCGTCGTGATCTTCGGCGCCGGCGTCGGCATGCCGTACTTCTCCACCGACACCGCCGCAGCGCAGCGCGCGCTCGAACTCGGCTGCGAAGCCGTGCTGATGGCGAAGGCCGTGGACGGCGTCTACACCGCGGATCCGAAGACCGACCCGGACGCGAAGATGTTCACCGACATCACCCACCGCGAGGTGCTCGAGCGCGGCCTCAAGGTCGCCGACGCCACCGCGTTCAGCCTCTGCATGGACAACAAGATGCCGATCATCGTGTTCAACCTGCTCACCGAGGGCAACATCGCCCGCGCGGTGGGCGGTGAGAGGATCGGCACGCTGGTCTCGACCCCCGCCGACGAGGCGTCCGCCTAGACCTGCTGGGATCAAGCTCAGGTCCGACAACACAACACCGGGAGTAGCCGTGATCGACGAGACCCTCCTCGACGCCGAGGAGAAGATGGAAAAAGCGGTGTCCGTCGCGAAGGAAGACCTCACGTCGGTGCGCACCGGGCGGGCCAACCCGTCGATGTTCTCCCGCATCGTCGTCGAGTACTACGGTGCGCCGACCCCGCTGAACCAGCTGGCCAGCGTCAACGTGCCGGAAGCCCGGATGGCGTTGATCAAGCCTTACGACCAGACGCAGCTGAACGCCATCGAGAAGGCGATCCGCGAGTCCGACCTCGGCGTCAACCCGAGCAACGACGGCAACGTCATCCGCATCGTCATCCCGCAGCTCACCGAGGAGCGGCGCAAGGAGATGGTGAAGGTCGCGAAGGGCAAGGGCGAGGACGCCCGCGTCTCGATCCGCAGCATCCGCCGCAAGGCCAAGGAAGAACTCGACCGCATCGCCAAGGACGGCGAAGCGGGCGAGGACGAGGTCGCGCGCGCGGAGAAGGAGCTGCAGAACCTCACCGACACCTACGTGCACCAGGTCGACGAGCTGGTGAAACACAAGGAAGCCGAGCTGCTCGAGGTCTGATGAGCCAGGTGAGCGAGGAACGCGACGAGCGGGTGAGCGACATCCCGCCACCGGACCCGGCCGCCGAGCCGGACCCGGTGTCGCGGCCGGAACCGGCTACGGAAAACCCTGCCGTGCAACGGAAAACGGAATCCGCGGCGGCTGCGCACGCGGAATCCGGTGCCGTGTCGGGGAAATCGGCGGAAACCGGGAACTCCGCGACGGCTGCCTCTTCCGTGGGAGAGGCAGCGAAAGGCGTTCCCGCGAAGGGTTCCTCCGCGAGCCAGCAGGCGAACGGCGAATCGGTCGCGTCCGGGAACACGCCGGAGAACGACGGGAAAGCGGAGAAGAAAGCGTCCCGGGCCGGGCGCAACCTTCCCGCGGCGATCGGCGTCGGGCTGCTGCTCGGGGCCGCGATCATCGTTTCCCTGGTCACCGTCCGGTTCCTCTTCATCGGGGTCATCGCCGCCGCGATCGCGGTCGGCACGTTCGAGTTCTCCGGCGTGCTGCGCCGCGTCGCGGACACCAAGGTCGCGCTGATCCCGGTGCTGGTCGGCGGGCAGGCGATGATCTGGCTGGCCTGGCCGTTCGGCCGGGAAGGCGCGCTCACCGCGTTCGTGCTCACCGTCCTCGCGTGTCTGCTGTGGCGCTTGCCCGGCGGCGCGAAGGGCTACGTGCGCGACGTCAGCGCCTCCGTTTTCGCCGCCGCGTACCTGCCGTTGTTCGGCGCGTTCGCGGCCATGCTCGTGCCGCCGCACGACGGTGTCGGCCGCGTGCTCACCTTCCTGATCGCCGTGGTCGCTTCCGACACCGGCGGCTACATCGCCGGCGTGCTCGGCGGCAAGCACCCGATGGCGCCCACGATCAGCCCGAAGAAGTCCTGGGAGGGCTTCGCCGGTTCGATGATCGCGGGCATCGCCGCGGGTGTGCTCACGATCAGCCTGATGCTGGACGGCCACGCCTGGCAGGGCGTGCTCTTCGGCGCGGCCATCGTGCTCACCGCGACGCTCGGCGACCTCGTCGAGTCGCTCATCAAACGCGACCTCGGCATCAAGGACATGGGCACGCTGCTGCCCGGCCACGGCGGCATCATGGACCGCCTCGACTCGCTGCTGCCCTCGGCCGTCGTGTCGTGGCTGCTGCTGTCGGCCTTCGTTCCCGCCTGACCCTGTCTTCGGCGGGCGGCAAGAGAGCTTCCCGGTGACCGGCGCGCCCGGCTGAGCCAGCGGGGGTGAAAACAGCAGAGTTCAGTCGTCGTACGGGTCGTCGACCTCGGCGCGGCCCACGTCTTCCAGCACCCGCGAGTGGTCGATCACCGCGAACACCGCGCCGTCCGGATCGGCGAGGATCGCGGTGCGGCCGAACGGCGTGTCGTACGGCTCGATCACCACCGAACCGCCCAGCATCAGCGCCTGGCCCGCCGTCGCGTCCGCGCCGCGCGCGGGGTCGATCTCGAAGTAGACGAGCCAGTGCGGGGGAGTGTCCCGGCGGTATTCGGGACCCATGACGTAGCGGTACAGCACTGCCGTGTGCTCAATGGAATATTCGGCATAGTCGACGCTTTCACCGTCGCCGACCTGACGGCTCGAGTAGTTGAACAGCTTGGTGTAGAAGTGGTCCGCGGCCACGCCGTCGTGCGTGTTGAGGTCCGCGCCGCTGAACGTGTTGGGCACGCCGCCCGCGAACTGCCAGTCCGGCGGGGCTTCCCAGAACACCACCGGCGCGCCGCACGCGTCGATCGCGTGCACGATGCTGCCGCGGTCGGGAATCGCGACCGGTCCCAGCGTCACCTGCCCGCCGAGGTGCTCGACCCATTCGGCCGCGCTCGCCGTGTGCGGCACCGCGAGCTGCATCGTCCAGCCGGGCGCGCTGCGGGCGCCTGCTTGGTATAGACCACCGGCGGCCACCCCGTCGCACGAGGCGATGGAGTACCGGCCGGTCGGCGACGCGGGATCGCGCCGGGTTTCGTATTCCCAGCCGAAAAGGCGGGAGTAGAAGTCCTGGGTCCGGGCTTCGTCGTGGCACGCCACCTCGACCCAGCAGGGCAATCCTGCCGGGATCGTGCGGGCGCCGGGCCAGCCGATCGACATTGCGTGTCTCCTCCCCGATGAGGGAGAAGTGTATTCGGCGGGACGGGGTTCTACGCTCTGAGCGGGAAAGCCGACGGCGTCCCGTGACCGGAGAGGAGTGCAGTGCGCTGGTTCTTCCGCGGTCCGGCGGGGTCCGGAGAAGTCGTTCCCAGCCCGAACATTTGGTACTACCAGGACGTCTACGACGTCGAAAACCGGGCGCAGGACGCGGACGGCGAGATCTGGCGCGTACTGCGCGAAGAGTGCGATTGGACCGGCCGCGACGTTCTCGATCTCGGCTGCGGTGACGGATACCACTTGCCGGTCTTCGCCGCCGACGCTCGTTCAGTGCTCGGAATCGAACCGCACCCGCCGCTCGCGCGGGACGCGGAGCGACGGGTGCGGGATCTGGGGAACGTGCGGGTTCGCGTGGGCCGGGCACAGCGGTTGCCGGTGGACGACGCCAGTGTGGACGTCGTGCACGCGCGCACCGCGTATTTCTTCGGCCCTGGCTGCGAGCCCGGATTGCGCGAAGCGGAACGGGTGCTGCGGCCCGGAGGATCGATCGTGATCGTCGACCTCGACGTGACCAGTGAGCCGTACGGCGGGTGGATGCGCGCGGATTTGCCGCACTACGACCCGCCTGCGGTGGAACGCTTCTTCGCCGCGCACGGCTTCAACTGTCGGCGCGTACGCACGCGTTGGCGCTTCGCGGACTTCGCCGCGGCGGAATCAGTACTGAAGATCGAGTTCAGCGCGAAGGTCGCGCAGCGGGCGATCGCCGACACGCGGCAACTGAACCCGGGGCCGGGCGAGGTGACGCTGCCGGTGGGCTATCGCGTGCATTGCCGCGTCAAACCCACCGGCCTCGTCCTGCCCGGTCACTCGGCTGCCTCTCCGGACTCGGCAGAATCATCCGAGTCCTCGACCTCGCCGAGGATCGAGTAGATCGACCGGCGTGCCTCGTTGAGTACGTCCACCGCACGGGCCTGCTGGTTCTCGCTGCCCGCGCGCATCACCTGCACGACGGCCGCGGCGAGCGTCGCGCCCGCCTTGCGCAGGTCGTGCTCGACCGGTTCGACGTCGTCGGTGAAGTGCTCCCACGGCGGCGTTCCAGCCTGCTGCTCGGCGGCGGCGCGGCCCTCGTCGGTGAGTTCGAAGAGCTTCTTTCCGCTCTCGTCGCGGCTCACGACCAGGCCTTCGTCGGCCAGCATCTGCAGGGTCGGGTAGATCGAGCCGGGGCTGGGCTTCCAGAGCCCGCCGCTGCGCTCGCCGATCTCGCGGATGATCTCGTACCCGTGCCGCGGCTGTTCCGCGAGCAGGGTGAGGATCGCCGCTCGCACGTCGCCGCGCCGGCCGCGCCGGGAGCCCCGGCGTCCGCCGCCCGGACCGTGGCCGCGTCGTCCGCGCCCGCCGGGCCCGAACGCGAACTCGCCGAATTCCCGGCCCCAGGGGCCGAACGAGGACCGTCCGTGCTCTTCGTGTTCTCCGTGTTCGTGATGTCCGCCGGGGAAGGAGCGTCCGCCGGGGAACGGGTGTCGTCGTCGGTTCATGGTCTTGATGTCCTTTCTCGAACTGTTGCGACACGTTCACGATATATCGGAAACGGTCGGTTGGCAACCGTACCGACAACCCGGGGACCTGAGCGACCGGCGGAGACGGCGGTCGGCGATACTCGAAGCGCTAGCGAAAACACCCGAACGACCTGGGAGACCCGACCTCCGATGCTGGACCGTGCGGTCATCGACGCCCTGTTCCCCGCGGATCTGCCCGAGCCTGAGCACTGGGAACAGCGCTATCCGGCCCGGCAGTTGCCCGACGGCGCGAAGGTGACCCGGTTCGGCCCGTCGCCGACCGGCTTCGTGCACATCGGCGGCATCTACGTCGCGACGATCGACCAGGACGTCGCGCGTCGTTCCGAGGGCCGCTACCTGGTGCGCGTCGAGGACACCGACCAGTCGCGCGAGGTCGAGGGCGCGCTGGAGCAGTTCGAACGCGGCTTCGCGTACTTCGGGCTGCAGGCCGACGAGGACGCGGTGCGCGGCGGCGAGTACAGCCCGTACCGGCAGTCTGAGCGCGAGCAGATCTACCTCACCTACGTACGGCACCTTCTGCGCGAAGGCCGCGCGTACATCGACTTCGCGACGAAGGACGAACTGGCGTCCATCACCGCGCGGCAGCAGGCGACGAAGCTCCCGACGGGCTACTACGGCTCGTGGGCGATCTGGCGCGACGCCGACGCGGCCGACGTGCAGGCGAAGCTCGACGCTGGCGAGCCGTGGGTGGTCCGCTTCCGCGCGCCCGACGACACCGGGCAGCGCGTGCGCTTCACCGACGCGATCCGCGGCACCATCGAGGCCGAGGCCAACCGCAACGACGTGGTGATCCTCAAGAGCTCCGACCAGAGCCCGCGGCTGCCGACCTACCACTTCGCGCACGCGGTCGACGACCACCTGATGCGCGTGAACCTGGTGATCCGCGGCGACGAGTGGATCTCGTCGGTGCCGACGCACCAGCAGCTCTTCGAAGCGCTCGGCTTCGAGCCGATCCAGTACGCGCACATCGCGCCGCTGATGAAGCAGGAGGGCGGCAGCAAGCGGAAGCTGTCCAAGCGCAAGGACCCGGAAGCCTCCGTCGACTTCTACCTCGAAGCCGGCTACCCGGTCCCGGCGGTGCTGTACTACCTGCGCGGCCTGGCGAACGGACGGCTCGCCGAGATGCCGCTCGCCGAAGCGCTCGACGCGCCGATCAATCTCGACGAGTGCGGCGTCGCCGGTCCGCTGGTGGACCTGGTGAAGCTGGACGACCTCGCGGCCGACTACGTCGCGACGCTGTCCGGCGAGGAGATCCTCGCGTCGGTGCTGGAGTGGGCCGAGCGGTTCGACCCGGAGCTGAAGGCGGTCCTGGAGTCTTCGCGGGAGCTGGCGCTGCGCGCGCTGGCGGTGGAGCGCGAGGGCGTCGAGAACCCGCGCAAGGACCTGAAGAAGTGGAGCGAATTCCGCGCCGTCTACGGGTTCTTCTTCCCGCAGCTGCACCAGGCGGCGACCGGCCCCGAGGACGAGCGGATCGCGGCGCTGGGCGTTCCGGCGGATGTCGTGCGTGCGGTGGCGTCGGACTTTGTGTCGGCTTATCAGCAGCTTGACGACGGTCAGGAGTGGTTCCAGCAGATCCGCGACGTCGCGGCCAAGCACGGCTTCGCCAAGAACGCCAAGGAACTCAAGAAGGATCCGGACGCGTACCCGGGCTCGATCCGCGAGGCGTCGCAGATCATCCGGATCGCGATCACGGGGTCGACTCGGAGCCCGGATCTGCACTCGATCACGCAGGCGCTGGGCGCTGAGGAAACGTTGCGGCGCTTCGACAATCTGGTCGGCTGACGCTCTCGTGAGTGCCTAGGCCGGTCAGAACCGGCCTAGGCACTCACGAGTTGAGGTAGGTCAGCACCGCCAGGACGCGCCGGTTGCCGGTTTCGTCGTCGGTGATGCCGAGTTTGCCGAACAGCGACGTCGTGTACTTGCTGATCGCGCTTTCGCTCAGGAACAGCCGCCCGGCGATCGCGGTGTTCGACAGGCCTTCCGCCATCAGCTCCAGCACCGAACGCTCGCGGTCGGTCAGCGTGCCGAGCCGTTGGTCCGGCGATCCGCTCGTGAGCAGTTTCGAGATCACCGCCGGATCCATCGCGGTGCCGCCAGCTGCGACGCGTTCCAGGGCGTCGATGAACTGCTCAGCCTCGAAAACGCTGTCCTTCAACAGATATCCGACGCCGCTCGCCCCGTCGACCAAGAGTTCGCGGGCGTAGAGCTGTTCGACGTGCTGCGACAGGATCAGCACCGGCAACCCGGGCGTCTCGCGCCGCGCGGCGAGGACCGCGCGCAGGCCCTCGTCGGTTTGCGTCGGCGGCATCCGGACGTCGACCACGGCGACGTCCGGCCGGTGTTCCCGCAGTACGGCGACGGTTTCCGGACCGGTCGTCGCGGTCGCCACCACCTCGTGGCCGTAGGCCTGCAAGAGCCGGACCAATCCGTCCCGCAGCAGGTAGAGGTCCTCGGCTACGACGATGCGCATGGCACCATCATCCACGCTCGGGTCGGCCCGCCTTCCGGGCTGGTGACTTCCAGCGTGCCGTCGAAGACCGCGAGACGGCGGCGCAGCCCGCCGAGCCCGCCGTCCGGGTGGATCTCGGCCCCGCCGCGGCCATCGTCCTCGACCTCGGCGCACAGCTGATTTCCCTCCTGCAGCAGGGAAATCCGGACGTGGGACGCGTGCGAATGCTTCACCGCGTTGGCGAGCAGTTCGGCGATCCCGAAGTACAGCGCGGATTCGATCGGCGGATCGAGCGGCTGCGGCAGGTCGGTCTCGACGGTCACGTCCACCGGCATGTCCATCGCCATCGCGCGGACAGCGTCGGCGAGGCCGCGTTCGTTCAGCACCGGCGGGCTGATGCCGCGGACCAGTTCGCGCAGTTCCGTGAGCGACGTGGCCGCGCCGGCCCGGGCATCGCGCAGCAACTCCTTGGCCTGCTCGGGATTGGTCTCCATCAGCTTCTCCGCGGTCGCCAGCGCGAGGCCGAGCGCGACCAGCCTGGCTTGCGCGCCGTCGTGCAGATCCCGTTCGATGCGGCGGATTTCCGCGGCCTGCGCGATGGTCGTGTCCGCGCGCAGGGCAGTCAGCGTGTCGACCCGGTCGGCCAGCTCCATCGTGGCGGACGCGCCCAGGAAGCGCGTGGCGACCGGGATGACGCTTCGCCACGCGTACGGCGCGGTCGCGGCCGTGACCAGCAGACCGGCCAGGTATCCGGCGGGGAGAGCCGTCAGCGCCAGGACCGCCGCGACGACGCCGAGCAGCGGCACGAGCGCGACCAGGCCGAACGAGACCGGCGCGAGGAGGACGAACCGCAGGTCCCGCCAGGTCGCCGGGTCGTAGCGCCAGTTCTTCATCCGCTGCTCGCGCCGGGCGTCTTCGCGGGTGCGGGAGTAGGAGTGGCCGTTCCACCAGAATCCGGTCGACAGCTGGGTGATCGGCGGCGGCTCGCGGTATCCGGGCGGGAGCACGATCCCGGTCCAGTTCGCGACCATGGTCCGGGTCATCCGGCAGACCGGCTTCGCCAGCAGCAGCGTCCCGATCGCCGCCCAGATGAACGGCGCGATCCACGACCACGCGGTGCCGCCCCACAACTGCCACAGGCCGGCCGCGGCCGCCCACACCACCGGGACCAGCAGGGCCACGCCCGCCGCCTGGGCAGCTCGGACAAAACCCACCCCGCAACCGCGCAACCAAGACCGTAGTAGCCGCATCGTTTCTTCCCCCTGTCCGTCCGGTGTTCCGCGGTCCACTGTGCACCACGAAACGCCGGATTCCCGCCGCCGCGGGACAGGAGTGGGTCCAGGCCCACCCCCTTGTGCGGCCAGACCCATACCGGGCCGGGCCCCGGCTTTCTAGCGTTGCTGGCACAACGGGAAACCACAAGGGAGAACAGCAATGCAGACCATCGAACGCCCCGCCGCCACCGCCGCCCAGCGTCCGTTCGGCCTCGTTAAGGGGTTCGTCGTCGCTTACGGAGCGGCGGGCGTCGCCGTCTTCGGGACGATCGTCGCCCTGGCGGCCTCCTCCGGCACGGCGACCAGCTTCATGTGGACGCGGTCCGCTCTGGTGCCGGTCAGCGCCGTGATCGTGTACTGGCTGGTCTCGCTCGCGGCGAAGGGGTCGAACCGGGCTTATCAGCGGGCGCGTCTCGTCTCGATCGTCGCACCGGTCGCTCTCGTCGGCGTCGACCTGATTCCGGGCGCGTGCCCGTTCTGGTTCCTGCTGCTGCAGACGGCCTGCGCCGTGCTGCTGGCCTGCGCGGCGGTCCCGCTCGCCCGGCTGCGGGCTAGCTTCCCGAAGTGAACCTCGGGACCAGCCGGATCCGGGTGTCGAGGTTCCGTTCGACCGCCGCGCGGCTCGAGAGCAGGGGGAACGAGCCGCCGGACGCCCACAGGTCGTTCAGGTCCCGGTAGTGCGGGCTGCGCGGATCGCCGGACTGGCCGGGCGCGTTGATCGCCCGCGACGCGTCCCAGTCGCCGACGTCGAGCGCCATCTTGAAGGTCGCGCCGATGATCTGCTGGTAGGTGAGCGGGTGGAAGAACGACGGGTGGACGGTCTGGTAGTCGCCGCCGACCGGGGTGGGGCCGACATTCGGGCCGCCCGCCGGGTGCGCGAACTCCTGGTACTGCAGCGAGCCCCAGCGCCACTTCGCCGGGTCGCCGCCGAGCTTTCCGGCGACGTCGCGGAACGCGAGCGGGAGCGTGTCCAGGATCAGCTTGTCGCGCTTGGCCGCGCCGCCCGGGCCGAACCACGCGTCGGGGTCGGCGAAGGACGCGAGGACGAGGCTGAAGTCCGGATTGATGGTGCGGGACAGGACGTCCGCGGCGGCTTGCGGGAGCATCGTGTGCGCCCAGCCGCCGTGGAGGTACTTCAGCAGCCAGGTTTCGTACAGCGCGGCCGGGGCGGAATCCACCGAGGCGACGCCGTCGAAACCGCGCAGGAGCTCGAGTGCCTTCGCGGTGTCCGGATCGGTGGACGACAGGTTCCGCACGAAGGGGGTGAGCCGGGTGGCGAGCAAGGACTTTTCGTCGCGCTGGATGGCGAGCGAATCGGCGACGCGGGCGCGCGGCGTGGACTTGATCAGCTCGTCGATCCGCTCCTTGCGGTACGGCAGCTGCCATTCGTAGTTGGACACCACCGGGAAGCCGGGCGGAAGGTTGTAGTCGTTGGCGGAGGCGAAGAAACCCGCCGGCGGGTTGTGCTGCCACGGGAGTTCGGAGTTGGGGTAGAAGCCGCTCCATTCGTAGCGGCCGTCTCCGGGGACGGGCAGCAGACCGTCGTATCCGGTCCCGATGCGGCGCGGGGTCAGCGCGCCGGGGACGTAGCCGATGTCGCCGTGGACGTCGGCGTAGACGAGGTTCGATCCGGGCGCGCCCCACTTGCGCATTCCGGCGGTGAACTCGGTGAAGTTGCGGGCGCGCTGGTAGTTCAGGCTGCCGAGGTAGGCGGCGCTGCCGGGTTCGGTCCACGCGGTGCGGACGGCGAACGCCCGGTTCGCCGCTTCGTCGACCTTCACGATCGGGCCGTGCCGGGTGAAGGACAGTTCGCGGGTGACCGGCTGGCCGCCCAGCACCGGGATGGTTTCGGTGACCTTGGTGATCGGCTCCCAGCCGCCGCGGTAGCGGTACCGGCTGTGGTCGGCGGGGTCGAGTTCGTAGACGTAGAGGTCGGTCTGGTCGACCGGCAGGTTCGTCAGCCCGAACGCGACGGAATCGTTGTGGCCGATGGCGATGCCCGGGTTCCACGGCTCGCCGGCCCCGGCGAGGTTCAGGCCGGGCGCGGAAAGCTGGGCGACATAACGACCGGACGGCAAGGCGTCGGCGCCGCGGTGCGGGTCGTTGGCGAGGATCGGCCGTCCGGTGGCGGTGCGGTTCGGGCCGATCGCCCACGAGTTGCTGCCGCTGGTGGCGTCGGCGATGTCCTTCGGCCCGGCGACGCCCTTCGGGAACGTGACGGCCGCGGTTGCCTTGTTGTACACGGAAAGCACGTCGCCGGGGACTGAACACGGATCGAGACCTTCCGGCACCGCGGCCTCGTGGTCGGGGTGCAGGCCGCGGAGGTACTTGCTCGCGTTCGGCCCGGCCTGGCACACCATCTGCGCGCGGGCGACCTCCCACATCAGGTTCTCGCCGATCGCGTGCGTCCGGATGCGGACGACGTCCTCGGGCTGCCAGTGCGACGGTCGGTAGCCGAGCTTGCCGAACTCCGGCGGGGCCGCTTCGGGATGTTTGGCGAGCCAGTCGACGTAGGAGTTGATCCCCTCGGCGAACCGGGTGGCGGCGAGCTTGGCTTCGGGACCGTAGGCGGCCCATTCCTTCTTCATGTCGCCGCGGTAGAGGAACAGCCGGGCGGCGCGGTCCTGGTCCACATAGGACTCGCCGAGGACTTCGCTGAGCAACCCGAGTCCGCGGCGGCGCCAGGTGTCGAGCTGGAAGAGCCGGTCGCGGGCGACGGTGAATCCCTGTGCGTAGAACAGGTCTGAGGTGTTGGCCGCGTAGATGTGCGGGACGCCCCACTTGTCGACGAGCAGGTCGACCGGGCGGGAAAGGCCGTCGAGGGCGACTGTGCTGGCGGCGTTGGCGGGTGCGGCTGGTGCGGTGCCGAGCAGCGTCAGAACGAGTATCAGGACGGTAGCTTTGGACCGCATTTCCCACCCCCGGGCATCAGCGACGACAAGGCGCACGCTAATCGCGGCGATCGGCGGGACCCACCCCTGAACCGGGACGAGTAGGGGGAACCGGACGCCGGGCACGGTCGTCCAAGGTGCCGCGAAGAAGGTTCTTCAGTACTGTCCCGGCTCAGACCGAACCCGTGGGGGATGCGATGCGACGTATGGTGACGACGACGGCTGCGGTACTGGCCGGTGTGCTGGGGCTGGCGGCCTGCGGCAGCAGCACCGAGGCAGGAGACAAGAACGTCGTGACCGCTGAAAGCAGCGCCGCACCGGACGGCAAGACTGGCACCCCGCTCGCGAACACCGATCCGTGCAGCCTGCTCAAGCCCGCTGACGTGCCCGAACTCAGCCAGGACAGCAGCACCGCGCCCAAGGCCGACGGCCGCCGGTGCGAGGGCAGCGACTACTCCGTCACCATCGCGGAGGTCGATGCCGACGGCTATGCCGTCCAGTTCGAGGGCTCGATGGTCAAGCCGATCTCCGACATCGCCGGGTACAAGGCGGGCACCGTGGACACCCGCGAGTCTTGGCAGAAAAGCTGCGCCGTCCTCCTCGCCGTGACGACCAACGAGCTGGTGACCGTCGCCGTGAAGGACAAGGGCTCGGACACCTGCGACATCGCGAAGAAGGCGGCGACCGCCATCGCGGGCCGCATTCCGCGCTGAGCTACGAGACGTCCCCGATCGCTTCGTCCAGAATCGACAGTCCGAGGTCGATCTCGCTGTCGGAGGCGGTCAGCGGCGGCGCGATCCGGAACACCCCGCCCATCCCGGGCAGCTGCACGATGTTCATGTGCAGCCCGAGTTCGAGGCATCGCTGCGTCACGCGGGCGCCGAGCTTGTCCGCGTCCGGGCCGCCGCCGCTCAGTTCCAGTCCGGCGAGCAATCCCCGGCCGCGGATCTCGCCGACCGACTCGTGCCGCGCCGCGATTTCGTCCAGGCCGGTGCGCAGCCGGTCGCCGAGACGGCGGGCGCGTTCGTCGAGGCGGTCGCGGATCAGGACGTCCAGCACCGTGTTGCCGACCGCGGCGGGAAGCGGGTCCGAGACGTGCGTGGTGAAGAACAAATACCCGCGTTCGTGGGCTTCCTGCTCGATTTCCGCGCTCGTCAGCACGGCGGCGAGCGGCAGTCCGGCACCGAGCGTTTTGGACACCGTGAGGATGTCCGGGACGACGCCGTCGTGCTCGAAGGCGTACCAGGTTCCGGTGCGGCACAAGCCCGTCTGTGCTTCGTCGAGGATCAGCAGCATGCCGCGTTCCCGGCATTTCCGTTGCAGTGCCTGGAAATACCCGGGCGGTGGCACGAGGATGCCGCCGGAGCTGAGGATCGGCTCCACCAGGCACGCGGCGAGACTGCCGACCGACTGCGCGTCGATCAGTTCGAACGCCATGTCCAGCTGGTGCTCCCAGTCCGCGCCGGGCACCGGGATGGCGAAGTTGCCGGGTGCGCCGGGGCCGTAGCCCTTCCGGCCCGCGCTGTAGGTCGCGCTCGCCGCGGCCTGCGTCATCCCGTGCCAGGACCGGGCGAACGAGACGATCTCGTGCTTGCCGGTCACCAGCTTGGCCATCCGCAGCGCGGCCTCGTTGGACTCGGCGCCGGTGGTGAGCAGCAGCGCCTTCTCCAGCGGGTCCGGCAACGTCTCGGCGAGCCGCCGCGCGAGGTCGACCACCGGACGGCTCAGCATCCCGCTGAACAGGTGGTCGAGCTTCGCGGCCTGCTTCCGGACGGTCTCGACGATCTCCGGATGCGCGTGCCCGAGGATCGCGCTCATCTGCCCGGACGTGAAGTCGAGGATCCGCCGTCCGTCCTCGGTGAAGACGAAGCTGCCCTCGGCGCGGTCGATGATCTCGCCGGTGAACGAGCCGGGGCCGGCGTAGCGGACGAGGTGCCGGTCGACGTCGGACCAGAAGGTGTCGGTGGCCATGGCTTCGACGGTAGAGCCGGGTCGAGCGCCGCGTCCATCTCACAGTTTGCGCTTGCCTGTGCGATGGCATCGAACAACGATGGGGCCATGTTGAACCCGTGGCGGCTGCGGCTCCTGAGTCGCCTTGCCGTGCTCGGCACAGTTCGCGCGGTCGCGCAGGACGTGAACCTCAGCGCCTCCACGGTGTCGCATCAGCTCGCGTTGCTCGAGACCGAGACCCGCACCCGGCTGCTGGAACGCACCGGACGTCGCGTCCGGCTGACGCCTGCCGGGGAGAAACTGGCCCGGCAGGCGCGCGCGATCCTCGACCACCTCGACGCGGTCGAGGCCGAACTGCGCGGCGACGAACCGGCCGGGCTGGTGCGGATCGGCGCGTTCCAGAGCGCGATCCACACCTTCGCCGTGCCCGCCGCGACCCGGCTCGCGCAGACCTATCCGCGGCTGGAAACCGAAGTGGCGGAACGGGAACCGCACGAGAGCGTGCCCGCGCTCCGGGCCGGGGACAGCGACGTCGTCATCACCACCACCGATTTCGCCGACCTGCCGCTCGGTCCCGACCTGGAGATCATCCGGCTGGCGACCGACCCGATCGTCCTGGTCACCGCGCTCGACCGGCCGGAGCCGACCGGTCCCGCGGTGCTCGCGGACTACGCGGGCGAACCGTGGGCGCTCGACATTCCCCCGTCCTACATGGCGAACCTGACGCTGCGGCTGTGTCGCGAATCGGGGTTCGAGCCGCGCGTGGTGTGCCGGTTCAGCAATTACCTGATGACGCTGCAGCACGTCGAGGCCGGGCTGTCGATCGCGCTGCTGCCCGGGCTGGCGGTGGATCCGCGGTACCGGGTCGCGACGAAACCGCTGGCGACGCCGGTGACGCGCACGATCGTCGCGGTCACCCGCCGAGGTTCGCCGCGCCGGGCGGCGGTGAACGCGGTGCTGGACGCGTTGCGGCAGCCGGTCGAGCTTCCGGCGGCGGTGACGCAAGCTTAGGGCTTGGGCAGGACCGCCAGGGTTTTCGCTGCTGGGGCTGCGTTTCAGATCAATGCCGCGGCTCTCGATGGCGACTGATCGCGGCAGGGGCGCGACGGCCGCGCCCCTGCCGGGGTGATCACTTGCCGTGTTGGGAACGGCGGCGCAGGAAGAACGCGCCGCCCGCGGCTGCCACGGCCGCCCCGCCGATGGCGAGCGCGATGGCCGGGCTGCCGTCCGAGCCGGTGTTCGGGGCGGGAACGGCGTAGCCGCCGCCCGCGCCGGTCTTGTCGTAGGTCGAGCCGGGCAGCTTGTCGCCGTAGCGTTTCTGCAGCTCGGCCCGGTAGGCCGCCAGGGTGACCCGGGTGCCCGCCGGGACGCCGGAGACGGCGCCGTCGAGGACGGTCACGGTGTCGCCGTTGACCGAGTACCAGGCGTTGACCTGCGGTTCGTGCAGCAGGTAGCCGCCGTGCGCGACAGCCGCGTGGGCCTGCTCGTCGTTGCCGGAGGCGACGTTGATGACCTGCCAGCCTGCCTTGCTCGGCTGTGCCCAGACGGTCGCTTCCCGGCCGTCGGCGAGGCGGGCCGGAGACGCGACGTAGGCGAGCGCGGCGGGGACGTCGGACTCGCCGTTGATGAAGGCCGCGGTCGGTTCGTAGACCGGGATCTGGGTCTGGGCATCGGCGGCGGCACGGCTGGCGTGCGCTGCCGCCGGCGCCGCGCCGGGGAACTTGGTGTGCGCGAGGCGGGCGGCGGTGCCGGGGCTGGCGAGCAGCCCGGAGATCGAGGCGGTGTCCGAAGGGGACGGGCCGGTCGGCGACTCCGCGGCGAACGCGGGGTTCGCGGCGAAGACGGCGGCGGCGACGGCTCCGGAAAGGACTGTGGTGCGGAGGATGGTTCGCAGCATCGTCTCAGCCCACCATTCCGTAGACGGTGTGGGTCCAGTCGAATTGGTTGTTGGACACGTAGGAGCTGTAGTTCATCGAGTTGTAGCGGTTGTTCGACGGCCACGGATCGCCGTATTCGACGATGTTGCTGCCGTTCGAGTCGTCATAGCCGTAGAGGACGTGCATGTGGCCGCCGCCGGAGGTCCAGCCGATCCGGGTGCCGATCGGCTGCCCGGCGTCGATCTGGTTCTTGATGCCGGAGAAGGAGAGCCGGTAGCCGTTGGAATTGTAGGAGCCGACGTTGCGGAACCCGAGGTAGCTGAAAACTCTCTGCTGGTCGCTGAGGTAGCCCTGGTTGTTGGCGCAGTCGCTGCCGGACTCGTCGTGCGCGATCTGGCAGAACCGGGTCTGGGTCAGGGAATAGCCCCAGAACGAGGCGATCGTGTTGCCGCTGGCGTCCCAGCACCACTGGTCTTTCTGCTGGGCCTGCATCGAGATGTTCGTTTCGCCCGCGTCCGCCGCGGCGGGAACGGCGAGCGCGGCCGAGGCGACGGTCGCGGCCACCGCGATTCCGCGCAGAATCGAAGAAGGCACTTTCACGGGATCCTCCAAAGGGGAAGACCGGCCGGGCCGGGGAATTACCGGACCGGTGGGGAAGGGTGAGACGCACAGAACGGTACGCGCGCGAGGAACGCGGCGACTACCGACTAACGGCGGTATTCCGCCGCCGATTGGCCGCGGGTATTTCTACGCCGGTGGATTTTGTTTGCGCCCCGCGAAAGGCGGCTGCCGTCGATTATAGGGGAATTCATCTCGGAAAGCATTCGGCAATCCGACCTTCGTAGGGTGTTTTTCCGTTGATCCGGCGCCGTCGTTCGTCGGTCGCCGTACCGCGCCGGCGCCCGACGCTGACCCGCTTCGCCCGTCGCGCGGCGAGGGGGAGGAGCGCGGGTTTCACGCGTATGAGACACTTGATCGGTCATGACTGCCCTCCCTCTTGTTTTCGACGCGCCCAAGCGCGGCCTGCCGCCGCGCCATCTCGCCGACCTCACGGTGGCCGAGCGAGCCGAGGCCGTGGTCGAACTGGGGGAGAAGGCGTTCCGCGCCAAGCAGTTGTCGAACCACTATTTTTCGCGGCTCACCGTCGACCCGGCGGAGATGACCGACATCCCGGCCGCCTCGCGCGACAAGCTCGTGGCCGACCTGATGCCGCCGCTGCTCACCGAGGTGCGCGCACTGGCCGCGGACGGCGGCGCGACCCGCAAGACCCTGTGGCGCGCGCACGACGGGACGCTGCTGGAGAGCGTGCTCATGCGCTACCCCGACCGCGCGACGCTGTGCATCTCGAGCCAGGCCGGCTGCGGCATGGCGTGCCCGTTCTGCGCGACCGGCCAGGGCGGCCTGGACCGCAACCTCTCGACGGCGGAGATCGTGGACCAGGTCCGCGACGCCGCAGCGGTCATGCGAGACGGCTCGATGCCCGGTGGTCCGGGACGGCTGTCGAACATCGTCTTCATGGGCATGGGTGAGCCGCTGGCGAACTACAAGCGCGTGGTGGCTGCGGTGCGTCGGATCACCGACCCCGCGCCGGGTGGTCTCGGCATCGGTCAGCGTTCGGTGACGGTGTCGACGGTGGGTTTGGCTCCGGCGATTCGGAAGTTGGCGGACGAGAAGATGCAGGTGCGGCTGGCGGTGTCGCTGCACACTCCGGACGACGAGCTGCGGGACACGTTGGTGCCGGTGAACAACCGGTGGTCGGTGGACGAGGTGCTGTCTGCTGCCCGGTATTACGCGGACACTTCCGGCCGTCGCGTCTCGATCGAGTATGCGTTGATTCGCGATATCAATGATCAGCCGTGGCGGGCGGAGTTGTTGGCGAAGCGGTTGCGGAAGCACTTGGGTCAGTTGGTGCATGTGAACGTGATCCCGTTGAACCCGACGCCGGGTTCGAAGTGGGACGCGTCGCCGAAGCCGGTGGAGCGGGAGTTCGTGCGGCTGGTGAACGCTGGCGGGGTGGCGTGCACGGTGCGCGACACGCGTGGGCAGGACATCGCGGCGGCCTGCGGACAGCTCGCCGCCGAAGGTTGAGTTGTTGGTTTCGATGATGGAGTGTCTGTCGTGATGTATGCCCCCAGCCTGCTGGAACCGGCTGCGGAGGAGCTGCGGCTCGCCGATGTGGTGGGTCGTGGCGCGACCGAGGTGGCTCGCGAGGCGCGGACGCTGCTGGGTGAGCGGTTCAGTTCGGTGACGTTCATGTACGTGCTGATGCGGGCGTTCGAGGTCGACTACACGGCTGCCCGAGACGCGTCGCGCTGGCACGAGTTCCACGGTGGTCCGCGGGCGTTGTCGGATGCTGATCTGGAGAAGCTGCTCGCTCCGTGGCTTGCCCGCTGACCCCTTCGATCAGCTGGTCGAAGAGCGTGCCCGGCCCGCGTGCCCGGCGAGTGGCTGGTCTTCTCCGGATCCTTCGAAGCGTGGTGGCTCCTTGGGGTCAAAGGTGTTCGTCCCAAACCATGGATGCGAATAGGGCGTTACTCGGTTGGTGGCTCGCTGAGGTGCGAGCGTCTCGCGGCACTTCCCTGGCATAGCCGTAGTGACAGCTCGAAGCGCCCCTCTGCTCAGCGCTTTGCAATACGCGCAGAAACACGGAATCGCGTGCGTGCGACTGATCGATGAAGCCGGCTTTGCGGTGGCTGGTGCAGGTGCCGGGCATGGAGACCGGTTCGAGGTACTGACGAGGCTGGGCGGCCACGACATCGGGCTCCTCGGGGATGCGGGCGCCGGGGGTTGACGAGAACGCCGGACACTCTGAGTGATCACGTCTATACTCGCAACTGATCGCCCGAAGGACGGAAGGGCCTGGTCTTCGATGACGACGGAGCGAGGGTATGGCACAGAGCCAGGGCGCGGCGCCTGCGGAAAAGCACTCTGACATCGTCGAACTCCCACACAGACATCCGGTGCGGTTCTACTGGTTGACCGCAGGAATCACGACGGTCGCCTGCGCGATCGTGACGGTGGCGTGGACCAGTTCGAGTCATTCATCGAACCAGCCGGCGGACACCGGCGGTGTCGCGACGAGCGGCTTCCAGGGGCAGTGGCAGGGGGTGCTCTCCGGCCCTGGCTACGGGTCCAGCCAAGTCGAACTGGATTTGCGGTCCGCCGGTCCGCGACAAGTGGCCGGACAGTTTGTCAGCAAAGCGAGCGGCTGCACGTCCGACGTGTCCGGCACGGTCACTGGCACGACGTTGACGCTGTCCCTCGACCGGAGGTGGATTACGGGCCATTGCGGGGGGCAGTTCACCGCCGAGGTGCAGTGGCTGGGCGTCGACTCGGTCCGGTTCACGCGCGGGGGCGGCGCGGCGCCGATGTCCGGAGATCTCGCCCGCGTCGGCTGAGATGCGACCATCAGGCGCGTCCGGATAGGGGGCGCACGGCTACCGAGCTGCCGCCAGAATTAGTGCGCACGTCAGCACCAGATGATCAATGAAACCGTTGATCAGCTTCGCGCTCCTAGCCAGATGCCGTAATCGTGAGCCAAATCAGATATTCCTCTGTTCGGGTTGGCTGTGAGGATCGGTGACTCGTTCGGCGATGTAGGCGGATCAGCCGTGCGCGAATCGAAAACCTTGGCTCCGAGAGACATGCGAGTGCGGTTCGCGGCGCTCAGGCTGCCAGCGTGCTTGCCCAGGTTCGACCGGACACTCCACGAAGCCTCCGACTCGGGGACCAGGTATTGCCGTAGCCGCTTCCGGAAACGGGGAAAACTACTCAGGCACCGGCGATCGTGCGCCGATAGCCTGGGCGCTGTGAAGGTTTCGCACGGTATTGTGCTGCTCGGCTGCGTGGCCTTGGTCGGGGCCTTCTGGCTCGTACCCTCGGCCGCGGGCGACGCCGAGACGGACCGGCAGTCGGACACGCTCGCCGACGCGATTGCCTATCCGCGCCAGGCGGACGCCGCCGGGTTCGCCCGTGCCGCGCTTGCCACGCCGCTGGGGCGCAGCAACGGCTTCGGCGTCCTGGAGGCCACGGATCTGCCGCACGACGGCCCCCGGGATCCGATGGCCCGGCTGGTCTGGCGGATCCACCACGAGAGGTCGGACACGGGCTGGAACCTCGGCTCGGGTACCTTCGACGCCTGCTACCGCGTCGAGTTCGACTACTACGGGACGTCGTCGGGACCATCGCGGATCACCTGCCCGGCGAATGCCGCCGCGATCACCCCGCCGCCGTTGCCGAGGCGGGACATCCCGCCCGGATTCGCCCCGGCGCTCGAGGCCGTCCTGGGGCGCCTGCCGGCCACGGCCAGTCCGCAGGAGGTCCGTGCGGCGCTGGCCTCCGGGATGCCCGCGCCTCCGGTGGATCCCGAGACCCGCCTGACCGGGATCCCGCCGGAGGTCTTCGTCCAGGTTCGGGGATCCGACGTCGGCGTGGCCCTGTTCGCCCGGACGGGCGTCGAGGACACGGACTGCATGATGGGCCGCCGGGCCGGCGGCGGGGTGCGGGTGTGGTCGCTCAGCGCCCGGGATCAGCGGATGGAGCTTCCGTGCAGCGCTGAAGCGGCTCTGGCCGCTCCCTAGTGGGCACCGCGCAGCTCAGTCCACGCAGATGACGCAGCCCGCGGCGATCGGTTCGTCCCAGCCCGGCGCGCCCTCGCCGCACCAGTCAGCCGCCCGGCAGGACCACGATGCATGAATGCTGTCGTGCGAGTGGAAGTCCATCCCTGTCCGCAGAAGAAACTGAGGCCGTTGTTCGAGCTGGCCGAAGACTCTTGGGAGAAGCTCGGCTTCTGCCTCGCGGCTGACCGGGTCCTCGTCTCACTTCAAGGGACGACGGTGATCGGCCATCTGCTGACGAGCAATATCAGTCGCGCGGCAGGTCCCCGCGTCGAGCCGTCGAGCACCGCTTGCCGATGTCGCAACCGGAAGGCGACGCGGGGGGACGGGTTCGACGCGCTGGCATTATCGTGTGATGGGGATCGAGAATTTCGAGCCGGTCGTGTCGGCTGTGCTGCCGGACATCGTCGCGCGCGTGCCCAAAGAGCCCGCTGGTCGTCTAGGCCGGTGGGAGCCGAAGGGGTATTCGCGGCACGGGACGAGGGTCCAAGCGGCGCTGGACGAGGTCGGCGACGTGCTTTCTGAACGGCTGCTGGGTGCGCTGGAACTGACTGTCGACCGGTTGGCCGTGGACATCCCGCACGATCTTGTGTCCGGACTGGCTCAGTCGACCGTCACGCGGTACGTCACAGTGTGGATGGGCGATGAGCAGTGCGCCGCGAAGCAGGCTGTGGCCATTGTCGAACAGGTACACCCCGGTGCGGCTGACCGCGTGGTGGAGCTGTTCGAAGCGTTGCGGGACAAGGCGGCTGTGCCGGATGCGGCCGGTGATGAAGCGGAGATCGCCGCGCAGCACGGTGCCGCGCATTTCGCTCTGGCCGTGATCGTGTCGACCGCGGTGCTGCGCTCGTTGGGCACTGCGGTGGCCGGTGCAACGCCCGCGATCGTCGGTGTGGCGCTGGGTGCTGCGGCGATCGTGTTGCCGACGGTGCCCAAGCCGCGTGGTTACGCGGCGGCCGTGCTGGCCAAGCGGCGCGCTGAATACCTGCTGCCGCAGTCTTCCTCGACGTCGGCCGCGGTCACGGACCACCGGTTCTGGATCACCGAAGGTTCGGTTCCCGCGAACGCCGATTTCTCCGGCAACGGCCTGGTCGCCGCCGTGGAAGACGGCGTGGTGATCCGGACGGGCGTGGCCGACGGCCACGTGCCGATATCGATGCACGTGCTGACCGGACCGCCCGAGGAACTCGACCTCACCGGCTGGGACGAGGTCGTCGAGATCAGTTGGACCGCGTCGGAGGGCGGTGCGGTCTTGTCCGGGAACGCATCCGGATACGGCCGCCGGTGTTGGGAAACGCCGCCGTGGCCGGGCGACTATCGAGTCCGCGTGCAGGCGACCGGCCGCGACGATGCCGAGGACTCTTATCACCTGGTCATGTGGCAGGCGCCGGCCGCACCCGACGTCGTGCACAAGAAGACGGATCGGCTCGGTCATCGGCTGCGTGGCGAACCTGAACCCCCTCTGGTGATCGCACCCGACGCCGAGCACCGGTGGATCGAGAAAAGCTCACTCGGCGAAGCCGCCACGATCACCGTCGTGCGCGGTCTCACGCCGGAGGAGGTGGTCAGCACCCTCGGCGGCGACCCAGCCGCACCGGTGTCGATCACGTCGATCGTCGAGCGGCCCGCGTGGGAACGGCTCAGCTACCCAGGGTATGTGCCGCTGCTGGCCGTGCTCGAGGTGGACGACGTGGTGCTGGCCGTCGAGGAGAACGGCTTCCAAGGCTCCGACCGTGACAGGCTGACCGCGCTGTCCCGCAACGGAAAGGCCGCGAGCCTGTACTGGAACGTCAACGCCAACTTCCAACTCGCCCTCGCCGAGCGCGGGCGGTTGTTGTACGCGGGCCATCCGGGTCATGACCCCGGCGCGCCGCACTGTGAGGACCTGGACTTCGACGACTTCCGGCACCGCAACGCGAAGGGCCTGACAGCGATCGCCCGCTTCGCCGGTCGCGGCATCACCGCGGACAACCTGGCCGCGATCTACGCGACCGACCAGGCCTACGTCCTGCGGGGGTAAGCCGAACCCCGCCGCCGAGCCTGCGTGCGTCCCGCTCCGCTTGTCCGTGTGATGTCCGCTCATCGGCATGGGCGGAGGTTCTCGGTCGCAACCGCTAGTCAGCGTTCGACGGAACGCGGGAAGTCGGTGCCGTGTCCTAACTCTCGCCTGTTTCGATGCCAACCGTCATCTGTCGCCCGGAGAGGGCATCAGGCCGATCTTTGCTGTCACCGCGCGGATCCGAGTCGGCGCGACGACGTTGGCGCAGTTTGTTCGGTCCCTGGCCGAGCCGGTCCGCGACCGCGGACGGCGATTTCACCGGGCCGGGATTGCGGCACTGGTGTGAGGGAGGGGCCAGGATGTTCGGTCGGAAGAAGAAGCTCGACAATTCTGGACGATCTGATGGCGCGGCTCAGGCCCGATCTGAGCCGGGAATCGCTCGGCGTTCTCGTCGACTGGCGGGAGGTCAACAGCAATCCGCGCGTGGTCCTGATGTTCGACGTGGAGACCGCCGACGGGATCTCGTTCCGCGGTATCGCGGACGCAGGCCTCACGATCACCGAGCTCGCCCGCCTCGCCCCAGGGCAGACGTTGCCCGTGCGCTACCGACCGGCCGTGAAGGACCACTACGTCTCCCTTGCCCGGGACGCGGACCCCGCCCACGTGCGGCAGCTCTCTGACAAGATCGCGAGCCGCAAGCGGACCTGATCCGAAGCCACGGGCCGGATCCCGGGCGAGCGAATCCGACGTTCGAGCCGCCTGATCACGGGATCGGCTGCCGCTGGTCACGCTGATCACGCCGTAACGTCAGGCGACCGCGCACGAGACCGGATGCGGTACGCGGCGACAAGGCGTACTCGTCCCGCGCGATCCGACAGCATGGATCCACGCTCTGTCACACACGCCCTAGTACTGCGACGGCAGTTGGATGAGGGGGGCGACCTCGTCGCCGACGGGGACAGCCTCCCCGGGTGACCGCCCCGCCACCTTGGGTCTGCGAATCCCGCGGCGAGCCGCCCATGGGGCCTTCATGTCAGCGCATGAGCGGGACAGCGATCCGGCCGGGGAACCGCGGGTTCTCCGCTTCGTCGAGCATCGCGGCGGCAACAGTGTCCCGGCTCACCATGATGCGGAAGATGCTCTTGGGGGACGCATCGAGCCCGACGGTGCGCCGGTCCGGGCTGATCGGTTTGTTCGACAGGGGTCCGGCGTGGAAAACCGTCCCGCCTGCTTCGGTGACCACGGCGTCCGACTCGATCTTGTCGGCGACCTCCGCTCCGAGTCCTTTGAGGACCAGCCGGTTGAGCGCGCTTGCCGCCGCGGCCGAGGGGCCCGTGCCGTAAGCACCCAGCCAAATGACGCGGGCGCCTGACGCCACCGCCGACCGGGCGCCCGCGGTCAGCACGCCCGGCTTCGTCCCCTTGGGCACACCCAGTCCGGACAGCACCAGTTCACTGCCTTCGAGCGCCGAGTCGATCTCGTCAGCGTGGAACACGTCCGCGACGATCTTGGTCAGCCCCGGGGCGTCCGGAACGGTGATCCGGTCCGGATCGCGGGCGATGGCCCTGACGATGTGGCCGCGTTCGAGTGCCTGCCGGGTGAGGGAGAGTCCGGTCGGGCCGGACGCGGCGAGAACGGTGAGGTGCATGAAAATCTGCTCCTAGGGGTCAATGCGAATAAGGGTTCCAGTTCGCGCGCCGCCGCGCGGGAGCCGGGTTTGTCCGCCGCTTCCGGCCCCGCGCCCTCCCTCAGGCGAGACGCACGACCAGGTTTCCGCGCGCGATCTGCCGAGCCGGATCTCAGCCGAGGATGTTCGGCTGTGCCGGTGCGTCCGGGGCGTCGACCGGATCGAGGTAGAAGCGGACCGCTCCGGCGCGGCCGTCCTCGACCCGGATGATGACTGTGCCGCGGATGGTCTCGACGACCCCGTCGGCCCGCGTGCCGATCATCTCCCACTCCGTCCACACCTGGTCACCGTCCACCACGGAGTCGACGACCCGGGCGTCCAGGCCGTGTGAATACCGGGCGAAGATCTTCGTGTAATTCGCGCGAACCTGGTCGGCGCCGCGGAAGGAGCGATCAGGATGCACCGGTATCACGCAGTCGAAGTCGTCGGTGTAGTTGGCCACCAGCTTTTCGACGTCGCGATCGGACATCGCCGCGGCCATTCGAAACGGAACGGCGCGCACTTCGTCGGTCGATGAACTCACTTCTCGACCGCCTTGTCCGCGGACGCCTTGGCGATCGCGTAAAGCTCGAGGTTGCCCGCGAATGGGGCTTTCCGCACGACGCGGATGCGCCTCAGCCGCCATTCATTATCGACCCGCCGCAGGTCGATGTGCCAGAAAGCGCGCACGACGAGCCAGTCGACCTCGTCGGCGGGAACGTGGTGGTAGGCCACCACGAAACTCCGGTAGGCAGCGTGGTCGCCCTCAAGCTCGACGATGACGTTGGAGGTCGAATGGTGAGTACTCTGGAACCCTTCCAGCACCGCCCGGCTGGTGGCCACGAAATCATCGGCACTCAATTCTTGCGACGGCGCGCCCAAGTGCTCGGAGACGTCCATCGTGACGGTGTCGGCGAGGATCGCACGCAGACCCTCCCAGTCCTTGAGATCCTGTGACCAAGCGAAACGGGCCACGGTCTCGGCGACAGCGACCCGGTCGGCGAGGCGGTTGACATCAGTCATGAAAATTCCTTCATCGAGAAAACGATCGGTGAAACATCGAGAAAGGGGCGCGTGTCAACACGGATTCGCGTGCGCTGTCCCCGCCCTCCTGACGATCATTCTTCCGGGTTTCGGCCGCCGCAGCAGGGGCCAGGATGTCCCCTCCTGGCGGATGCCGCTGATATTCTTCGGTCATGCCGGACGCGAGCACTTTGGGAACGGTGTTGCGGGAGCGACGCGAACGCACCCGACCCGAACAGGTGGGCGTCGTCGGTCACGGTCGCAGGCGCACGGGCGGCCTGCGCCGGGAAGAGCTCGCCGAATTGGCCGGCGTGTCGACGGATCACCTGAAACGCATGGAGCAGGGTCGTCGGCATCCCTCGCCCGGCGTGTTGAACGCCTTGGCCCGGGCACTCCGGGTGAGCAGGGCGGAGTACGAGCACCTGTGCACGCTGGCCGGTTACGCGCCGGTGGAAGGGCGGGTGCCGCGGCAGCTCAGTGACGGCGCGCGCCGGCTCGTGGACCGGATAGAGAGCACGCCGGTGTGCGTGCTCGACGCCACGTGGACGGTCGTCGGCTGGAACCGGGCTTGGGAAGTGCTGGCCTGCGGCGCGCCCTCGCTCCACCCGCGCGAGGGCAACCTCCCCTGGCGGGTGTTCGTCGGCCAGGGCGGCAAGGTGCTGCGGTCGCCGGGCGACGACGCGCGCTTCCGGCGCCTGCTGGTGGCCGAGCTGCACGCGGCCTCGGCCCGCTACCCCGCGGACGAAGACCTGGCGTCTTTGACCGCCGACCTCCAGCGCGCCAGCACCGTGTTCGCCGAGCTCTGGGCGAGCACGCCCACCGCCGGGCAGCACGACAGCCGGATGCTGCTGCAGCATGAGGAGCTGGGGCAGATCGCACTGGACTGCGACACCGTCCACATTCCCGACGGCGACCTGAGGGCGGTGGTGTTCACGGCCGACCCGGGCTCGGCCGACGCCCCTTCGCTGACCGAGTTTCTGCCGGACACCCGCAGCGCGCATTCCGGCCAGTAGCAAGCGGTGGTCGGCAATGGCCAGACGGCCCAAGGCCTGGCGGCTGGCTCGACTGCCTGGCGGATCCGCCAGGCAGCCACTGCCGCGGACAGGCCTGCCCGCAATTGTTCCCGCCGGCGCGACCACGCCTCGGCCACCGCGTCGCGGACCCGGCCAGAACGGCCGTCGTATTCGGTGAGCGCCGCGGTCATCAGACAGCCGCCGGGCAGCAAGGGCGTTTCCAGGTAGTCCACGGAGTTGTCGCACGCCGCGGGCCTGGCGGCTCGGCCGGTGCGGGCTCGGCTACCCGGTGCCAGAAGTCCGCGAACGCTTTGTCCACTGTGGAGATCTGCAGCGTCTCCTTGGCGTCGGAGTGCTTGTGTACTCCGGACTTGCTCACCCCCGGCTCCTCGGCGAGCGGGCCGAGGACTCGGCCCCTGGTGTCCGGCGCTTCGACCGCTGACCGCCGTGGCGACCTGCGACGGGATAGCGCACGGCCGTTCGCTATTGTTTAGTGAACGGCCGTACGCTAAAGTCGGCGGCGTCCACCGGGGGCCAAGGAGTGCGGGATGAGGGTGCGACGGCAGGCAGCCGAGGTCGTGGACGCCTGGTCTGCTCGCGACTTCGTGCCGTTCCGGGTCACTGCGGTCCCCGTTGTCGACGGGTTGGGCGATTCGCGGCCGAACTGGGCGGTGCGGGCCGACGGGCGGCGGTTTTCCACGGCGGCGACACGATGTTCCGCGGCTGCGGGCGGCTCATCGCGCGCCGGTTCAGCCCGTTCGACGTGGCGTTCCTGCCGTCGCACGGGACCCGAGGCAGGCTGCCGCGGCGGCGGAGATCCTCGACGTCCGGTACACGGTGCCCGATGCGCTAGGACGCGATGCAGCCAGGCAAGATCGCCGGCCGCATCGAGGTCACCGGCCCGGAACACGAGTTCCAGGGCCGCGCCGGATGCCGCGCACACGTGCTGGCTGCCGGGGAATGGCTGGGCCTGTCCGCATGACCGCGACTCCTCGACGTGGCTCCGGCATGGACGCAGTCAGCTCAGAACAAGGGAAAGGACTCCGGGTGAGTACAGAGAGCAGGGTCGTCGCGGTCACCGGCGGCGGTACCGGCATTGGCGCGGCGGTGGCCCGCCGCTACGCGGCCGAGGGCGCGAACGTGGTGGTCCTCGGACGGCGGCGCGAACCGCTGGAGACGGTGGCGGAGGAAACCGGCGCGCACGTCATCGCATGCGATGCCAGCGTGGCCTCGGACGCGGAGAACGCGGTCGCGGAGATCCTCGGCCGGTTCGGACGACTGGACGTCGTGGTCGCGAACGCCGGCGGGCACGGGCTGTCGTCGGTGACCGACACCGACGACGAGGAGTGGGATCTGGCGCTGCGCTCGAACCTCACGAGCGCGTTCGTGTTCTGCCGGGCCGCGCTTCCCGCGCTGGAGGGAGCCGGGGGACAGGTGGTGATCGTGTCCTCGTTGGCCGGTCTGTTCGCGGGGCCCGACGTCGCGGGGTACACCGTCGCGAAACACGCGCTGATCGGCCTCGCCCGGTCGATCGCCCGGGACTACGGGCCCCGCGGTGTCCGCGCGAACGCGGTCTGCCCCGGCTGGGTCCGCACCCCGATGGCCGACGGCGCGATGGAGCGGTTCGCCGAGGCGGCGGGGTTCGCCGGCGGGCGCGACGAGGGCTACCGCCAGGCGACCGCCGAGGTCCCGCTCCGACGCCCGGCCGAACCGGACGAGATCGCCTCCGTCGTCCGGTTCCTCGGCTCGCCGGAATCGTCGTATATCACCGGCGCGGTACTGGTCGCCGACGGCGGTGCGCACGCGGTCGACCTGCCCACGCTGGCCTTCGAACGCGTCGGCACGGACACCTGACGCCAGCCCCTCACCGCGTGCACGTCAAGGGATGCATCTGCGTCGAAGGCAGGGAGAACTCGGCGAGTTGGCCGTGCCGGAAGCCTTACCGCATCAGTGGCAGGTAGGGCATCGTCCCCGCGCAGGTACAGCGCGGTGATCAGCCCGTCGGCGGACCCGACCCGGATGCGGTAGCCGCCGCAGTGCGGATCTCCTTCAGCGCCGAGACATCGTCGCGGACGAACTCGATGTGGTGCCGTTGCGGTCGGTGATCGCCCGCAACGGCAGCACCGAGCCTTCACGGCCGAAGCGCAAGGCCCCCGGCGCCGCCTGCGGAAACAACAGCAGCGTGCCGTCGTCGCCTGCGAATGACACCCCCTCGTCGACCTCCAACCTCTGGTCCACAGTGCGCCTCTGGCACAAGCCCACCAACCGCATCAGACAGTCGACGCTGATCAACACGTCTCTGGCCCAGCCGCGTTCGAGCCCGTCATCCGAGCCTTCCGGATCAGAAACCCTCGCACCCGGCCGCAGCCATCGACTGAGAACGCTTCGCACAACGGCACCAGTCAGCGGACGCTCTCTCGTCGAAGTCGATTCTCGGCGGGCTGACCTGCTCTCATGGCTGATATCTACGGTTTCTCCGGAAAGCCCGGCTGATCGCGCGGCCCGGTGCCGACTGCCGCGCATCAGGACCTCGTCGTGCCTGTTTTTGTGGCGTCGGGTCCGGTCTACGGCTGTGGTGAGGGTTCGCAGGAAGGCGGGGCGGTGCATGCGGAGCCGTCGCATTGCGCGACCTGTGCGCTGAAATGCATCTCGATCCCCCCGTTCTCAGTGGAACCCTGTCGCGTCTCTTCGGCACCGGTTGCGCACGGATGCGATCCCCTGGAATTAGAACCGTCGGCGAATAGGATCGGACGGTCAGCTTCTAATCCGCCTGCAGAGCCAAACTGCCGCCATGCACCACTCGGCAATGCGACCGAATGGGCGCTTCGTCGAAAAGTGTCCTGGGATGCTATTTTCGTAGCAGGGAAGAAAAGGATTAAGCGCTAAACAAAAGGGAAATTCCGTCGGCGAGCGCGCGAAGCGCAGGTCGGCGACGCCGCCCGTCGCCGGATGAATGGCCGCGATTGCGGTGACGTTCCGGCGCCACACGAGACCGTTCGGTTTGAGCGCCGTGCCAAGAGCATGCAGGGCAGGCGGAATCGCGCACCGGAAGGATCCCGTCGGGCGGGCCGCGATCACGGTCTCGGCAAGGCCTGCGGCGCCGGTGCCTGCGGAGCGCGTCGCCGCTCGGCTCCGGTGCGCCGATTCGTCGCGCCAAGGCAGCGAAGACCTCGCCACCGCCGAGCCTGTGCGTGCGGGGATGATCGTCCTTGCCGGGCATGGGAACGCAAGGGCGGGTTTCCGTGCCGGGGCGGCGCGCGACGACAGCGGGTTTTCGCGGTCCTCCTGCGGATCGCCGAGGCCGTGCACCGCACCAGGACGGAAAGTTGAGTTCCGCCTCACGCCGCCGCATCTGGCGCTCACCGCGATGTCTGGGCACCGCGCAGAGGACAGTCCGCCGTCGGCTCGATGCTGTCCGCCTCACTCGAGATCTGGCCCGATTGCGGAATGATCGCCGTCGGCGGCAGCAAGTTCGAGATTCCCGGCATCGGCCGTTCCCGCCGCGACCACGACCGCGACCTTGCCAATCGCAGCGCGACAATCTGTCGCGCTTCTGCGCTGCTGCTGTCGGCCGACCCCGGTGCGGGATCTGTCGACGGGTTGTCCAGTCTGGGGCCACTGGGCTCCAGCGGGGCAGAACTTGCCTTCGAGGACCTTCGCGAACGCGGTGAGGGGTTGACCCAGTCGCCGCTCATGTTGCCGGTGAAGAGGTGCTTGCCGTCGCGGGTCTCCATTGAGCAGATCCATGCCCCGTTGACGGCGCCCGCGGTGCCGTAGACGGTGACCCCGCAGCCGAGTGCCTGCTGGATGGTGCCCATGCCGGTCAGGCGGTACACCACGGCGGGCCAAGTGCGCTGGGAGAAGGCCCCCGCCGTCCGTGCCGCGAGCGGGACGCATTCACGGCCTCCGGTGAGCACAGTGTCCCCGGCCGCGGTGATCCCATTCCTGGCCTCGGCTTCGCTGCCGGGAGATCGCTGGTGCGGGACTGGCTCAGGTGAACCAGGCCGAACTCATCCGGCTGCCCGCGAGCGGCTTCGCGGGCAGCGGCAGCGACCCGGTGCTGGGCGGCCACGGCGGCGCCGGGGTGACGCGGCTGAGCTGGGCGCGCAGTGCGCCCAGCGGCAGGGGACGGCTCCGGGTCAGCATGGTCGTCGTTTTGGGGTGCAGGTCCACGAAGGGATAGGTGGTGTACAGCGCGCCGAGCCGTTGTGCGAAGAGGCGGCTGCGCGCGGCCAGGTCCTCCTCGGCGGCGGCCGGGAGGATGGTGAGGAACTCGTTCTCGCTGAGCCGGACCGCTCGGTCCAGCGGCCGCAGGTCTTCGCGGATCAGGTCCGCGATGTTCTGCTCGGTGTGCATGCGGACGCGGCTGCCATAGCGGCGTTCCACCCAGGTCAGGTCGTCGACGGCGAGCAAGAGGAGGCCGAACGACACCGTGTCGGTGGCCTCGCCGAGCCATCCGTCGAGCGCGGACAGGCTGGCCAGGCCCGTGCTCGGGTCGACCGCCGGTTCGCGCGCGGCGGGCCGGCGTTTCTCGAGCCGGGCGCACAGGTGCCGCACGGTCGCCTCGGTCCGGCTTTCCACCGCGGAGTTCGCCGGTTCCACCACCTGGTCGAGCAGATCGGCGACTTTGCGCCGCGCGGTCGGCGGCAGGCGGTCTCCGAACGCGTCGCGCAGGCGGACGATCTCGGCGTAGGCCTCGTCGCGCCGCCAGCCCCACCGGCCGCGGAACCGGCGCGCTCCCTCGATCGACTGCGCGTGCGGATCGATCTCGTCGAGATCCTCCGCGATCACCGAGGCCCCGAAGGTCGGCGAAAGCACCGCGACGGACCATTCGCGCGCGAGGCTCTCCTCGGGGTGCAGGAGCACCGGAATCACCCCGTGCGGCAGGTCCGGACGCCCGGAATCCACCATCCCGACGACCGTCACCGCCGCCCGGCCCGCGATCTTGGCGTAGACCTCCCGTTCGCGTTCGAAGTACGGAAGCCGTTGGAACAGCGCGAAAACCACGACCTGCTCGCCGACCTGCTCGGCCAGCGCGGCCTGCTCGACCGCGTGCGACGCGATCACCAGCGTCCGTTTGGACAGCAAACCCGCGCGCGAAGGAACGCCGTGCGCTTCGGAACCAGACATGAAGGGGACCGCTCTCACCGGGGGATGAGACCAAAACCCTAGGGGCGGCGGTGGGAACCCGGCTAGACCACGAACGTGTGATCCGCCGGGGCCGCCAGGCGAAGCTTCTCGGATGGCGGGCTTTCGCGGAGAACTGCGTGCCTGATGCCCGAATTGTCGCGAGAGATTCGGCTGCGCCGAGCACTCTCCGGACAGAGTCCACAATGGACACTTGATTGTCTATTGTGGACGTTGGTGCGGCACCGGCCGGGCGCGACCATGCTCAGGGTGTCCGGCCGATCTGCGCCCGGCACTCAGTGCGGAAGTTGACCACTGTGACGAAGAAGTTGTCGATTTGCCGAATAGCTTCGACGAAGCGGTCGAAATCGACGGGTTTGGTCACTAGGCGTTCGCATGCGGGTCGTAGCTGGGTCTCGCCGCGCGCTTCCCGGCCGTCTTCGCGGGGCAGGTTCAGGTCGAGCAGGATCAGGCCGGCGCGCGCGGCGTCCTCGAACGCTTCCCGACCGGGCAACCCTGGCGGCACACCTCGCATAAGGCACGTTTGCTGGACGGCGCGGATACAGCGCGGCTCATCATGTGGCGGCCACGACACGACATTGATCAGGTTGTGCAGGTGCGTGGCTGCGAGCAGCAGCGGGCCGTCGGCGCGCGGAAGCCGCAGCAGCGCCGCGTCGACCTCGTCGGAGGAGAGCAGCGTTGCGCGCGCGAGTATTTCGTCGGCGAGCGTCGCGACGTCGAACGCAACAGGAACGAGGAGTCTGCGCCTGCGGGAATGGTGCCGAGCTGTGCCATGTCCTCATCGTCGCGGACGGAGCCGGACGGGCAGTCGCGAGGTGCATCCGAAGCCGTTGTTGGCCAAGGGGCAGAAGCGTAACCTGCCTCGTTCTTAGGCGGGCCGAAAAGCTCGTAGCTGAACTATTCCGAGACCGATCACGCTCACCTGTAGAGCGGCCATTGCAGGCGGCTCCATATTCGCGATCCGCGCGTTCGCTTGCTGGCTGGGGGAGCGACCAGGCCGAGAAAAGGGGATCGAGGAGGTTTTACCGGGAGGCGATCGCCGATGACGACGCCTGCCGGTCAACACTCCTGTCCTGGAGATCCGGCGGCGGCCGACGCAAGTCCCGCGCGACAGGTCCCAGAGGCGACTGCAGGGCAGGGTGCGGCACGCGCGGCGCGGGAGTAGCGTTCGCTGAGGTCGGTCAGCAGGTTGAGTTCGCGGCCCGGGCCAGGGCCGCGAGATGTGGGCGATTCCCGCAGGGAGCCTCCCGACCACCGCGCGTCGAGTTGTCCGCGTGGTGGACGACGACAGCGGCGTAAGCCAGAACACGTCGCCGGTCGTCGGGGGCGACGTGTCGTCGGTATGGTCGAATTCGTGGTGGACATTTCGTGGCCGGCCATGATCTGGCTCGGCGGCGCGCCGGGAGCCGGCAAGTCCACGATCGCGTGGTTGTTGAGCCGGCATTTCGATCTGCCGCTGCATCCGGTGGATATGTGGACCTATGACCACCAGGAGCGACTCCCCGCAGCGAGCGCGACTCTTGACGAGGAACTCGCTCGGGGCCCTGAGCATGCCGCTTCCGCATTCGTCGCCGCCGCGCACGCGCGCTTGCCGCTCGTCATCGCCGACGTGCGCGCCCGGGCCGCGGAACCCGTGCCTGTGCTGGTCGAGGGTCCGCAGCTGATGCCGTCGATGGCCGCCTCGCTGCCCGTGGGAAACGCCGTGTTTCTCCTTCCCGTGCCGGATCGGACACGCGCGGCGCGCGCGTTTCGGCCGGATGCTCGTCCGGATCGTCTCGAACGCCTCATCGCTCGCGACGCCGTGATCGCCGACCTTGTCCGCGGTGAGGCCGCCGCTGCAGGTCGCCCGGTTGTCGACGTGCCCGAGGACCCGGACTGGCCTGCGATCTACCACGCCGTGTACTCCGCCCTCGAACCCGGCATCGTCGGCAAGCTCGCTCCAGGGCGTGAACTGGCCGAGCAGCGAGCGTTCGAGAACGACGTCGCGGCCCGGCAGGGGCGGCTCTGGGCAGAGGCCACACAGCGCGACGTGATTCCCGGTAGCACCACTGCGCCCTACTGGTGGGCCTGCGAATGCGGAGCCAGCGGCTGCACCGACCGCAGCCCGCTCGGCGCTCTGCCGCCGCGCACACCGCGATGAAGCGATGTCGGCCTGTGCCAGCACGTCCGACAGAGCGACGGCGTCTTCGGCGGTGCTGGGCAGCTCGGCGAAGCCGGGGTCCTGGCAGTGCTGGTTGGCGATGATGAGGCAGCGGCGGGACATGTCAGCTTCCGTCGTGCCGGTCCAGGAACGCCTGCACGAGCGCGTTCTGCTGCGCACGGGTGGCGGAGGTGAGCTCGGCACCGTCGGCCTTGATGGTGACCGTTCCTTGGTCCTGTCGTTCCAGCCAGCTCTTGACGACGTCCCGACGGCGCGATGGATCCGAGGGCAACGCCGGCCGCCGATCCGCCCCCGCCGGCGAATGGTTGTAGCTGCACGCATCGAACTGCCTGCAGGCATCCGAACAGGTGACGTTGAAGCCGTGAAGGTTGTTCTCTACCTAGGGGCTAAGTAGAGTAAGACCATGAGTTCCAAGGGGCCCCGGATGACACTGCCGACGCAGTTGGTTCTGCGGGTGTTGATGACCGACCCGTCGAGGGAGCTGTACGGTCTCCAGATCTGCACCGAAGCGGGACTGCCCAGCGGGACGATTCATCCGATCCTGGCCCGGCTGGAAAGGGTTGGCTGGTTGTCCAGTCGATGGGAGACGGTCGACGCTCGTGAGGAGGGCAGGCCCCGGCGTCGGTACTACCGCGTCGATCCGTCCGCGATCGGGCTGATCCAAGCGGCCGTGTCGCGCGCGGAGGTTTCTGCGCGGAGTCTGGACCGTCTGCGTCCGCACCTTTCCGGCGGTGCGTCATGAGTCTCGCCGATCATTTCCGGGCGTTCGCCCGGGCGCTCGCCGACGACCGCAACCTGGTGTTGGAGATGGGCACGATTCTTCGCCGGGCGCCGGCCGTCAATCTTGATTTCCGTGCGACTGCGCGTCGACGGCTGGAGGATCGGATCCAGTTGCTCCTGCAGAAGATCGACCGGGAGTGTCGTCTGCTGGATGCTGTCGACCTGTACGCGGCGGGCGACCAGGTGCACCACGCCCGCGTACTCGCGCGCGACCTCGACCGCTGTCTTGACCGCGCCCGTGAAAGCGCGTTCGCGTTCAGCCGGGCACTCCAACGAGCCTATCGCCTCGACCCTGACCGAGAACCCCGTCTCGCCGTCCTCGGGGACGTAGCCCGCGCTCTTCATGAGTCCGCGGCTCTCGTAAACGGCCTTGCCGGAATCTGCGTACAACAGGCAAGTTCAGATACCGCTGCGAATTCGCCGAACCGACGACCTCCTCTGCGAGCCTCGCGGCGAATCGTGAGCCTAGCCGTCCGTTTCCTGCCCTGGGATGAACGGCAACGTTACCTCGATGAATACGTCAGTGAACTCGACGCCTTGGCCCAGGAGGAGAATCTGTCTCCGCGCGCACAAGTTGGGCATGCGCTGCGATTGCTGGCGCGAACACCGGGGTTGCTATTTGCGCTGCGCTCCTCGGCGCCGCGGACACGAAGCAGTTCCGAGTCCAGCGTGACCGGGCTTGTCGAATCACGGTCAGACACTTAACCGACACCAGGCACAACCGGCGGGAGAACCAATGGCGCGAATGCGTGAGGCTGCCCATCGGCCCGGGGATTCGTATCGGCGCGACGTACGCGCGCCGGACAACATCAAAGCACGTGACAGCGACGAGCAACACGACGAGCCGACTGGCCACCGGGGCTGCGGATTGTTCGGCCTCGCTGCCCAGGCGATCGCGAGTTGGGGTACGACCTGGCGGTTCCTCCTCGTTGTCGTGGTTGTAACTGCTGCGCTCGTCGTGAGCCTGCTCCTGCTGCGGGTCGACGTGGTACTCGGGCCGGTCCGCATCACCGGCCGTTGAACCCACGGGATGTTGCACGGTAAGGATGGTGGCTGCAGCGGCGGCCGGTCGTCCCGGATTCCTCCGGCTGCCCGGCTGGTCAGGACTGGCGAAGGAACAGGTTGAGCGCAGCGGACACGTTGTCGCGCACGAACTCTTGCGGTTCGTCGGCCAGCACCGCGCGCATGGGCGCGACGCTGCTTTCGGCTCCGGGCAGGTCGATGAGGACATCGCCGGTTCCGATGGCGAATTGGCCGAATTCGGGGCTGAGTTCGGCGCTGACCGCGGCGAAAGGCACTTCTGCCGTCGTAGTTCGGAGCGTAGTCCCCGCCGCGTGCGGGGTGTCGGTGACGTAGCAGGCGTCGCCGTCGAGGAGGTGGTCTTCGGCGACGAAGGTGCTGAGCCGGCTGCCGACCAGCTGGTTGTGGGTGCTGAGCACGGGTTTGACCGCGTAGCTGCGAGGCGGCGCGCGCACCGTGCGGGACACCTGCCACGCGGCGGCACGAGTTCCACGGCGGACCGCGGACGCTGACCTCGAGAAGCTGCTCGCTCCCTGGCTTAACCGCTGACTGGCCCGGACTCGGCGCCGGGTTGCCGGGCTGCGAGCGGATCGGAGCCCGACCACGCGAGCTGAACCAGCTCCCGGCCGGAGCGGCTGACCTTTGTCACGCGGCCGGGCAGCAGAGCCGACGGCCAGACGCCGCCCAGCAGCGGTCCCTCCCGGAAGTCGCCGTCGCCGACGATCCCTGGGACCTCCAAGTCGGCCAGCGTGTTCAGCGCCCCGTGTTCGAGCGCTTCGGCTGCTCCTTCCGTGCTGCGGACAACCACGAGGTGCAGGCCGACATCCTTCGCTTGCGGGAGGAACTCGCGCAGCGGCTCGAACGGGTCGGAGTCGTTGCGGGAGACCAATTCGGCGTCGTCCACGATCACATACAGTTCAGGTCCGTACCACCAGCTGCGATTCCTCAGCTGCTCTTGGGTGACGTCCGGTCCGGGAATGCGCCGATCCATAGATTCCCGGACGTCTTCGAGCATGGCGGTGAGTTGCGCACGGGAGACGGCGTAGCCCAGCAGGTGTTCCGTCGTCACGTAGCCGAGCGAGCTACGGCGGTAATCGACCAGCAAGATCGCTGCCTCCGCTGGCGTGTACTGCTCGACGATCCCGCGGATGATGGTGCGCACCAACGTCGTCTTCCCTGATTCCGGCCCCATGAAGGCGACGAAATGCGAGTCGACGGCAGGCCGCCAGACGGCAGGTGTTCCGTCGACACCGACACCGAGGGGTACGGAACCCGCGCCGGGAGCTGGAATGTCGGCGTACGGAACGCGGGTCGGCAGGGCTCTCAGGTGCCGGGTCAACTCGGTCGGCAGTTCTTCGAACGACCTCGAAACCACCTCCGCGCCGAGCGTGAATCGCGCGGAGTCGAAGCGCGAACGGGCCAGGAAAACCGCATCGTCGAAGGTGAACCCGCTGGTGAAATGCGCCGAGGTGAACACCGCGTCGCTGCCGAAGCTGACTGAGGTGAAATGCGGGCGCTGAACGAAAATCGCGCGGGTGAAGTCGGCCTCCGCGGTGAACGCCGCCGAGGCGAAGCTGACCGTGTCAGTGAAATTCGTGCCCTCGAAACGGGCGATGCCGACGAAGGTCGTCGCGCGGAAGTCCGCTGAACGCACTCGGCAGCCGCTCAGATCGAAGTCGAGCAGGCTCGCGCCGCCGAGATCGAGGTCGACGGCAGGCCAGAAGCGGCTGTCCGGCGCCTCGGGGCGCAGGTGGGCCGCCAAGACTTCGCCCACCGCGTGCCGGACCCGGCCCTGCTGCACGGCGTGCTGGTCGCGGGCCGGGCTGGTGTCGGCGGCGCTGTCGGAGAACATGCGAAGGTAGGCGCAGAGCACATTGACGATCGTCTGCCGCTGGTCCGGGCTGTTCTGGCCGAGACGTTCCAGCGCGTAAAGCCCGCCGAGCTGCACCGCCAGCCGGTCCGATCCCAGCTGGTCGACAGCCTTGCTGTAAAGCTCGGTGAGCCGCCGTTCCGTCGCGTCCAGCCGGGTGTCGTCGGCCACCTGCTCCTGGAGCGCGTGCGCCCGGGCCGCCGCGGCTTGGTCAAGGTCCTTCTGCTTCAACGCGATTTCGGCGCTCCGCTGACGGCGGGCGGCAAGCAGCAACGCCGCCGCCCCGCCCGTCCCGACCACGACAGTGCCCGCGGTCTTGATCGCCTCGAGCTGGTTCCGCTCCTGCGCGTCGCCGTTGCCGAAAGCTGCCACGAGCCACACCGCGACCGCGATCCCCAGAACCACGATCACGGCGGAAGCGAACCAGATCATCCGGATCGACAGGACCCGGTAAGCGACCGTTCCCGGCTCGATACGACGGGTTTCGCGGTCACTCGCCACGTCGTTGCCTGCCTTTCGCCAAGCGGGCGAACCTCTTCGTCGCGGGCGCGAGTTCCTCGACCTTCAGCGCCGCGAGCACGCCGAACGACACCGCGAGTCCGACGAGGCCCTGCAGGATCAGCTTGACCCACACGGTTGCCTGGCCGCCGGCGTCCGGCACGAGCCAGCCGGCAGCGACGGCCGCGGCGACGCCGAGTCCGCTCGCGACGACCGTGAACAGGATGACCCCGAGCACCCGCTTGCTGCGCAGGTTGCCGAGGCTCGCCCACAACCAGACCTGGCCCATGATCGCGCCGACCACGAACGTCAGGGAGTTCACCAGCATGGAGCCCAGCACGATGTCGCGCGCGTCCAGCAGCACCGGGCACAGGTACAGCAGCGGGATCTTCACCACGGTCATCACGACCATGATCAGCGTCGGGGTGCGCGCGTCCTTCATCGCGTAGAAGACCCGTAGCTGCAACATGACCAGCGCGTAAGGCAGCAACCCGAACGACGAGATCGCCAGTGCCTCGCCGAGCCGTTCCGCTTCGGCCGCGGAGTTCGCGCCGCCGCTGAACAAGGCGACCCCGATCGACCCGCCCACCACCGTCAGCACGGCGGCGATCGGCACCAGCATCACGGTGGAGATGCGCGACCCGTAGGAAAGATCGGCCACGACCTTGCGCACGTCGCCGTCCGCGGCGTTGCGGGACAGCCGCGGCATGATCGCGGTCAGCAGGGACACCCCGATCACGCCGTAGGGCAGCTGGAACAGCAGCCAGGCGTTGGAGTAGATGGTCACCCCGCCCGGGTCGCCGCTGGTCAGCACCCGGGTGTTGACGGTGAGGCCGACCTGGCTGACCGCGACGTAGCCGAGGATCCACAGAGCGAGGCCGCCGAACTCCTTCATCCGCTTGTCGACGCCCCAGCGCCATTTGAAGCGGAACCCCGTCCGCAGCAACGGCGGGACCAGCAGCGCCGCCTGCACGACGATGCCCAGCGTGACGCCGATGCCGAGCACGAGCAGCTTCGGGTCGCTCAGCTGCACGGGATCGGTCGAGATCTTGCCCGGCATCAGCATGAACAAACCCAGCGTCGCGATCACGACGACGTTGTTCATCACCGGAGCCCATGCCGTCGGGCCGAAGATGTGCTTGGCGTTGAGGATCGCCGACAGCAGCGCGAACACGCCGTAGAAGAAGATTTCGGGCAGCAGCAGCCGGGCGAACGCGTTGGTCAGCGCGGAGTTGGCGTGTCCGCCCTGCTCCGTGTACAGCGAGGTCAGCGCTGGTGCCGCTATCACCGCGATGACGGTGCCCACGGCCAGTACCGTCAAGCCGACCGTGAGCATTCGCTGTGTGTACGCCGCGCCGCCGTCGGGATCGTCCTGCGACCGCACCATCAACGGCACCACGACACTGCTGAGCACGCCGCCGAGCAGCAGTTCGAAAACGACGTTCGGCAGCGTGTTGGCGATGTTGAACGAGTCGTTCTCGACGCCCGTGCCGACCGCCCACACGAGCATGATCTTCCACAGGAAACCGGTGATACGGCTGACCAGCGAGGCGATGGCCATCTGCCCGCTGGACTTCGCGATCGACGGCGGCGCCGCCTTCGGCTCGACGCGCGGCACGTGGACGGTGGCCTCGCCGGCCGGCGCGCCGCTGGGCAGCCGCGGCAGCATCCGGGGGACGAGCGAGTCGTACGGGCGCAGCGCGTCCGGGTCGGCGACCGGCCACCTCGAACTCGCCGGCACCCCGCCGACGCGCGGGATGAAGATCGTCGCGTCGGGATCGTTCGGCGCCAGCGGCGGCGCGCCGAACGGCATGCTGTCCTGCTGGCGCTCCTGCTGCCACGGCCGGACCAGCGGCCGCCGCTGCGGGGGAGGCGGCTGGCGCTGGGGCGGAGGCTGCTGGCCGCGGGGCGGGAGCCGCCTGCGATAACCGTTCGCCCCCGGCGGGATGCGGAGGGTCTGCTGGTCAGGGCTCGGCGGGCGCTCAGGCGGCGGGCGCCGCGTGATCCGTTCGTCGGGACGCTCTGGCGGCCACTCCGGGTCGCTGTCCAACGTGTGCCCCATCGTCAACGGTCGATTCGAACCCCAAGGGTAGTCAGTTCGCGGGTCCCGGTGGCTGATCCGGGGATAGATTTACTGTTCGGTAAGCACCACGAGAGCGGCCCCGGACTCTGCTGGGCGAGCGGCGCGACCGGACAGCCGCCCGCTGATCTCGGCTGCGGGTTAATGCGGCTGCCAGCCAAAGTCGCGGCCCATCAAGTGCAGCAACTGGTCCTGACGCGACGCGGATTCGCCGGGCGCTCCCGGAGCGGCGAAGAACCGGTGCGTCGTGTCGGCGGCGATGGGGGATTCCGCCAGCCCGGCGTAGATCGTCTCGAGGTTGTCGCTGATCCACGTGACCAAGCCCGGGTCGAGGCGATCGTCGACGCCCAGAGCTCGGGCGAGGTCCCACGCGTGGATGGCGGAATCCGTGGCTCGCACGGCCAGCGCTTGGCGTCCGGTCACCTGGCCCAGCGGATAGTCGAGCACCTGGTCCAGCGCGCCGGGGCGGCTGAAGGCGTCGGCGACTAGCTGCACCGACGCGGCGTACGCGCCGAGTGGGTCATTGCCCAAAGCGTCGGCGTCGCGCATGCGCAGGAAATTCTCGCGGGTGCCGCCAGCGAGCAGGTCGACGTAGTTGAGATTTCCTCGGACCATGTGGTTGACGAGTTGACGGACGTTCCATTCCGCACAGGGCGTCGGGGCCGTCCGCTGTTCGGGGCGGACGGACCGCAGGCGCTGGTCGAATTCGGTGCTGGCGGCCAGAAATCGGCCGAGGACATCCGTCATGCCTGCCAGTCTTTCTCCACGAGGACGCGTCAGCTGGCGAAAATCCGACGTCGCGCTAGTGCTCGATGAACGCGGTCAGCGCCGCCACGACCGCGGCGGGCTGTTCGTCCGGAATGAAGTGTCCGGAATTCGGGATGACGACGCCGGTCGCGTTGTCTGCCCAGGGGCTGATGGAAGCGGCCATGTCGGGGATCGAGCCGTGGGAGCTGGAGATTCCCAGGACCGGGACGGTCAGGTGCTGTCGTTCGAGAGCGGCGTGATTCTTGCGCGCCGATTCCGCGGCATCGCGGTAGTAGGCGAGCGACGCCCGGAGTCCGCCCTCGGCGGCGAGAGCGGCGGCGTAGTGGTCGATTTCGTTGCTGTCGAAGGTGCTCAGCGCTTTGGCCTTCAAGAACCAGTCGACGTATTCGCGCTCGCGACCGGTGAGGAGGGTTTCGGGGAGATCGGGCACCAAGTGGAACGCGAAGTGCCAGGTCTTCCAGGCGCGGTCGGGGTCGGTGGGGATGGAGTCCGGGAGGGTGATTCCGGGGATGCCGGCGTCCAGCAGCGCGAGGCCGTGCAGGTGCTCTTCGTGCTTCAGGGCCAGCGAGAAGGCGACCCAAGCCCCGATGTCGTGGGCGGCTAGCCAGTATTTCGGCACGTCGAGCGCGGTCAGCGCGGCTTGGATCCGCGAGGCGACGGTGTGCGTGTCGTAGCTGTCGTGCGGGCGGTCGGAGTGGCCTTGTCCGGGCAGGTCGATCGCGATGACGCGGAAGCGTTCGGCAAGACCCGGCATCACTGTGCGCCAAGCCCACCAGGTCTGCGGGAATCCGGCGAGGAGGACGACGGCGGGGCCGGTTGGCTGGCCGCCTTCCGCGGCGTGGAGGCGGATGCCTTCCGCGTCCACCCAGCGGTGCGTGAAGCCCGGCAGGTCGGGCAGCGGTAATTCGGGGGTCATGGCTCGAGCCTAGCTCATCTTGAACCGAACAGTTCAAGATGAGCTAGGCTGGGCACGGCGGTGAGAGAACGGGGTGCGGGATGGCCGGAAAGAAGCAGTTCGACGTGGACGTCGCGCTCGACGCGGCGATGGTCCAGTTCTGGCGGGCCGGGTACGCGGACACTTCTCTCGACGACCTCTCCCGGGCGACCGGGTTGAACCGCAGTTCCATCTACTCCTCATGGGGAGACAAGGATTCGCTCTACCTGCGCTGCCTGGATCGCTACGCCGCGCGCTACGGCGACCGGTACGACCAGGCCTTGTCGAGTGCGGCCGAGGATCCGCTCCGGGCGGTGCGGGAGTTCTTCGGCATCACCCTGCAACGCATTGCCGACCCCGATGTGCCGGACGGATGTCTAGTCGCCCAGACTGCGATGGCGATACCGATGCTGAGCCCGGACATCGCCGCGCGCGCGACCAAAGCTCTGGGTTTCCAGCAGGCGCGGCTGCGAAAAGCGTTGCGCGCCGCGAAGTTGGCCGACGCCGAGGGCTTCGCCGTTCACCTCGCGGCGGTCAACCAGTCGTTGGCCGTGATGAGCCGGGCTGGGGCGAGTCCGAAGCAGCTTCGCGCGATCGTCGACATCAGCTTGGGGGCGCTTTCGCGGGCATTGCAGGCGCGGAATTAGGACGGGCCCGCGCTGAAGTCAGGTGCCGCGGCGCTCCGCGGTCAGCAAGTCGAGCAGGCCGGGGAGCCGCCGGTTGATTTCCGCCCGGCGCAACCGGATTCCCTTCCGGTTCCCGTAATTGATCTCGTGGATGAGCCCGGCCTCGCGCAAAACCCGGAAGTGGTGCGTCTGCGTCTGCTTGGACACCGGGAGATCGAACGAGTTGCAGGTGCGCTCGCGGTCGCTCCCGTCCGCCGCCAGTTCCGCGATCACGGTGCGGCGGTGCTCGTCGGCGAGCGCGCGGAACACCGTGCCCAGGTCTGCGTCCCCGGCCGGGCCTGACTCGGTCATCGCCTCACCTCTTTCAGGTACGTCTTGCATCGTACCTCAAGGCCGTGCTTGACTGCAGGTACGACGAGAGACGTACCTGAGAACCCGCGCCTGACTCGAAAGCCCGCGCGGCGCTCGTCGTTTCCCTCCAACGAAAAGGTTGCGGCATGACGCCTTCCCGCGTCCTGATCCACGGCGCCGGTGTCGCCGGTCCCGCTCTCGCCTACTGGCTGGCCCGGCACGGGTACCGGCCGACGGTCGTCGAGCAGGCCAAAGAGCTGCGGTCCGGCGGCAGTGCCGTCGTCGTCAAGGAACCGGCGCTGACGGTCGCCAGGAGCATGGGCATCCTCCCGCAGTTGCACGAGATCGCCACCAGCTCAAGGGTTCTCTCGCTGCTCGACCCGGACGGGCGGCAGCTTCTCCGGGTCTCGACGACGTCCCCGCAGTCGGTCGAAGTGACCCGGTCCGACCTGTCCGCGGTGCTCCACCGGGCAGCGCGCGACGACGCCGAGTTCCTCTTCGACGAGACGGTCACCAGCCTCCGGCAGGACCCGTCGGGCGTCGAGGCCACCTTCCGCCGGTCGTCGTCGCGCCGGTTCGACCTGGTCGTCGGTGCGGACGGCATCCATTCTCCGGTGCGCCGCATGGTCTTCGGGCCGGCGGAGCAGTTCACGACCGGCCTCGGCATGTACAGCGCGACGGTGCCGCTGGAGCCCGGTGCACTCGAGGACCCGGAGGTGGCGGTGATGCTGACCGCGCCCGGCCGGATGCTCACTCTCCACCCGTCCCGGGGCAAGCCGCTCGCGATGTTCACTTTTCGCGGCGGGCGCGTGCCCGGCTACGACCGTCACGACACCGCGCTCCACAAGCGTCTGGTGGCCGAGGCGTACGCGGGAATCGGCTGGCGAAGCCCGGAACTGGTGGAGGCGTACGTGAACCACCCCGCGCCGTTCTTCGATCCGCTCGCCAACGTGCGGATGGACAAGTGGTCGCACGGTCGCGTGGCGTTGCTCGGCGACGCGGCATCCGCGGTGGCCCTGCTCGGCGACGGGTCGAGCATGGCGATGGCTGGCGCGCACACGCTGGCCGAAGCGCTCGCGGCGCATCCCGGTGACCATGCGCGCGCCTTTCAGGCCTACGAAGCGAAGCACCGGCGGCACGTGGAGCCGAGGCACCGGCGCGTCAGCCTCGTTGCCACGCTGCTTGTGCCGCGGACTCGGTACGGGCTGGTGCTGCGCAATACCGTCGGCCGGGCTGTCGGCCTCGCCACTCGGAAACCCTTGCCCGCCAAGCAGAACGGCCGGGTTTGAGCGGCCAGGGCGGGAGCCTTAGCGGTCTTTGGCGATCTCGCAGAGGGAAGCGCGCAACGGCGAGCTGTGAGGTTTGCTGAGCGTCTCGTGTGTGTTCATCCCGGTGCTACCCGGCATAAACACCCACGAGACCCCCCGCCCGTCAGCCAGCAAGAACCGAAGTCTCCCAGCCGAATCCGTCCGGGTCCGTGATCCGTCCCGCGTCCCCGCCGATCGTCAGCAGATGCGAACCCGAACCCTCCTCCGGCACCCCGGCGTCCTTCGCCAAAGCCTTCCGGCCGTAAAGGGCCAGCTTGATCGGGCTCGTCTCGAATTCCACATACTTTTTGCCGTAGCTCTTGCCCACCGCGAGCCCGTGCGAGACGTAAAACTGCTTGGTCGCCGCCACATCGGACGCGCCCAGCAGCAGCACCATCTGGTCGTATTCCCGGACCCCCGCGCCGGAATCCTTCTTCGTGGAAGTCGCGACCTTCCAAATCGCACCGTCCGGAGCCTGCACGACCCCGCCGAAACCCCACAGCGACTTGGCCGCTGGCTTCAGCGAAGTCGCGCCCGCGGCGAGGGCCGCGTCCAGGTAAGCGACGGCGTTCGCAGGCTGGGAAACGGTGAGCGACAAGGTAAATCCGCGGAAACCGGTGCTCGGCGCGGCGGCGTGGCGGAAGCGGAGACGGTCGCCCAGATCGAACGCGGCGGTGTAGAAGCGCTCGGCGGCGGCGACATCGGGAACGTCCAGGGTGACAAAGTCGAATGAGGTCATGCGGTAAACGCTAAGTCCGGCACCAGCCCCGACGCTTCTCGATTCCTGATCGCTTACCGAGCCGGACGCCCGGCCAGCCACGCTTCGCGCCGGCGCGGTGACGCTCGGGAAAACCAGGCGTCCTCGACGACTTCGGTCAGCTCCTGCCGAGTCAACGAGCCGAGGTGGGCGGCGCGGACGAGCACCGACAGGTGGCCGTCGAAGTGCGGAGTGGTGAAAAACGGGCTGTCCGGGTCCTGGACCAGCGCCTGCTTGTCCGATTCGGACGGTACCCAGAACACGATCACGTCCGGGTACCGCTGTCCGGTGTCCGGGTCGAAGGCGTCCGGCCGCGGCGTCCGGAAGAACACGAACGACTTGCCGCCGACCTGGTAGACGGGGTTCTCGCGCGAGCCGCGCACCACCGTGACGTGGGGCATCCCCAGCGCCAGCTCGTGCACGTCCTCGACCCGCGCCCGCATGACCTTCCACGATACGACTCCCGGCGCACCGCGTCAGGTATGAACAGGGCATGGTCACGCTGGATCGGCTCGTCAACGTCCTCGGTGGGTACGGCGCGCGGTTGTGCTGCTGTCCCGTCGCGCGCGAGGTCGCGTTGCGGGACGTGGTGATGGACGACCCCGCCGACCCGCGCGGGTTGCGCGGCGACGTTTACCTCGCGGTGGGCGTCGAATCAGTGCGGGAAGCCGTTGAACGGGCCGCTCGAGCGCGGGCGTCGGTCGTGTTGGTGCGCGGAGCCACGCCGCCGGGACCGGACGAGGTCGCGAAAGCCGAGGACGGCCAGGTCGCAGTGCTGCTCGTGGATCCGGAAGTGTCGTGGGGACAGCTCGCGGGCGTGGTCTACGGCTTGGTGCTGGAAGGGCGCGAGACGGAATCCGGCCGCGGCCCGACCGACCTGTTCGCGCTGGCCGACAGCCTCGCCGACGCACTCGGCAGCGCGGTCACCATCGAGGACCAGCTGTCGCGAGTGCTCGCGTACTCCAGCCGTCAGCAGGGCGCGGACCGGGTGCGGCTGGAGACGATCCTCGGGCGGCGAGTGCCGGACCAGGTGCGCGAACTGTTCGAGCGCCGCGGCGTGTTCGCGCATCTCGCCCAGTCGGACGAGCCGTTGTTCGTCGAGGCCGATCCGGAGCACGGGCTGACCGGGCGCATGGTCGTCGCGGTCCGGGCCGGGCGCGAGACGCTCGGGTCGATCTGGGTGGAGTGCGAGGAGCCGCTGTCGGACGTCCGGCGCACCGTCCTGCACGACAGTTCCCGCACGGTCGGGCTGCATCTGCTGCGGTCGCGGGCGAGCGCCGACCTCGAACGGCAGGTCGAGTCGGACCTGGTGATCCGGCTGCTGGAAGGCACCCCGGACGCGGCGGCCGTGCTGAGCAGGCTCGGTTTGCCGCCCGGCCGGTTCCGCGTGGTCGCGCTCCAGGCGCACATCGCCGACGAACGGCACGCCGCGCTGCTGCTCGCGTTCGAGCGCGCGACCACCGGGTTCGGCTGGTCGCGGCCGGGCCGGAGCACGTTGTTCAGCAACACCGTCTACACCGTTCTGCCCGGCGAAGACGTCGAAACCGCCCGCGCGTGGATCGACGGGATCCGCGACGCGTTGCCCGCGCAGGTCACGGTCGCGGCGGGGATCGGCGCGCCCGCGTCCACCGCGGATCTTCCAGCCAGCAGGCGGGAATCCGACGAATGTCTCGCCCTGCACGACGTCCGCCCGGAACCCGGCGCGGCCGTCGCGTACGACGAGTCCTGGGACGACATCCTGATCCTCCGCCTGCGCGCCGCCGCGGCAGCGGGACGAGCCCCGGCGCGCGGTCCCATCGCGGATCTGGCCAGGCACGACGCGGCCAACTCGACCAGTTACGTCGCGACCCTGCGCGCGTGGCTCGAGACCCAAGGCGACCTCACCGAAGCCGCCGAACGGCTTGGCGTGCACCCCAACACCATCCGCTACCGGCTGCGGAAGATGGCCGACGTGACGCCGCTGCGGCTCGACCTGCCCGCGAAACGGCTGGCGATGATCATCGAGCTGGCCGTCGCCGATCCGCAGAATTGACCGATCCGGACAAACCGGCTTGCGCCGTTTGGCCGAACTCGACAACGACCGCCAGCCGGATCCGGGTCATCCTGGCCGCACCAGCACAACCAGCGGCACGGCTCGGCGGAGGAAGACATGGGCGATCTCGACCGGAAGGGCGGCGGACCGCGTTCGGCGATCGTGGTCGGCGCGGGCATCGTCGGGCTGTCGACCGCCTGGTTCCTGCAGGAACGCGGCGTGCGGGTGACCGTCGTCGACCGCGAGGGCATCGCGGCGGGCTCGTCCTGGGGCAACGCGGGCTGGCTCTCGCCGGGGTTGTCGATCCCGCTCAACGAACCCGCCGTCCTCCGCTACGGCCTGCGCACCCTGCTCGACCGGCAGGCGCCGCTGCACGTCCCGGCCACCCCGGACCCGCGGCTGTGGCAGTTCCTCGCCCGCTTCGCGGCGAACTGCACCCACCGTTCCTGGAACCGGGCAGTGCGCGCGAACCTGCCGTTCAACGAGGAATGCTTTGAAGCGTTTGACATCCTGACCGCGAGCGGCGTGGACGCGCCGACCATCGACGCGCCCATCACCGCCCTGTTCGAGACCTCCGCGAAGGCCCAAACGCTGGTCAAGGAACTGGACCGGCTCGGCGACGCCGGGCAGAAGGTGTCCTGGACGCAACTCGCCGGACCGGAACTGCGCGAGCACTTCCCGCAGGTCACCGACCGGATCGGGGCCGGCATCCGGATCGACGGCCAGCGGTATGTCGACCCCGGCCGGTTCGTCGAATCGCTCGCCCGCGCGGTGGTCAGCCGCGGCGGCACGATCCGGCACCGGTTCGAGGTCGCCGCGATCCGCAGGCACGAGTACGCCTACACCCTGCTGTCGGCGAACGGCCAGACGGTCAACGCCAACGCCGTCGTGCTCGCCACCGGTGCGTGGCTGGGCGAACTGGCGCACAAGTGGGGCGTGCGCGTCCCGGTGCGTGCCGGGCGCGGGTACTCCTTCACCGTGCCGACCGACGATCCGGTGCCGAGCCCGATGTACCTGCCGGACATCCGGGTCGCGTGCACGCCGTACCAGGGCGGGCTGCGGGTGGCCGGGACGATGGAGTTCCGCAAACCGGACGACCCGCTGTACCCGGCGCGCGTCGACGCGATCGTCGCCTCGGCCCGGCCGCTGCTCAAGGGCCTGCGCTGGGACCAGCGCGCCGACGTCTGGGTCGGCTCGCGCCCGGTCAGCGCCGACGGGCGGCCGGTGATCGGCCGGACCGGCGCGCCGGGGATGTACGTCGCGGGCGGGCACGGCATGTGGGGCCTCTCGCACGGCGCGGTCACCGGGAAGCTGCTCGCCGAGCAGATCGCCACCGGCAGGTGCCCGGAAGCGCTGCGGCCGTTCGACCCGCTGCGGTGACCCGACGGTGTCTGATCCAAGAGTGTCCGCCGAACCCGCCGGTCCGCCGCTGACCGGCGACGAGCACGCCGAGCTGATGTTCCTCCGCGCGGAGAACGCCTTGCTGCGCACCGAACGAGACATCCTGGTGAAAGCCGCCGGCTGGTTCGCCGCCGACGCCGGCGTGCTCGACCGCCGCACCGGGCCCGAGCCCCGCTGACCGCCGCGGGACTCCTCGAAAGTCCGTGGGGGCTGGACGCCTCCTGCTGGCCCGGCCCCCACGGACGACATCCGAAAGGCACCTCCCATGTCGACCACCTCTTCGCGTCCCTGGCTGACTGCCGACGCGCACGCCCGCCTCGCCGCGGAACTCGCTGACCTGCGGCGCGAACCCGAACTCGGCGAGGGGGCGGGCGAGCACGACCGGCTCGACCGCAGGCAGCACCTGCAGGCGCGGATCCGGCAGCTGCAGGACCTACTGCGCAGCGCCGTCGTCGGCGAAGACCCGCCGGACGACGGAATCGCCGAGCCCGGCATGGTCCTGACCGTCCGCTACGACGACGGCGGGGTCGAGACGTTCCTGCTGGCCGCCCGCGACGAGGTCGGCACCGACCTGGAGGTCTACTCGCCGGACTCGCCGCTCGGGCGCGCGCTGGACGGCGCCAAGCCGGGGGAGCAGCGGGAGTACGAGGTGCCCAGCGGCGCGGTCGTGCGGGTCACCCTGGTCGAGGCCTATCCGTACGGGCGCTATCAGAGCCATGGCTGAAGCCCGTTTCGTGGCTACCCTGAAAGAGTGACCGACGAAGAGCTCATCATCGAGTTCGCCCTCGCCCGGCTCGACAACCCGAGCCTCGACCTCGAGGAGGTCGCCGCGCTCCTCGTGCGCCGGGTCGGACCGGACCGGATGCTCGACCTCGCCGCGCGCAACCTCGAGACGCGCGGCGAACTGCGCGGCGCGATGTTCGAGTCGGCCGTCGAACACGTCTTACGCGTGGTCCTGACACTGCGCGGCCCGGCTGACTGAGCCGTGGACAATCCGCTGACCTGCGTGGACCGTCAGCGTTGATGACTGGCCGAATGCTTCGTACTGAGCATCCAGGGTAAAAGTATCTATCCCTGTAGTCAGTCAAGCGTTGTCGTCGTGATGACGGCAGGTGCAGTCAGCGTGCACAGCGCAGCGATGATGGCTTAAAGGTCAGCTTCTCTGTTCGTCGCTGAGGCCTCTGCTGCGGTGGCGATCGGGGCGGGAGCACACGGAGGTGGGCGCGATCCGCGATCGCGGATCTGAGGGTCGATGCCAGGGATTGTCGGTGGTGTCGACTAGCCTGCGTGGTGTGGGTACGAAACCGATCTCGATGATCGACTTGTTCGCTGGCTGTGGAGGCATGACCTCGGGTTTTATGGCTGCGAAGGGGTTCAAACCGGTGATGTCGGTCGAGTTTGACCTGCATGCGGCCGCGACCTACGCGGCCAACTTCGGGGAGTCGCACACTCGTTACGCGGACATCGCGACCATCCCGGATGAGGACATCCCGCAAGTTGATCTGATCATCGGCGGGCCTCCGTGCCAGGGTTTCTCCAACCTCGGGTCCCGCAATGTGAACGATCCCCGGAACAAGCTGTGGAAGGAGTACATTCGCTTCGTCCGACACGCCGCACCGAAGGTCTTCGTCATCGAAAACGTGGACCGCTTCTTCTCTTCCAGCGAGTTCGCTCTTCTGCAGGCCGAGGCGCAGCCTGGTGGGCTTCTTGAAGGCTACGAGTTGACGTCGGGGTTCTTGTTGGCTGCCGACTTCGGTGTTCCGCAGCGGCGGAAACGGACCATTGTGATCGGATCTCGTGTCGGCAGCATTCCGCTCCCCACACCGACACACGCTCGGATCGGGACGCTGGATGCTCTGCCCGAGTGGCACACAACCCGTGACGTTCTGAGCGGGCTGCCCGAGACGCCGGAGACGACGGAGCTGCCGGCTTCGTCTGTGGAATTCTTCGGTGAAGACATCCCCGGTATCTTCAAAAGCTCCGATCTTCACATCGGCCGGAATCCGACTGAGTTGTCTCTGAAGCGCTACCGGCATATCCCGCCAGGCGGCGGCCGGTTCAACCTGCCGGATGAGTTGTTGTCGCGCTGCTGGAGAGAGAAGAAGACCGGCACGACAGATGTTATGGGGCGGATGCGTTGGGAGATGCCCTCACTGACGATACGTACGGAGTTCTTCAAGCCGGAAAAGGGACAGTATCTGCACCCGCAATGGGAGAAAGACGACGCGGGGCACAGCGTCGATCGTCCGATTACGCACTGGGAGGCTGCTCGTCTCCAGAGCTTCCCCGACGACTTTCAGTGGTGTGGCACAAAGCTTCAAGTTGCCAAGCAGATCGGCAATGCTGTCCCTCCGATGCTGGCGGAAGCCATCGCGCACCACCTCAAGCCCTATCTCCGCGGAACCTTGCGCAGGACGCGCAAGTCGATCCCGTGCCGCCTATGCGTCTAGTCTCGAGTCAGCCGAGCGATGTCGATTCGAACTCATCTGAGGTGGTTGTTTAGTCGGCCTCGTACATGCAACGGCAGCTGTCTGGTACCTGTACAGTGGCTAAGAGTCAGTAATGGATTGTTGGTGCCGGTGTTATGGGATCGTCAGGCTGAGCGACAGCGTACGTGCCTTCGGGAAGAGTAACCGTCGGTCGGTTGGACGTCAGCGCATCTGCTGGTGTCAAGCGTACTGACAGAAACGTGCCTTTTACCGGAATTGGAAGACCAAGTGCGCGCGCAACTATTGGGCTCTGATTTTGGTGACCGAGGACGACAATGCCTTCTCGAGCGAGCTGAGGCCGTGCGTCGCGACAGCGTTTGAGGCCATCAGCTTGCCTCGCGACTGTCACCGCAGTGTTGCGCTCGATGATTCGTCCTTGGACGCTACGTAGCAGCTGATTGATTCTTTTCTGGCCTGAGCCCGAGGTGATGATGGTGCGGACCAGCGGGTCAGGCAGGGTGAGCAGGAGATTTTCTGGCAATGTGGCATCTTGGGCCAGCCACACTACGCGGCTCCGCGCCGCAGCAGTGATCGTGGTTTTTTGGTCTTTGTTGAGTCCTTTGTTGAGAACTTCGGGAGTGATCCGGATCAGACCGACGTTGAAGAGTCTCTTCCGGTCGTTGGCAGAGGTCAGCAGGCACATGTGTCCCATGGCTTCGGTCGGTATCGACCATGATCCCCGCATCGAGAACTTCGAGTCGACGTCGTGCCCGGCGACGGCGTAGTCCATGTTCGCGCCGCGGGGGAGATCGAAGGCGGCGCGAGTGATGATTTCGACCTTGGTTCCCAGGTAGGTCTTTTCAGTCTTCTCTGCGAGATCGATGTCGTACCGCCCGGTGCGCTGCCCGTCGAGCACCTCGTCGATTGATTGACGCAGGATCGACCCAAAATGTTGCTGCAGGCCAGGAAGCTTTTGGAACCAGTCGACGACCTGCTGCAGTGCAGGGTCATTGTCGGCTACGTGCGCAGGCTTCGGATCGACCCGTACTTCGACGTGCGAGTTAGGGCCGAACAGGACCAAGTCTTCGGACACGCATCCACCGTATCTTCTGGAGCCGCGGCGCGGGACAGGTTTCGCGTTGGGCAATCCGGTCTATGTTCAGGGCTTCGATGGAAGAGACTCGACGACGCGGACCAGGTCGTCGAAGTCTCGGAGACGGTTCTGGTTCATGAGCCGATCGAAGGTCTTCTTCGGTGACCAGCTCGCTGGCTCGCGCCGCGTCTTTGCCTCAACGTCGATCGCTTTCGCCAGAGAGTCGAGGTCGAGGTGGTATACCCAGTCAACAGAGCCGGAGCCGTCTGCCAGGATTTTGAGCATTGACGGTCGGGTCTCTGCCGTTATGACACCGAAGTGCGGCATTCGACCACGACGTTGAGTGACTAGCTTGTTGCCCTGTGAGACGCAATCTTGCGCCCTGTCAGTACGAAGGGACCACTTGGCCGACAGTGCTAACGCCAGCTCCGGAAGTTCGCCGTCGTGCGGACGTCCGACCACAACGTCAAGTTTGAGCAAGGATTCCTCCGGCATGAGGCCGACCAACTTCGTCACCAATTCTGCGTTGGCATCGATACTTTGACCGATGTGCTGGGCGATGGTGATAAGCCGACGTCGGTCGGGGCCGTCGGGTAGCGCTTCGACAGCGGAGACCAGCGCCTTGACCTCTTTCGCGGAGTTGCTGTATCCGGAGCGGAAGGCTGGGAAGACGTTCAGGTGGGCGTACTGACTAAAGTCCGACGCCGAGCATGATTGCTTGATCTCCAGGTCTGGGCGTACCGCTTGCAGGGTCGTGATCACATGCCGCTCGAGATCAGAGCCATCCTGGTCGGGCCGCTCGTGCCATGCTCCGGCGACCTCCAAGAACCGAGTTCCGAGACGCACCGAAAGATTGTCGCTAGCGTCGGACATGTTCGGCTTGCCGTTCTTCTTCCGGTAGCCGCAGAGAGCTCTAGTGAAGGGTGCTGGCACATGAACATTTTGCCGGCTTCCGGCCCTGTTCGCAGGCAAATATTCGCAGGGTTGTTTCTCGCCGCAGGGTCCTGCTTCGCGGTGTCAGCGTCGGGCGGGCAACGCGCCTGTGACTATGTGTAGCCAGGTGTCGCAGTTCCGGTCGGATTGGGAAGCAGTAGGTGCGTCTGTCTGCTGATCAGTTGGCTGCCCCTAAGTGCTTCGGAGTTGTTCCGACGCTTCTGCCATGACCCCTGAACCTAGGGCGCGAGCGACACTGCGCGGACGACTGGATCTCAACTGGCCTAGTTCGAGTCGGCCGTCGAACACGTCTTACGCGTGGTCCTGACACTGCGCGGCCCGGCTGACTGAGCCGTGGACAATTCGCTGACCTGCGTGGACAACACCCCGCATTGACCATGGACACTCAGCGGTTGAGGACAGAACGGACGGCGCGCTGGGATGAGTGCACCGGGATTTCCCGGCTGTAACTCCATTCCGTTTCGTCCGAGGGGACACCCATGAAGATCGGCAAGACGCTGATGGCCGCCTCCGCGCTGGGGATCGCATTCGCCGGGATCGCCGCGCCCGCCGCGTCGGCGGACACCGCGGCTCCGGTGAGCGCGCAGAGCAAGCACACCGCGAGCATCAAGTGCACTAAGCCGTCCGGGAAGAAGGCCAACTACTCGTGGGGCGACGGCGCCACGAACGTCACCGTGTACTTCAACAACCACTGTTCGCACAAGGTGTCCGCAGGCATCGTGCTGAAGGACACGGACGGCGCGATGAGCGTTCAGTGCATGACCACCAACGGCGGCACCAAGGGCAAGAAGAAGTTCCACATCGGCCTCGACCACTCGGTCGTGCGCATCCAGAAGGGCTGCAAGCTCTGAGCCCCGTTCGCTGACGAGCCGGGCGGGCCGGGGCTGCGCCGCCCCGGGCCGCCTGGCAACCTCCAAGGGTCGATGTCGATCATTGGAGGTGTCATGAGCGAGCCCGCGGCCGGGCAGCCCCAGGCCCGCCGAGGTCGCAAGCACATCGTGCCCGACGCGGGCGCGGGCCCGGTCTCCCGATTCGCCTGCGGGCTGCTGGACTTGAAGCGGGAAGCAGGCGACCCGTCCTACGACCGGATGCGCACGGAACTCGGCGCTGCTGCGTCGAAATCGGCGCTGTCGGCCGCCACGCGCGGACGCAGCGCGCCGTCCTGGCCGACGACCTGGGAGTTCGTCCGCAGCCTTGCGGTGACCGGCCTCGGCCGCGACGAGGAGACGGTGCGGCGCGAGTGGCTGGCGCGCTGGGAAGAGGCAGTCGAAGGGCAATCGGACCCGTCTTGGGCTGCTTCGGCGGGCTCTGCAGGCGAGACCGATTCACCGGACCAGGCATTCGATACCTCGGTGCACACCGATCCGCCCGGCGCAGGGGGCTGGAGCGCAGTCGACGCCGCTTCTCCCGTTGAGAGCCACCCCGCCGAGCCATTCGCCACTCCGCCCCGGGAGCCTGCCAAGACCCGCCGCTGGGGTTCGATCGTCGTCGCGGCAACCGTCCTGGTCGTCCTCGGACTCGTGGCCGCGGTCGTAGTCCTGGCCACTCCGTCGTCCCGCGACAAAGAAGCCGCCGCCCCGCACTACCCGCTGCCCGGCGACTCGTCCGGCTTCGGCGGCGACGGCCTCTCCGGCGACGTCACCTTCCCTGACGGCGCGAAAACCCGCTATGGCCGGACATTCACGAAGATTTGGCGGCTGAAGAACACCGGGTCAGTGCCGTGGCGCAGCCGCTTTCTGCAGGTCGCGGGCGGCACGACGGTGCTGTGCCCGTCCCCGCCGCGCGTCCCGGTCCCGGATGCCGAGCCGGGGCAACTGGTGGAGGTGAGCGTCCCGGTGACCCCGACCGGCACCGGCGTCTGCCACGTCCTGTGGAAGATGGTCGACGAACGCGGCGCGCTGGTGTTTCCTGATCGGACCGGGATTTTCTACCAGGTCACCGTCACTGTGGAGTAACCGGAGAACGCGCCGAAAGTCCTTTTCGGACTGTCCACAATCGCGCATTGCCGCTGGTCACCGCCCTGGGCAAGAAAACCGTACCCTTTTTCCCGTTCGCTCGTTCCGTTCCCGCTGATTCCCTTGCGGACATTTTCCGCCGATGCCCGCGCCGGTCGCGGGACGAATTGGCGAACCAGGAATGGCCGCCGGGGAACGGTAGCGGTCACATGACAATGAGTATCCGAATCGAACCCTTCGCAGGATCACCCCTCCGGGTGGGCTGAGGCGCAATCCGCCAGGCGGCCCTCGATTCCGGTAGCTCAGCGTGAGAAAACCGCGTCCACGACGCCGCGTTACATCACTCTTTAGTGGTGAAATTGCGATAATTGTGGTCACCGGAACCGTCGGTCGGGCGCGCTGCGCGACGGATCTTGCTTTGCGTTTCCGGGGCGTCTTGATAATGTCGCGCCCTGCCGGTGACCGACAGTTGTGTGCGGTCACGCGTGGATTCGGGGATCCGTGCGGCGGCTCCATTCTTGATGTTCGGAAGGACAATTCATGCGTTCTGCCCTGCTGCGCGGACGGACCGTCGCGGTCGCCGTTCCCGCGCTGGCTTTGCTCGCCACCGCCGTCGCCCCGTCGGCGCTCGCCGCCGAGTCGCCCGCCGGGTCGGCCTACGGCGCGTCCGCCTCGGTCTCGCTGCTGCCCGGCGTGCTCGGCGACAAGGGGATCACGGTCGACACCGGCAAGATCGCCCCGTCCTCGACCGAGGGCCCGGAGTCCGCGCAGGTGGTGAACGTGCCGCTGAAGGGCCTGGTCACGGCGAAGGTCATCAGCAGCTCGGCGAAGCAGGACGGCAGCAGCGGCCCGGTCGACTCGAAGGCCTCCATCGTCGACGCCGCGCTCCCGGTGCTCGCCCCGCTCGCCGGTTCCACCCCCACGGCCCGCGTGATCAGCTCCGAGTGCAAGTCCACTCCGGACGGCATCACCGCCTCGTCCGAGCTGGCCGGCCTCGACCTCGGCAAGATCGGCAAGATCCCGGTGTCGACCAAGCCGAACCAGAAGCTCGGCATCGACGGCGTGCTGCAGGTGATCGTCAACGAGCAGGTCAAGCACTCCGACGGCAGCCTCACCGTCAACGCGCTGCACATCAAGCTCCTCGGCGGCGACGTCACCGGCGCGCTCGGCAAGGGCGACATCGTCCTCGCCTCGGCCACCTGCGCCAAGGTCGCGGGCAACCCGACCACCCCGCCGTCGTCCACCCAGCCCTCCGAGCCGGGCAAGCCGGGCACCCCGCCCGCCGAAGGCCCCGGCCAGGTGACCGTTGTGCCGGTCGGCGCGCCGGAGACCGGCGACGGTTCGCTGGCCGCGGTGACCGCCCGGTGACCCGTTCCCGGTTCGGGCTTTTCGCGCTCCTGCTGGCTTTCGTCGCGAACTTCGCCCTGCTGGGCTGCGGTTCGGCGGATACCCCGCCCGCCGCGGTGCCGGCGAATTCCGCGGCGGCCGCCCAGCAGGTCGCGGACCCGGTCTCGCTCGACGTTCCCAGCATCTCCGCGCATTCGTCGCTGGTGCCGCTCGGCCTCAACGACGACAAGAGCGTCCAGGTGCCGCCGGTCGACCAGCCGCTGCAGGCAGGCTGGTACCACTTCGGCCCCAAGCCGGGCCAGGTCGGACCGGCGGTCGTCCTCGGCCACATCGACGGCAACCACCAGAAGGGCATTTTCTGGCGGCTGCACGAGATGAAGAAGGGCGACAAGGTCATCATCGGGCGCAAGGACGGGTCGACGGCCTCGTTCACGGTGACCAAGGTGGACCAGATCGCGAAGAAGACGTTCCCCACCGAAGCCGTGTACGGCAACACCACCGACTCGCAGATCCGGCTGATCACCTGCGGCGGCGCGTTCGACGCCGCGAAGAAGAGCTATCTCGACAACATCATCGTGTACGGCACGCTCGACAGCTGAGCGACCGATACCAGGGCCTCGTCGTTTCGCGCTCGGGCGAAGCGGCGAGGCCCTTTGTCATTCCCCGGACAGTTCGTCGGTCGCCGCCCGGCCCGCTTCGGCGGTGCGGCGCAGGAACCCGGCGATCAGCATCAGCTCGTCTTCGGTGTATCCGGCGCACAGGTCGTCCATGGCTGAGCTCATCCCGCTGTACACGCGAAACAGCTCCTGCGTGCGCCCCGGCACCGCCCGCACGGTGACCGCGCGCCGGTCGGCCGCGTCCGGATCCCGTTCGCGCGCTATCCATCCGCCGCGCTGCAGCCGGTCGAGGATGCCGGTCACGGTCGCCGGATGCAGGCCCGCGCGGCGGGCGAGCGCGCTGGGGCTCAGCGGTCCGGCGGACGAGATCAGTTCGAGGCAGTCGAGGTCGACGTCCTTGAGCTTCAGCCGTCCGCCGACCTGGTGGTTCAGCAGCGACAGCTGATTGCGCAGTTCCCGCAGCGACTCCTTGAGGGCCGCCGTGGTGCGCCGCCTGCGCCGCGCCGTGTCCGTTCCGGCTGCTCCGGAAGCCATCTGCTCCGCCCTCCCGTTACCCCGCTGGTCAGGGTAGCCGGGGCGAGCACGGCGGGCACCGGTTGCCCGAGCGGCGCCGGTTCTCCCCGGATTTCGACCTAACCTGAGGAGGGAAAGCGGACCGGAAGAACGCGGGAGCCCCCATGCTGATCGACGACCTGCACACCGTCCTGCCGGACGACCGAATCGTGCGGGACCCCGACGTGCTGCGCAGCTTCGCGCATGACGAGGCGGAGTGGGCCCCGTATGGCGAACCGGCGGTCCTGGTCCGCCCGCGCACCGCGGACGAGGTGCGGGCGATCGTGCGGCAATGCATCAAACACGGCACGCCAGTAGTGCCGCGCGGCGCGGGAACCGGGTTGTCCGGCGGGGCGAACGCGCTGGCCGGGTGCGTCGTCCTGACGACCGACCGGATGACCGCGATCAAGGAGATCGACCCGGTGGAACGGCTCGCCGTGGTCGAACCCGGCGTGGTCAACGACGACCTCCGCGCGGCCTGTGCCGAACAAGGGCTTTGGTATCCGCCGGACCCGGCCAGCTCGCCGTGGTCGACGATCGGCGGCAACGTCGCGACCAACGCGGGCGGCGTGTGCTGCGTGAAGTACGGCGTGACGCGCGATTACGTGCTCGGGCTGCAGGTCGTCACCGGCACCGGCGAACTCGTCCGGCTCGGCCGCCGCACCGCGAAAGGCGTGGCCGGATACGACCTCGCCGGGCTGATGGTCGGGTCGGAGGGAACGCTCGGCGTCATCACCGAAATCACCGTGCGGCTGCGGGCGAAACGCGCGCCGGAGGCGACCGTCGCCGGGTACTTCGACTCGACGGTCGCGGCGGGGGAGGCGGCGGCGGCGATCCGCGCGGCCGGCATCGTGCCCTCGGCGCTGGAGCTGGTGGACCGGCATTGCCTGGCCGCGGTGGACGCCTGGAAGAACATGGGCCTGTCCGCGGACGCGAACGTGGTGCTGCTCGGTCGCAGCGACGTGCCGGGCGGGCACGAGGCCGCGGTGATGGTGGAGTGCTTCGAAAAGGCGGGCGCGACCTGGGCCGCGCAGTCGACCGACGAGGCCGAGGCGGACGCGCTGTTCGCCGCCCGGCGGCTGGCGTACCCGGCGCTCGAACGGCTCGGCCCGGTGCTCACCGAGGACGTCTGCGTGCCGACGCATTTGGTGCCGGAAATGCTCGCCAGGATCGATCTGGCGGCGCAGCGACACAATACGCAAATCGCTAATATCGCGCATATCGGAGACGGGAATCTGCATCCCCTGCTGATCACGCCGACCGGGGACGACGACGCGCAGCGCCGCGCGCAGGCCGCGTTCGACGACATCGTCGCCGACGCGCTCGAACTCGGCGGCACCGTGACCGGCGAGCACGGCGTCGGCCTGCTGAAGCGGCCAGGGCTGGAGAAAGAGCTGGGACCAGCGGTTCTCGACCTGCACCACGCGGTCAAGAACGCCCTCGACCCGCACGGGATCCTCAATCCCGGAAAGGTCGTCGGAGGTCCCGCACAGCGGTAACTCGACCGAGTGAAAGTAAACAGTCCACAAAGGATAGTCATCCGTTTGTGACCCTTGTCTCCCAGTCGTTTTCTTTTGTTGGTTGCCTACCGCAAGCAACTTGCTTAGCCTAGCTAAGGGAACGGCTGGGAGAGGGGTTTTCGACAGTGGCGGAGCGCAGGACGTATTCGATCGCGGAACTCGGTCCGCGGTACAAGTGGATCGCGCTGTCCAACACGACGCTCGGGATGCTGATCGCGACGATCAACTCGTCGATCGTGCTGATCGCGCTGCCCGACATCTTCAAGGGCATCGGCATCAACCCGCTGGAGCCGTCGAACACGAGCTACCTGCTGTGGATGATCATGGGATTCCTCGTGGTCACCGCGGTGCTGGTGGTGGCGTTCGGCAGGCTCGGCGACATGTACGGCCGGGCCAGGATGTACAACCTCGGCTTCGCCGTGTTCACCGTTTCCTCGATCATGCTGGCGATCACCTGGTTCGACGGCGACGCGGCCGCGCTGTGGCTGATCGGCTGGCGGATCGTGCAGGGCGTCGGCGGCGCGTTCCTGATGGCGAACTCGTCGGCCATCCTCACCGACGCCTTCCCGGCCAACCAGCGCGGGCTCGCGCTCGGCATGAACGGCGTCGCGGCCATCGCGGGCTCGTTCCTCGGCCTCGTGGTCGGCGGCGTGCTCGCGCCGGTGAACTGGAACCTGATCTTCCTGGTGTCGGTGCCGTTCGGCGTCGTCGGCACGGTGTGGGCGTACCTCAAACTGCACGACACCGGCGTCCGCCAGCACGCGAAAATGGACTGGTGGGGCAACATCACCTTCGCCGTCGGCCTCATCGCGGTGCTGGTGGGCATCACCTACGGAATCCAGCCGTACGGCACTTCGCAGACCGGCTGGGGCAGCCCGATGGTGCTGTCGTGCCTGATCGGCGGCGTCGCGGTGCTGATCGCCTTCATGGTGATCGAGACGAAGGTGCCCAACCCGCTGTTCCGGCTGTCGCTGTTCCGGATCCGCTCGTTCAGCTGGGGCAACCTGGCGAACCTGACGGCGTCGCTCGGCCGCGGCGGGCTGCAGTTCGTGCTGATCATCTGGCTGCAGGGAATCTGGCTGCCGCAGCACGGTTTCACCTTCGAGCAGACGCCGCTGTGGGCCGGGATCTACATGCTCCCGCTGACCATCGGCTTCCTGGTGGCCGCGCCGACGTCCGGCATCCTGTCCGACCGGATCGGCAGCCGCGCGCTCGCCTCCGGCGGCCTGGTCATCACCGCGCTCACGTTCTTGCTGCTGATGCTGCTGCCGGTGAACTTCGACTACTGGGCGTTCGCCGGGATCCTGCTGCTCAACGGCATCGGCATGGGCATGTTCTCCTCGCCCAACCGAGCCGAGGTGATGAACAGCCTTCCCGCCGACGCGCGAGGTTCCGGCGCGGGCATGATGACGACCTTCCAGAACGCGGCGATGGTGCTGTCGATCGGCTTCTTCTTCAGCCTGATCATCGCCGGTCTCTCGGACCACCTGCCGATCGCGATGTCACAAGGCCTGACCCAGCACGGCGTCCCCGAGGCGGCCGCGCAACAGGTCGCCCACCTGCCGGCGGTCGCGGTGCTGTTCGCGGCTTTCCTCGGCTACAACCCGATCCAGCAGCTGCTGGGCGGCCAATTGGGGAGTCTGCCGGCGGACCAGGCGAACTTCCTGACCGGCCGCAGCTTCTTCCCGAACCTGATCTCGGGCCCGTTCCAGGACGGCCTCGCGGTGGCGTTCGGCTTCGCGATCGTGGTGTGCCTGATCGGCGCCGTGGCGTCGCTGCTGACGAAGGACACGAAGAAGGCGTCGGAGTCGGTGGGGGAGGAACTGGCGGCGGTGGCTGGGGAATCTGGTGGCGGGCCTAGTGAGCTGGTGTCTCCGCGGAGCGACCGCTAGCGGGTTCCGGCTTCCGGCCAGAGCACGGCTTGGGCGACGATCACGTTTTCGCCGTTGAAGGTCAGCGCTGGGCCCTCGTGCAGGCGGTAGCCGAGCGCGAGGGCCTCGCTGACCCGGCGGCAGAAGGCAGCGTCGTCGGGTCCGGTGAGGACTCGGTAGGCGGGGAGACCGTCTGGGGGTTGGCTCATGGCGGTCATGATTCCAGGTTGGCCGCTGTGGCGGCTACGAAGATTTTCGCTGCTCTGGCGAGTTCTCTGGGGAGCCGTCGCTGCCAGGCCAAGCTGGAAGCAGGTTGGAGACCCGGCTTGACCTCGTCCATGGCCGCGTCAGGGTAGCGGCTTCCCGCGTCGAGAAGTTGATAATGCGTGGGCTGCGGGAAAATCTGGCCCGCTCCGGCTGGCATCTGTTCCAGGTCTGTCTTTTACCGGCCGGAACCGGCCCCCAGCCCGGTATGTGCCGGTGTTCGCCGAGGCGTTGGATCTGCGTGACATCAAGGACGACGCGGCGTGGCGGGTGATCGAGGCAGTGCGAGATGACGACAGGGAGCGCGTCGCGAAATCGCGAGGAGCGTCCTGGCCGGGTCGGCGGGGGCCAACCGCGGTCCTCGGGAAGCGTTTTGGCGCAACGGTTCGCCCGCGGCGGTCTCGGGCACAAAAGTCCATTGTGGACGAATATCGGTCGCCTGCCGTTCTTGAGGCCCGGCCGTCTGTCACGGCAGTACGACTAGCCGCGCGCCTCGCAAATCGGTGCGCTGCCACGCGGTCTCGATATCGCGCAGCGGGACGCGGACCACGTCGAAGGCGAGTTCGCCCGATTGCGTCCACTCCACGATCCGGCCGTAGACCTTGGCCATGGTGTCCGGGTCGAGTCCCTTGGCCGCGCCGCAGATCTCGACCCCGGAGGTGCGCAGGCTCTCCGCGGCGACGGCGAGCGTGCTGCCCGCCGCCTCGCCGACCTGGATCATCCGCGTCGGCTTCGGGAACGCGAACGATTCCGGGACCAGCGAGCGCAGCAAGATCCTGGTGGGGCGGCCCCAGAGATAGTCCAGGACGACGTCGTAGCCCTCTCCCTTGGCGTCGGCGAACGCCTGGGCCAGTTCGTCGTCGGGCACGGCGGTGCTGATCACGGTGTCGGCGCCGATGGCCCGCAGGGCGCGCAATTGCTCGGTGTCCCGGCCGGTCGCGACGATCCGGCCGGCGCCGAGCAGCCGGGCCACCTTGACCGCGAGCCGCCCGGCGACCCCGGTCGCGCCCTGCACCAGTACCGTCTCGCCGGGCACGAAACCCGCGGCGGTGGTGATGGACATGCCCGTGACGGCCGTGCCCAGCACCGTCGCGACAGCCGGATCGATGCCCTCCGCGATCGGGGCGTACGCACCCTTCGTCACCACGGTCCTCTCGGAGAGCGCGCCGTAAGGCAGGCGAGGATTGCCGAATCCGACGAGAGTGCCGTCCGGCAGGGTGCCGATGCCGTCGAACGCGGCGATCGCCGGCAGGTGCGCGAGGTACCTTCCGCTGGCGTAGTGCGTGCCCGCCGCGATCATCTTGTCGACGTTTTCGACGGCGACCGCCTTCACGTCGATGATCACTTCGTCCTCGCCGGGCACCGGGTCCGGGAAGTCCTCGTAGCGAGGGACGCCGCCGACCTCGTGCAACACCGCCGCCTTCATGACAGTTCCTGGCCGAAGAACACGGCGATCCGGCGCTGCCAGGACGCCAGCACCCGAGGCGGCCGGGCGGTCGAGTGGTTGCGGTTGCGGTTCCGCGGCCGCCGAGGCGCGCGGTCGTCCCCGTGAAGGGGCGCGCCCTGATGCCCGGCCGGCTTCTCGACGTGCGCCGGAATTCCGGGAACGCGGTGCGTCGCGCGATGCAGCAGGCTGCGGAAAGAGTGTTTGTCGATCATCTTCGCCCCCATGTCTCTAACGCTGTTAGAGAAAACTCTACCACTGATAGAGTGCGGCCGGGAGGTAGCGGAGTGCCACTGGATCGACAGCGGATCGTCGCCGAGGCCGTCGCGTTGCTGGATGACGAAGGTCTCGACGGGCTGACCACGCGCAAACTGGCCGCGCGACTGGGCGTGCAGGCGGCGACTCTTTACTGGCATGTGCCCAGCAAGGCGGCGCTGGTCACCGCGATCGCCGAGGAGATACTCGGCGAGCAGTTCGACACGATGTCGCCGCCCGGGCCGGACGAGCGCTGGCAGGACTGGTTGACCGGTCTCGCGCAGCGATTGCGCCGCGCGCTGCTCGCCCACCGGGACGGCGCCCGGATCATCTCGGCCGCTCAACTGTCGCTCACCATGGCGGCGGTCTCCGAACTGGCGATGAGCAGTCTGGTGGCGCGCGGAATCTCGTTGCGGCACGCCCGCGTGATCGTCCTGACGACAGAGCGTTTCACTGTCGGCCACGTCCTCGAAGAGCAGGCTCCCCGCCCGGAAGGGGCCGCGCTCGACGGCTTCGACCTGGCCTCGTTCTCCGAGCGGTATCCGACCGTGGTGGCCGCCATCGCCGACTACTTCCAGCCCGGCCGCACCGTGGACGACCTGTTCCGCGAATGCCTGGAAATGGTCATCGAGGGCGCCGCGGCGAAGGCCGGCCCTCCGTCTTGACCATCCGGAGGGCCGGGCGTCCGGCGACGCTGATCGGTAGCGCGCCTACCGGCCGAAGCTGACCGAGCGGATCTTCACCGGGTGCTTGGGCGCACCGTCGAGCGGGCCGTTCGGATCGGTCGGGATGATGCCGTCGGCGACCATCCGGTCCAGCACGTCCATGCCGCGCACCACCTTGCCGAGCACCGAGTAATTCGCCGGAATGTGCGCGAACGAATGCACGATGAAAAACTCCGACCCATTGGTCCCCGGCCCCTGGTTCCCCATCGCCACAGTGCCGCGCTCGTAAGTCTCCGCACCGGTGACCTCGTCCGGGAACTTGTAGCCGGGCCCGCCCTTTTCGACCTCGTAGATGTCGCCGCACTGCAGGACTCCGAGGCGTGCGGAGTTCGTCAGCCGCCAGCACTGCGAGCGGTCGTAGAAGTGCTGCAGCACCAGGCTCGCCATGTTCGCGACGGCGCACGGGGCCGCTCCGCCGCTGTTGAGGCGGACGGTGACGGGGCCGTAGTTGTAGCGGAAGGTGACGTCGATCGTGCCGCGGGTGAGCGCGAACGGCAGCGGGCGCAGCACGGGACGCGCCGCCGGGTTCTCCGGCGTCGGCGTGAAGGTGCATTTCACTACCGGCGGCTTCACCGACGGGGCAGCGCTGGCCGGGGCCGCGGTGCACAGGGAGAGACCGGCGATGACGGCGGCCGCGAGCGCGGCCCAGCGTGGCTTCATGGGCCCGGAAACTAGCGAATCAGGGGCCGCCGGCGCCAGGGCTTACTTGCGCCAGGCGGTGCGGCTCTTGCGCAGGTCGAGCAGCAGGAGCAGGACGATGAACGCGGCCAGCCCGACGAGCCACACGTTCTCGGTGTTGTTCTCGTGGTTGCCCTTGATCATCAGCAGCAGGATGACCGCGGACAGCCAGCCCGCGATGCGGGTGGCCTTCGGGAACGAGCCGTGCCAGCCCCACTCCGCCGACGGCTCGTCGCGCGGGTCGACCTCGGGGCGCTTCTCGACCGCCTTGCCTGCCACGACCACTCCTTCAAACCGCCTGACATTGTGCGCTCGCATGATCCCACACCGCTGGCCGCCGCGCGGACACGACCCGGGCCATAATGCTTGCTGATGACTACTTCGCGAAGCATCCTCGTGCTGGGCTCCACCGGGTCGATCGGGACCCAGGCGCTCGACGTCGCCGCACGTAACCCGCATTTGTTCACGATCGCCGGTCTCGCCGCCGGCGGTTCCGATCCGGCGACGCTCGCCGAGCAAGCGATCGCGCACGAAGTAGCGGCCATCGCCGTGACGAAGCCCACGGCGGTCGAAGACGTGCAGCTCGCCCTGTACGCCGAGGCACAGCGCAGGGGGTACTCGAAGGGCGAGTTCCGGCTCCCGCGCATCCTCGCCGGCGCCGACGCGGTCGGCGAGCTGATCGATTCGGTGCCGGTCGACGTCGTGCTCAACGGGGTGCCGGGTTCCCAGGGTCTCGACCCGACGCTGCGCGCGCTCGCCACTGGCGCGACGCTCGCGCTGGCCAACAAGGAATCCCTCATCGCCGGCGGCCCGCTGGTCCTCGCCGCCGCGAAGCCAGGACAGCTGGTTCCGGTCGACTCCGAGCATTCGGCGATGGCGCAGGCGCTGCGGTCCGGCGAGGACAACGAGGTCGCGCGGCTCGTGCTCACCGCATCCGGCGGTCCGTTCCGCGGGAAGAAGCGCACGGACCTCGGCGAGGTCACCGTCGAGCAGGCGATGGCGCATCCGACCTGGTCGATGGGCCCGCTGATCACCATCAACTCGGCGACGCTCGTCAACAAGGGCCTGGAGCTGATCGAGGCGTCGCTGCTGTTCGGCATCGAGCCCGCGCGGATCGACGTGACGGTGCACCCGCAGTCGATCGTGCACTCGATGGTCACCTTCGCCGACGGCTCCACCATCGCCCAGGCGAGCCCGCCGGACATGCGGCTGCCGATCGCGCTGGCGCTGAACTGGCCGCACCGCGTGCCCGGCGCGGCCGCCGCGTGCTCCTGGGACACCGCTGCGAGCTGGACCTTCGAGCCGGTCGACAACGAGGCGTTCCCGGCCGTCGAGCTGGCTCGCGAAGCAGGCACTGCGGGCGGTTGCCTGCCCGCGGTTTTCAACGCGGCGAACGAGGAATCGGTAGCCGCGTTCCTGGCGGGCAAGGCCGGGTTCCTGTCGATTGTGGACACCGTCTCGCAGGTGGTCTCCGACGCGGACGAATGGCGGCGCGAACCTCGCGACGTCGCGGACGTGCTCGCCGCCGAGCAGTGGGCTCGCACCCGGGCCGCCGAGCTGCTGGGATGAGCGCGACCGGTGCGCGAAGGCGGGCCGGTTGATGCAACACTGGTTTCACGCTGGCGGCGGATACTTGAACCCGTGACTTTCTCGGGTGGTCTCACCGCCTGAAGCCGTGGAAGACGACGAAACCTGCCGCCACCGCATCGCGGGCCGCGGCTGAGGGGTGAGGTGCAGGGCCCGTGCTTGCCTATGTGATCGGCGTGGTGCTCTTCGCGCTCGCGATCTGTGTTTCGGTCGCGTTGCACGAAGCGGGCCACATGGTCACCGCCCGGATGTTCGGGATGCGGGTCCGCCGGTACTTCGTCGGCTTCGGTCCGACGGTGTTCTCCTTCCGGCGCGGCGAGACCGAATACGGCCTCAAGGCGATCCCGCTCGGCGGCTTCTGCGACATCGCGGGCATGACCGCGCTCGACGAGGTCACCCCGGAAGAAGCGCCGCGCGCGATGTGGCGGTTCAAGACCTGGAAGCGGACCGTCGTGATGTCGGCCGGTTCCATCACGCACTTCCTGCTCGGCTTCATCGTGCTGTTCGTCATGGCCGCGACCATGGGCCTGCCGAACGTGGACATGAAGCCGATCGCCGCGCAGATCTCCGACTGCGTGCAGAACGCCACCACGGTCGAGGCGGCCAACAACCCGGTGTGCAAACCGGGGGACCCGGCGCCCGCCAAGCGGGCCGGTCTGCTCCCCGGCGACCAGGTGCTGTCGGTGGCGGGCAAGCCCACCCCGACCTGGGACGACATGGTCGCCCAGGTGAAGTCGCTCTCCGGGCCGGTCCCGGTGGTCGTGCAGCGCGACGGGGCCGAGCGCACGTTCGTCGTCGACATCCCGAAGGTGATCCGGCCCGCCGCGAAGGGCGGCACCGAGTCGGTCGGCGCGGTGGGCATCGCCAGAGCCACGGCCATCCACTACAGCGTGGTCGGCGCGTTCGGCGGCGCGGCGTCGTTCACCGGCGACATGTTCGCCCGCACGTGGGACGGGCTGATGGCCTTCCCGAAGCGCATCCCGGCGGTCTTCAACTCGATCTTCGGCGGCGAGCGCGACCCGGACACCCCGGTCAGCGTCGTCGGCGCGAGCAGGCTCGGCGGCGAGGCGGTCGAGGCCGGGCTGTGGCAGGTCTTCCTGCTGCTGCTGGCCAGCCTGAACTTCTTCATCGGCGTGTTCAACCTGCTGCCGCTGCTGCCGATGGACGGCGGGCACATCGCGATCGTCTGGTACGAACGCGTCCGCGACTGGCTGCGCGGCCTGCGCGGCAAACCCGCGGGCGGCCCGGTCGACTACACGAAGCTGTCCGCGATCACGATGGTCCTGGTGGTGATCGGCGGCGGCGTCACGCTGCTCACGGTGACCGCCGACATCGTCAATCCGATCCGCCTGCAGTAACCGCGCGCACCGGCCGGGTCACGCGCGCGTCCGCGGCCGCCCGAGAAGGGGTAACGCTGCTCACCGCGTCGGCTGACTTCGTTGAAACGCGCCCGGGTGGGGTGGGTACGCTGGAAGCGTGACCGTCGCGTTAGGTATGCCCGCTCTGCCCCCGCCCGTCCTCGCCGAGCGTCGCAAGACCCGCCAGCTGATGGTGGGGTCGGTGGGCGTCGGCAGCGACCACCCGATCTCGGTGCAGTCGATGACCACGACGCTGACCTCCGACGTCAACGCCACCCTGCAGCAGATCGCCGAGCTGACCGCGGCCGGCTGCGACATCGTGCGGGTGGCGTGCCCGTCGGCCGACGACGCCGAGGCGCTGCCCGCGATCGCGAAGAAGTCGCAGATCCCGGTGATCGCCGACATCCACTTCCAGCCCAAGTACGTGTTCGCCGCGATCGAGGCCGGGTGTGCCGCGGTCCGGGTGAACCCGGGCAACATCCGCAAGTTCGACGACCAGGTCAAGGAAATCGCGCAGGCCGCGAAGGACCACGGCACGCCGATCCGGATCGGCGTCAACGCCGGGTCGCTCGACAAGCGGCTGCTCGAGAAGCACGGCAAGGCCACTCCCGAAGCGCTCGCCGAATCGGCGATGTGGGAGGCGTCGCTGTTCGCCGAGCACGATTTCCACGACATCAAGATCTCGGTCAAGCACAACGACCCGGTCGTGATGGTGCGCGCCTACGAGATCCTCGCCGAGCAGTGCGACTACCCGCTGCACCTCGGAGTCACCGAGGCCGGGCCCGCGTTCCAGGGCACGATCAAGTCCGCCGTCGCGTTCGGCGCGCTGCTGCGCCAGGGCATCGGCGACACCATCCGGGTGTCGCTGTCCGCGCCGCCGGTGGAGGAGGTCAAGGTCGGCATCCAGATCCTGCAGTCGCTGAACCTCAAGCAGCGGAAGCTGGAGATCGTGTCGTGCCCGTCGTGCGGGCGCGCGCAGGTGGACGTCTACACCCTCGCCGACCAGGTCACCGCCGGGCTGGAGGGGATGGAGATCCCGCTGCGCGTCGCGGTGATGGGCTGCGTCGTGAACGGTCCCGGCGAGGCGCGCGAGGCCGACCTCGGCGTCGCGTCCGGCAACGGCAAGGGCCAGATCTTCGTGAAGGGCGAGGTCATCAAGACCGTGCCGGAGCACGCGATCGTGGAGACCCTGATCGAAGAGGCGATGCGGATCGCCGAGGAATCCGGCGAGAGCATCGGCGAGGGCGCGCCGAGCGTCACCGTCGGCTGAGTTTTCGGTCCGTGAAGGGCTCCTTGCAGGAATCAGATTCCCGCAAGGAGCCCTTCACGGCTTTCCGGGGTCAGACGCGTTCCAGGAGGACGACGGGGATCTGGCGTCCGGAAGCGGCCTCGAAGTCGGCGAATTTCGGGACCAGCGCGATCTGTTCCGCCCAGATCCTGGCGCGTTCTTCCCCCGCGGCGAGCCGTGCTTCGACCGGGATTTCTCCCGTGCCCGCTTCGACGACGGTCCGCGGATTCGCCATGAGATTGCGGTACCACGCGGGGTCGTGCGGACTGCCGCCGTGCGTCCCGAAGACGGCCCAGTTCTCGCCGACCGGCCGGTAGAACAGTGGGCTGATCCGCGCTTTCCCGGTTTTCGCGCCGACGTGGTGCACGAGGATCAGCGGCATCCCCTTTTCCGGAAACCCCGGCATATGCGGCGGTACCGGACGGCCTGCGGCGGATTCCTCCGGGCTGCTCCACGCGACATATCCGGCGTTCTCCCGGAATTCGGCGCGGATCCGGACATTCCAGTCGTCGAGGGTCGGCACGGCATCTCCTTCACTAGGCGGAGCACTTGCTCCGCAAAGTAGCACACTAGGAGGAGCATGTGCTCCGGGTAAGCGAGTATGCTCGGCGCATGGCCGTGGCTGAACCGCACACCCCCACCCGTCGTCGGGCGCTTCGCGCGGACGCGATCCGCAACCGGGAGGCGATCGTCGAAGCCGCCGCCGAGGTGATGGCGGAGCAAGGGGCCGCGGTCGACGTCCGCGAGATCGCGCGACGCAGCGGGGTCGGCATGGGGACGCTGTACCGGCACTTCCCGAAGAAGGAAGACCTGGTCCGGACGGTTTTGGACCAGGATTTCTCCCAGTGGGCCGAGGCGGCGCGCCAGGCCGCGATCGAGGCGGAAGACCCGTGGGCGGCGCTGACCGACTTCTACCGGCAGGCGTTGTCCGGCTGCGCCCGGCACCGCGCGATCATGGAAAGCTTCGCGCTGACGTGGACGGATCCCGATCCGACGGGGATTCCGCAGTTGCGTGCGGTTCTGGAGGAGCTGTGGGCTCGGGCGGCGGAGCTGCTGCGTCCTGGGGTCACGACGGATGATTTGGTGCTGTTGCTGATTTCCTTGGGGTACGCGGCGCAGTTCACGGACGAGTGCCGTCCGCACATGTGGAACCGGCTGCTGCTGATTTCGCTGGACGGGTTGCGGGCGGAGCATCGGGAGCCGCTGCCGGAAAGCTAATCGCCACCGCCGGGAGTGATGGCGAGCCCCTCGCGCGGGTCCGGCACGGCTTCGAGCGCTGCCTTCACTGCGGGCTGGTCGCAGAACTCGTCGCGGATGGCCTCGGTCCTGAAGGCGATCTCGAAGACGACGCCGCGTTCGCGCGTCCGCCACGACCATCGCACGGCGCGGTCGATGATCGCGGCTTGGAGGAGAGCGTCGAAGTAGGTGCGGCGCCAGGTGCTCGCCGGGATTTCTCCGTCGAGCACTTCGATGAGCAGCCAGGGGTCTGACACTATTCGGCGTCGCTCAGCAGGAGAAGCGCGTAGTAGGCCAAGAAATGCTCCACCGCATACGGCCCCTCGGTCACCTGCGGCAGCGAGGCATCCGCATGCTCCCGCGAAGCCGCCTCGATCGCCGAAACCCGGCCGTCCCCATCCGGCAACGCCGCCGCGATCCGCCGCCAACACCAGGCGCGGTGCAGGTTGAGCCCGTGCAGATGGGCGATCAACCCGTCGGAAGCATCGGTCACCACCGCCGGAGTGAACAACGCCGCCGGGTTCCGGTCGTCGATTCCTGGCAGGAAACCTTCCAGCCAGGCCCCGAAATCGGCGGCGGGCATCAGGCGGCTCATCAGTTCAGCCTCAGCCAGCGCGGGGGTCAGGAAATCGGCTCCGGACGGTTCCCAAGCACCGGGGTAATCACGGTCCGAGCCGAACCAGCGCCAGGCCGTTTCGGTGATCACCTCCCGCAGGTGAGGTTCGCCCTGGGACGCCAGATAGTCGGCGTACGGAAGCGCGCGAGAGAGCCCGAAAGCGCCGTTCTCGTGCAGGCCGTAGCGGATGGGGTAGGTGACCTTCGGCAGCCACTCGAGGAAGCGGGTCACGAAAAGCCCGCTCAACGGCTGGAGAGCAGTGGACCAACGCGCGGCATCAGGATCGTCCCAGGTGGCGGTTTCCCTGGTCAGAGCCAGCAGGATCGACCAGCCGTACGGGCGCTGGGTCGTCCGATGGTGCTCCGGCGCGAAGCAGGCGGCTTCGGCGGCCAACGCGGGCTCGGTCAGGTGCGCATTCACCACGGCGCGGATCTCGTCGGCGGGGACGAAGGCAGGGTAGTGGCGCAGCAGATGTGCCAGCACCCAGAACATTTCCACGCACGAATGCCAGTCGAAGCTGCCGTAGAAGCACGGGTGCAGCTCGCGGATCGGCGGGACGGGAGTGTCGTCGATGCGCCAGTGGCTCTCGTAGTGCGGATACTCGCGCACGACATTGGCCAGTGCGATGCCCGCGAACTCCCTGGCGTGCGCGGCCAGCAGCCCGGCCACGTCAGCCGCGCAGGTGATGTTGTGCGGCTTCGCGGATCTGGAGGCGCACGTTCTCCAGCGAAGCCGCGACCTCGTCGATCTGCCGGATCGCGATCTGCACCGACCCCTGGATCGCCGTCGCGGAGCCGGTTTCGCCGAGCAGGCCGAGCACCTGGGCCTGCAGGCCTTCCAGCTCGTCCTTCGTGGCGAGGGCGATGCCGGTCGGCACCTGGTCGGCGAGCAGTTCGAGCTGCTGCGCCTGTTCCTGGATCGTCATCGGGCTTCTCCTCATCGTGGGGACCGCCCTCCCGTGGTAGCACGAATTCGCCCGCGTCCGGGGCTAGCCTGGTCACGTGAGTCAGAGCTGGGCCGCCCGTCCGCCGCATCCGGCGCTGCGGGGGCTGGTCACGCGCTACGTCGGGTACGCGCAGGAGAACGTCACCCTCGAAGTGCACCGCGGGCTGCCTTCGCGGCACATCACGCTCGTGATCAGTCTCGAAGAACCGATCCGCTACGCCGGGCTGGACGGAGCCGGAGCGCTGCAAAGCGTCGTCGGCGGCCTGCACACCGAACCCGCGCTGATCACGCAGGACCGGGTGCAGCGAGGCGTGCAGCTGGAACTGGACCCGCTGGGAGCGCGGACGCTGCTGGGCGTCACGGCCGCGGAACTGACCGGCCGGGTAACCGACCTGGCCGACTTCGGCGGCGACCTCGCCAGCCTGCCGGACCGGCTGGCGTCGGCGGGGGATTGGCGTACCCGGTTCGCGATTCTCGACGAGGTACTGGCCGCGCGGGCGGTCGAACCCGCCGAGCAGCCACCGGAACTGAACCGCGCGTGGCACGAGCTGCGCCGCAGCGGCGGGCTGTTGCGGGTCGGAGATTTAGCGGAGGAGGTCGGCTGGAGCCGACGGCATCTGGGGGAGAGGTTCCGCGCCGAACTGGGGCTGGCCCCCAAGCAGGCGGCGCGCGTACTGAGGTTCGAGCGCGCGGTCCGGTTGTTGCGGACCGGGCATCGTGACCTGGCCGGGATCGCTTATGCCGCGGGGTATTACGACCAGGCGCACTTCTCGAACGAGTGGCGCGCACTGGCGGGGTGCTCGCCGCGGACGTGGATGGCGGAGGAGCTTCCGGCGCTGAGTTATCAGCCCGACGATGACGGCCTTTGAGCAAACAGCACGAGCCCGTGAAGTCCTCATATGCCTGGTTATTGAGCAGCAAATCCGTGGGTATTCCGCCGAACGGAGCGCTCGAAGCGCAAGTACCGGTCTCTCCGGCGACGGTCACCGATACCGGCACGATGCGGCTGCTTGTTACAGCGGTGTGGCTGCCGGAGGAGCTCCCGTTTCTCCAAGACGAGACGAAGCCCGCCGCAGCAAAATCGACCGCATGACACCACAACCGACAGTCTGGCCGGCCTTCCGCTACAACGACGCCCGAGGCGCGATCCGTTTCCTCACCGACGTCCTAGGCTTCGAGGAGGCCCTCGTAGTACCCGGCGAGAACGGCGTCGCGCACGCTGAACTCCGGTGGCCCGAAGGCGGTTCCGTCATGCTGGGCAGCTGCGGCGGCCCCGCCGACGGTGTGCACGACGAGATGAAACCCGGCGCCAGCGCAGTGTACGTGGTGTCGGACCGGGTGGACGAGATTTACGCCCGCGTGCGCGAAGCCGGTGCCGAAATCAGCCTGGAGCTGCACGACACCGACTACGGCTCGCATACGTTCACCGTCCGCGATCCCGACGGGAACGCCTGGACGGTCGGGAATTACCGGGGCGCTTAGCCCTCGGGGTAGAAGACGAACAGCGTGCAGCCGGTCGCCGTCGCGGGGACGTGCCACGATCCGGCCGGGGCGTGGATGAAGGTGCCGGCCGGGTAGTCGCGGGCGCCGTCGTTGAAGGTCCCGGACACGACGAAGACCTCTTCGGAACCGGGCTCGTGCACGTCGCGTTCGGGCCACGTGCTGCCGGGGTCGAACTCGACGACGTTGGCGTGCGCGCCGTTTTCGCCCTTCCACAGCGGGCGGAGGCGGATGCCGGGGAACAGCTCCTTCACCGGGGCTTCGTCGACCGGGACCGAGGTGTAGCCCGGCTGGGCAAGGATTTCGGGGTGCATGGGTCCCAGCTTGGCTTTACCGGCGCACGCGGGACAGTGTCAGGAAAGACGTCATAGGGTACTTTCTTGCCATGCATCGCGTGGTGGCTCTCGTCCAGCCGGTGCAGTCGACGTTCGAACTCGGCTGCGGCGTCGAAGTGTTCGGCACGACCCGGGGCGGGGTGCCGCAGCACTACGAATTCGAGGTGTGCACCGAGAATCCCGGGCCGGTGCCGACCACGGCCGGATACGAGATTCACGTGTCCAGCGGGCTTTCGGCGCTCGCCAAGGCCGACACGGTGCTGATCCCGGGCTGGACACCGGTCGAAACGCCGCTCTCGCCGAAGGTGCGCCGGGCGTTGCTGCGCGCGCACGAACGAGGCGCGCGGCTGGTCACGATCTGCTCGGGTTCCTTCGCGCTGGCCCAGACCGGGCTGCTGGACGGAAGAACGGCGACGACGCACTGGGCGCGGCTCGACCAGCTGCGGCGGGATTTCCCGAACCTGCAAGTGGAACCGGACGTGCTGTACGTGGACCACGGCGACGTCGCCACGAGCGCGGGCGCGGGAGCGGGCATCGACCTGTGCCTGCACCTGGTCCGGCGCGACCACGGGGCGGCGCACGCGGCGCTCATCTCGCGGCACATGGTGATGCCGACGCATCGCGAGGGCGGACAGGTGCAGTACGTGCCGCGGCCGGTGTCCGTGGAAGCGTCGTTGGACGGGCTGCTCGACTGGGCGGGGGAGCGGCTGGGGACGCCGTTGTCGGTCGAAGATTTGGCTGCCCGCTTGACGATTTCCCCGCGGACGCTGGCTCGCCGGTTCGCGGATCAGCTCGGCACAAGCCCGGGCGCGTGGCTGCTGTCGCGGCGGGTGGCGGAGGCGCGACGGCTGCTGGAGGAGACGGATCTGCCGGTGGACGCGATCGCGGCGCAGGTCGGCCTGGTGTCGGCGGTGAACTTGAGGCGCCGGTTCCGGGCGCAGGTCGGAACAACGCCGGGGGCGTACAGAAGGGCATTCCGGCTGGGGTGAACGGTGATCGGCGCGTACCGGCAGGGAGGTCCGGTACGCGCCGATCACCGGGGTTACGCGGTGGTGGTTTGCACCGTCGCCGCGGGGCCGACGCCGGTTCCGGTGACGGCCGCGATCGTGAACGTGTACGCGGTCCCGGACTTCAGCCCGTCCACGACGCGGGTCAGGCCCTTCTGCGTGGGCTGGCTGACGATCGTGTCGCGGCCGACGACCTCGATGGTGCGGCCGTCGGACACGGTGATCCGGTAGCCGATCACCGGGGTCGACCCGGTTTCCTTCGGCGGCGTCCAGTGGATGCTCGCCGCGTCAGTGCTCGGCAGTGCCTTCGCCCCGGTCGGGACGGCCGCGAGCTGGGTGCCCGGCTGCCCGACCGTGACCGGTGCAGACGGCAGCGACGGCAGGCCAACCCCGAACCGGTTCCGTGCGGCAACCGTGACCGTGTACGTCTGACCATCCGTCAGCTTCGGGATCACCGTGTACCCGGTGCGCGCGAAGTCCTTGGCAGACACCGAACTCGTGACGCTGTGCTTTCCGTCCGAAGCCGTCAGCACGTAGTCCTGCACGGGCGCACCGTTCTCCGCGACCGTCGGGTTCCAGGTCGCGTACAGCTGACCGGACACCGAGAACGTGCCGATCCGCGTCGGAGCCTGCGGAGCGGACGCGCCGTCGATCCGGCGGTTCAGCACCGAGCGGTGGCCCGGTTCGATGCCCGCGTTGTCCACAATGGACCTAGGAGCGGCGGCCGGGTTGTTCAGCAGGTGATTGCCCGACGTGATAACGCCCTTCTTGTTGCCGTCCGGATCGCCCTGTTCCCAGTAGTTTCCGGAGATGACCGTCGGGTCGTTGTTGCCGAGCGAGTCGCGGTAGTCGACGTGCGTGGAGGCGACGTTGGCGTACGCCGCGTGGTAAAGCACGTTGCCGGAAACGGTTTCGTACGTGCAGCCGTTGTCGGTGTAGACGGACTTGCCGAGACCCCACTGGTCGTAGATGACGTTCCCGGTCACCTTCTCGCCCTCGGCCTGCGACGGGCCGGTGATGCCCTGGGTGTAGATGCCGCCGCCGTCGTCGAGGGAAAGCATGTAGTCGTGGATCAGGTTGTTCGACACCACGTTGTTGCGCGAGACGTTCGGCGTCGCGGCCTGCTTGATCTTGTCCGGCCAGCCGCCCCAGCCCATCGAGATGCCGGAGTACGCGACGTGGTCGATCTGGTTGTGCGACACGACATTGTCCTGCGAATACCCGTTGACGATCGGCACCCCGCCGGTGAATTCGCGCGGCATGCCGTACAGGTGGTTGTTGGTCACCTTGACTCGCGTGGTCAGGTCCGCACCGGCCGCGGTGGGCTTGCTGACGCCGCCGATCTCGACGCCGTTGCCGGAGATGTCGGTGAACACGCTGTCGGACACACTGCTGTCCTGCGCGCCCTCGCCGAGGTCGAGCCCGGCCGCGCCGAGGTGTGCGAACACGGTGTCCTGGAACTCGATCCGGTGCCCGTGCGACAGCGAGACGTTGCCGGGTTCCTTCGTCCAGTCCGCGTACGGGCAGGAACCGCCGGGCGTGAACTGGCACAGGCCCTGCGTGGCCCAGCCGCGTTCGCCGGTGATCCGGTAGCCGGCCTGGATTTCGGAGAACCCTTCCGGCGACGACGGTTCGAGCCAGGTCGCGTAGGAGAACTGGATGCCGCGGAACGAGATGTCGTGGATCGGCTTCTCCGCGGTGCCGCGGCCGTCCACGAGCTTCTCCAGCGCGGGCATCTCGACGTCGGCCCAGTGCAGGTTCTCGCCCTTGCGCGGCAGGTAGTACACGGTGTGCGCGGAGCGGTCGAGGTACCACTCGCCGGGAGTGTCGAGCAGCTCGAACGCATTCTCCACATAGGACGGTTGCCGTCCGTTGGTGAGATCGCCGGGGCCGACCATGTTGACCGAACGGCCGGGGATGTCGGCGAACATCACGCGGCGGGTCGAGTTGTCCCAGCACGGCTGCGCCATGGTGATCGTGGTGCCGGTCGCCGACGCGACCGGGCAGCGCGGCTCGGTCCACTGGCCGAGGCCGTTGCGCTCGACGTTCCACAGCTCCTCGCCGCTGGTGTAAACCAGCTCGAGGTCGCTCGGGTTTCGCCAGCGCGCCATGGTGTCCGCGGACGCGGTGTACCCGGTGTCGGTCGCCTTCACGGTCACCGGAAGCCGTCCGGAAGCTCGCTGCGCGCGGACGCCGTCGACGTACAGCTGGCGAGTGTTGTCCAGCCCGGCGGGTGCGGGCGCGGAGTAGAGCCCCGGCCGTCCGGCGACCGGACGCCAGCCGCTGACCTGCTTGCCGCCGCTGACCACGGTGCCCGGCGAACCCTGCCAGACGACCCGGTGGCCATTCGTGCCGGAATCGGCCGCGTCGAGTTCGAGCGGCTTGTCGAGCCGGTAAGTGCCGGAGGCGACGTGCACGGTCAGGTCGGAGTTCAGATGCGCGGCGCGTTGCCGGACCAGCTGCTGGGCGCGGGGGAGCGTGCGCACCGGCGACCAGACGGCACCGGACCCGGAGTCGTTGCCCCACGGCGAGACGTACACGTCCTGGCTGCCCGGCCACGCGGCCGCCGCACCCGCGGGCAGCAGCGCGGTCGCGGTCAGCACCGCGGCGGCGAGCCCGAGGGCGCGCCTCCCGCTGGCGCGCGCTGGTCTGAGCTTCATCCGGGACCTCCGTGTTCGCCAGTGAACGACGCGAGTCTGCGCCGCAAGAAAGATAGGATCTATTCGCGATCGTGTCGAGAGGATTCGAGCGGATATTCCGAGCATTCATGGTGGTGAACAGGGTTGATCCGGTCGGCGGGTTCCGTCCCGGCTAGCGGTCAGTGATCCGATGAATCATTGCTGACCCCGGTTCGGCGCGCGTACAACGAAGCGATCCCCGGGAGAGGTGGTCGCGATGAAGCGAAGTCGGATCGGTGTGCTGGCCGCGACGGTGGCGGTGCTGGCCGGAGCGCTGGCGGGAACAGCGGCGGCGGAGAGTCAGCCGGTCGAATCCTGGACGCCGGCGGCGAGAACGCCGCCGATGGGCTGGAGCAGCTGGAGCGCGCTGCGCCGGAAGTTCACCGAGGAGACGATCAAGGCGCAAGCCGACGTCATGCACGATCGGCTCGCCGCTTACGGCTACCGGTACATCAACATCGACGCGGGCTGGAACGACCATGTCGACGAATTCGGCCGCGTCGCGCCGGACCCGAAGAAGTTCCCGAACGGCATTGCCTCGCTGGCCCGATACCTGCACCAGCGCGGCCTGAAATTCGGCATCTACCTGGTGCCCGGAGTCCCGGCGCAAGCGGTTGCGGCAGACTCGCCGATCGAGGGCACGCCGTACCGGGTGCACGACATCGTCACGGCAGGCGCGGGCAACACCGCGGACGACAAATCCGCGAAGCTCGACTTCAGCAAGCCCGGCGCGGCCGCGTACGTCCGCTCGCAGGCGCGGCAGCTGGCGTCGTGGGGCGTCGACTACATCAAAATGGACTTCGTCGGACCCGGCGGCGGAAAGATCCCTGCCGACAACCGCGAGGACATCCGGCAGTGGCATGCGGCGATCCAGGCCACCGGCCGTCCGATCCACTTGGAACTGTCCAATTCGCTCAGCATCGCCGAGGCCGCGACCTGGCAGCGCTACAGCAACGGCTGGCGGATCGAAGGCGACATCGAGTGCTACTCGCACTGCGTCGGCCTCACGAACTGGGACGTGCGGGTCAAGCTCCGCTTCGCCGACGCTCCCCAGTGGACTGGCTTCGCGGGCCCTGGCCACTGGAACGACCTGGACTCCATCGAGATCGGCAACGGCGAAGCGAACGGCATCACCCCGGACGAGCGGCAAAGCGTCATGACGCTCTGGGCGATCGAATCCTCGCCGCTGCTGCTTGGCACCGACCTGACCAAACTCGACCCGGACGACCTGAAACTGCTCACCAACCGCGAAGTCCTGGCCGTCGACCAGGCAGGACGACCGGCTCGTCCGGTTTCGCAGGCAACACAGCAGCAGGTGTGGTTCAGCCCCGACGGCCGGGGCGGGGTGACGGTCGCGCTGTTCAATCTGGGCTCGACGGAAGCCCCGGTGACCGCGTCCTGGCAGGACTTGGGGCTGCGCGGCCCGGCAGCGGTACGGGATCTGTGGACGCATCGGAACCTGGGGGTGAGCCGGGACAGCTTCACCGCGACGCTCGCACCGCACGCTTCGCGGCTGCTGCACCTGGTTCCGCGTCACCACTGAGCCGGGCCGCGCGGCTCCGCTCCCGTAGAAGTACGTGAGGGGAACCCTGAGGGAATCAGATTCCCTCAGGGTTCCCCTCACGTACTTCCGCATCGCCCACCTGGCCAACGCGCCTGTGCACCCGCCAGCGAGAAAACCGCATTGGGGCGCGTCTCGCCCGCCGCCGGGCGAGAAAGCTCCGGAGGCGCCCGGGCGGGGTGCCTCCGGGGAGCTTTGGCATGCGCAGCCGGTTCGGGCACTGTCGGTGGCGGAGCCCGCCGGGGCGCCGCCGTTCGGGTGCGAGAGCCGTTCATCTCAGCGTGTCGACCGGCTCGCGTTCCGTTCACCCGGTTCATCTGGCACTCTGGACCCCGTGTTGCGGCTTGCAGGTGCACGGCTGCTCGATGATCGGGACTATCCGGCGGTGCGCGCTGCACTCGCCGCCGACCCGGTGGGCAGCTGCATGGTCAGCGCCCGGGTCGAGGCGGCCGGTCTCGACCCGTGGCGTCTTGGTGGCGAGCTGTGGGCGTCCGACGCCCGTCCGGTGCGCGCCGGACGGCTCACCGGTTTGTGTTTCGCCGGACCGAACCTGATCCCGTTGCGCGGCAACGCTTCGGCGCTGCGGTCGTTCGCCGACCGGGCCCTGCGCCGCCAGCGCACCTGCTCCTCGCTCGTCGGGCCCGCGCCGCAGGTGCTCGGGCTCTGGGACGAGCTGTCGTCGGAATGGGGACCGGCCCGCGAGGTGCGCGGCGACCAGCCGCTGATGGCGCTCGAAGGCGACCCGCTGGTGCCCGCCGATCCGCAGGTCCGCACCGTCCGCCCGCACGAACTGGACCGCTACCTGCCCGCGGCGGTGGCGATGTTCATCGAGGAGGTCGGCGTCGACCCGCGCGCGGGCGACGGCGGGGCCAGCTACCGCGCCCGGGTGAGCGAGCTGATCTCCACCGGCCGCGCGTTCGCCCGGTTCGAGGACGGCGAGGTCGTGTTCAAGGCCGAGATCGGCGCGATGTCCGCGCGGGTCGGCCAGATCCAGGGCGTGTGGGTGCACCCGGACCGGCGCGGCGGCGGGCTCGGCACCGCGGGCACGGCGGCGGTGGTGAACCGCCTGGTCCACGGCCTCGGCCGGACCGCGAGCCTGTACGTGAACGGGTTCAACGCCCCCGCGCTGGCCGCGTACCGGCGGATCGGGTTCCAGCAGGTCGGGCAGTACGCGACCGTCCTGTTCTGAGCTGGCTGCGCCGCGATCGGGTGACGTCGTAGTCTGGGGACATGTCCGTTCGCGCCCCGTTGAAGCCCGGCGTCCAGACGCCGCGCCGTGCCGTCCCCGCCGACATCGCCCGCCCCGAGTACGTGGACCGGCCGGCGCCGAAACGGGACACCGGCAACGGGGTGCGCACGCCCGAGGTCATCGAGGCGATGCGGGTCGCGTCGAAGATCGCCGCGCAGGCGCTCGAAGAGGGCGGCAAGGCGGTCAAGCCGGGCGCGACCACCGACGACGTCGACAAGGTCGTCCACGAATTCCTGCTCGACCACCGCGCGTACCCGTCGACGCTCGGCTACCGCGGCTTCCCGAAGTCGTGCTGCACCTCGCTGAACGAGGTGATCTGCCACGGCATCCCGGACTCGACGGTGATCGAGGACGGCGACATCTGCAACATCGACGTGACGGCCTTCATCGGCGGCGTGCACGGCGACACCAACGCGACGTTCCTCGCCGGCGACGTCTCCGAGGAGGTGCGGCTCCTGGTCGAGCGCACCCGCGAGGCGACCGCACGCGCGATCAAGGCGGTCCGCCCCGGCCGCCAGCTCAACGTGATCGGCCGCGTGATCGAGGCGTACGCGAAGCGCTTCGACTACGGCGTGGTCCGCGACTTCACCGGCCACGGCGTCGGCCCGGCGTTCCACACCGCGCCGACGGTGCTGCACTACGAGGAGCCCTCGGTGCAGACGCTGATCGAAGAGGGCATGACCTTCACGATCGAGCCGATGATCACGCTCGGCACCATCGACTACGACGTGTGGGGCGACGACTGGACGGTCACCACGAAGGACAAGAAGTGGACCGCCCAGTTCGAGCACACCCTGGTCGTGACCGCTAACGGCGCGGAGATCCTGACGCTCCCGTAAGACGAGCTGTCCGTGAAGGGCTCCTTGAGGGAATCAGATTCCCTCAAGGAGCCCTTCACGGACCTTTGGCAAGGGGGTGTGGCGTAGGCCTGGCGCGGTAGACTGGCGCGTGAAGCGGCAGGTAAGGTGGCCGCACCCACAATTGAACACAGGGCCGTTCGAGCCGGAGCGGGAGAGTCCCATGTCAGCAGTGGGACACCGAAGGAGCAAACTCCCCGGAATCTCTCAGGTAACCGCTACCGCTTTTGGCGAGGCCACTCTGGAAAGCAGGCGCACCCGCGCCTCACCCAAGGTGAAAGCCGCGTCGAGCGCGGTGAAACTCTCAGGTGCCCATGACAGAGGGGGAGTTCCCAGTGCACCGCCGCGCCCGGTGCCCGTCCCGAGGAGCTCCCATCACCTCCACCCCCTTCGACACCCGCCACATCGGTCCCGGCGAGGCCGAGCGGGCGAAGATGCTCGCCGAATGCGGTTACGGAAGCCTGGACGCCCTCGTGGAAGCGGCGGTGCCCACTGCCATCCGCACCGCGGGCGATTTGGCGCTGCCGGAGCCGGCGTCCGAGGAAGAGGCCACTGTTGAGCTGCGCGCGCTCGCCGCGCGCAACCGGCCGATGACGCAGCTGATCGGCCTCGGCTACTCCGACACCGTCACCCCGGGCGTGATCCGCCGCAACGTGCTCGAGAACCCGGCCTGGTACACCGCGTACACGCCGTACCAGCCGGAGATCTCGCAGGGCCGGCTCGAAGCGCTGCTGAACTTCCAGACCGCGGTGTCCGACCTGACCGGGCTGGCGATCGCCAACGCCTCGATGCTCGACGAGTCCACCGCCGTGGCCGAGGCGATGACGCTGATGCGCCGGGCTTCCAAGTCGAAGTCCAATGTGGTCGTTCTCGACTCCGAGTGCCTTCCGCAGACCGTTGAGGTCGTGCGGACGCGCGCCGCCGGTCTCGGCATCGATGTGCAGGTGCGCGACCTGCTCACCGGTCTGCCCGAGGAGTTCTTCGGCGTCGTCGTGCAGTACCCCGGTGCTTCCGGCGTGCTGCGCGGACGCGGTTTCTACCACGCCGTTTCCGAAGCGGCGAAGGCCGCGGGCGCGCTGTACACGGTCGCTGCCGACCTGCTCGCCCTCACCTTGATCGCCGCGCCCGGCGAGTTCGGCGCGGACGTCGCCGTCGGTTCTACGCAGCGCTTCGGCGTGCCGCTGGGCTACGGCGGCCCGCACGCCGGGTACATGGCGGTGCGCGCCGGTCTGGAGCGGTCGCTTCCGGGCCGTCTCGTGGGCGTGTCCGTGGACGCGGACGGGAACACTGCGTACCGCCTCGCGCTGCAGACGCGCGAGCAGCACATCCGTCGCGAGAAGGCGACCTCCAACATCTGTACCGCGCAGGTGCTGCCCGCAGTGCTTGCCGCGATGTACGCGGTCTACCACGGTCCCGAGGGCCTGAAGGCGATCGCGACGCGGGTTCACGAACTCGCTGCCGGTCTCGCGAACGCGCTGCGCGCCGGTGGTGTCGAGGTCGCTCACGAGGCCTTCTTCGACACTGTCGTCGCGAAGGTGCCTGGCCGTGCCGCTGAAGTGCACGCGGCCGCGCGCGAGGCGGGGATCAACCTCGGCCACATCGACGCCGACCACGTCCGCATCGCCTCCGACGAGGTCACGCGTCCCGACACGCTCGCGAAGGTGCTTCGCGCCTTCGGTGTCGACAGCGCGTGGGAAGCCGCGCAGGCGCTCCCGAACGGCCTCGCCCGCGAGAGCGGCTACCTGACGCACGAGGTGTTCAGCTCGCACCGGTCCGAGACGTCGATGCTGCGTTACCTGCGCCGCCTCGCCGACCAGGACTTCGCGCTCGACCGCGGGATGATCCCGCTCGGCTCCTGCACGATGAAGCTCAACGCCACCACCGAAATGGAGCCGATCAGCTGGCGCGAGTTCGCGGGCATCCACCCGTTCGCGCCCGCCGAGGACGCCGAGGGCTACCACGAGCTGGTCCGCCAGCTGTCCGGCTGGCTGGCCGAGGTCACCGGCTACGACCAGGTGTCGCTGCAGCCGAACGCGGGCAGCCAGGGCGAGCTCGCCGGGCTGCTGGCGATCCGCGCCTACCACCAGGCGAACGGCCAGCCCGAGCGCGACGTCTGCCTGATCCCGTCGTCCGCGCACGGCACCAACGCCGCCTCCGCGGTGCTCGCCGGGATGCGCGTGGTCGTGGTCAAGTGCACCGACGAGGGCAACGTCGACCTCGAAGACCTGCAGTCCAAAGTGGACAGCCACAGCGCCGACCTCGCCGCGATCATGGTCACGTACCCGTCCACGCACGGCGTCTACGAGCACGGCATCGAGCGGCTCGCCAAGATCGTGCACGACGGCGGCGGCCAGGTGTACGTCGACGGCGCGAACCTCAACGCGCTGCTGGGCCTGGCGAAGCCGGGCGAGTTCGGCGGCGACGTCTCGCACCTGAACCTGCACAAGACGTTCTGCATCCCGCACGGCGGCGGCGGCCCCGGCGTCGGCCCGGTCGCGGCGCGCGAACACCTCGCGCCGTACCTGCCGAACCACCCGCTGCTCGCGCAGGCCGGACCGGACACCGGCGTCGGCCCGATCAGCGGCGCGCCCTACGGCTCGGCGTCGATCCTGCCGATCTCCTGGGCGTACGTCCGGATGATGGGCGCGCCCGGGCTCACCGAGGCCACCAAGGTCGCGGTGCTCGCGGCCAACTACATCGCCGCCCGGCTCGCGCCGCACTACCCGGTGCTCTACACCGGCCAGGACGGCCTGGTCGCGCACGAGTGCATCCTCGACCTGCGCGGCATCACCAAGGAAACCGGCGTGACCGTGGACGACGTCGCGAAGCGGCTCATCGACTACGGCTTCCACGCGCCGACCATGTCGTTCCCGGTCGCGGGCACGCTCATGGTCGAGCCCACCGAGAGCGAGGACCTCGCCGAGATCGACCGGTTCTGCGAGGCGATGATCGCCATCCGCCGCGAGATCGACGAGGTCGCGGCCGGCCGCTGGACCGCCGAGACGAGCCCGCTGCGCGGCGCGCCGCACACCGCTTCGTCGGTCATTGGCGAGTGGACCGCGGACTACGACCGCGAGCTGGCGGCGTACCCGGTCGGCGTGGCGCGCAAGACCAAGTACTGGCCGCCGGTGCGGCGGATCGACGGCGCGCGCGGCGACCGCAACCTCGTCTGCTCCTGCCCGCCCCTCGATGCGTACGACGCGTGAGCGTGTCCTCCGCTCGCGACAACGAAAGGCTTCCTGTGACGGAAACCCCCCTGCACCAGGTCCACCAGGACCTCGGCGCACTCTTCACCGATTTCGCCGGCTGGTCGATGCCGGTGCGCTACGCCAGCGAGCTGGCCGAGCACAAGGCCGTGCGCGAGGCGGCCGGGCTGTTCGACCTGTCGCACATGGCCGAGATCCACGTCCGCGGCGCGCAGGCCGCCGACGTGCTCGACTACGCGCTGGTCGGCAACCTGACCGGCGTGAAGCCGGGCCGCGCCCGCTACACGATGATCTGCGACGCCGACGGCGGCGTGCTGGACGACCTGGTCGTCTACCGGCTCGCCGACGAGGAGTACCTGGTCGTGGCCAACGCGGGCAACGCCGCCGTGGTCGCGGAGGCGCTGGCCGAGCGCGTCGCCGGGTTCGACGCGGTGGTGGAGAACCGGTCCGCGGACACCGCGCTGATCGCGGTCCAGGGCCCGAAGGCGGTCGACGTGCTCGCCGCGGTGACCGACGCGGACCTCGCTTCGCTGAAGTACTACGCGAGCGTGCCCGCGGTGGTGAAGGGCCACGAGGTCCTGCTGGCCCGCACCGGCTACACCGGCGAGGACGGCTTCGAGCTGTTCGTGCCCGCGGCCGAGGCTCCGGCGTTGTGGGCGCTGCTGACTGAGGCCGGTCAGGAGCACGGCTTGGTTCCGTGTGGACTCGCGTGCCGCGACACCCTGCGCCTGGAAGCCGGAATGCCGTTGTACGGCAACGAACTCAGCCGCGAGCTGAACCCGTTCGCCGCCGGTCTCGGCCGGGTCGTGAAGTTCGAGAAGCCGGGCGACTTCGTGGGCCGCGCGGCCCTGGAGGAGCTGAAGAAGGCCGACGTCCCGCGCGTGCGGGTCGGCCTGCGCGGCACCGGCCGCCGCGCCCCGCGGCACGGGTACGCCGTGCTGTCCGGGGATGCCACTATCGGGGAGATCACCAGCGGCGCGCTGTCGCCGACGCTGGGCTACCCGATCGCCATGGCGTATGTAGACCGGGAGCACGCCGAGCCCGGCACCGCGCTGTCCGTCGACATCCGGGGCCGCGTCGAGCCGGTCGAGGTCGTCGCCCTGCCCTTCTACTCCCGAGCCTGAAAGGCCCTAGCACTGTGAGCATCCCCCAGAACCTGTCCTACACGAAGGAACACGAGTGGCTGTCGGTCTCCGACGGCGTCGCGACGGTGGGCATCACCGCGTTCGCGGCCGGCTCGCTCGGCGACATCGTGTTCGTGCAGCTGCCCGGCGTCGGCGACACCGTCACCGCGGGCGAGGTGTTCGGCGAGGTCGAGTCGACGAAATCGGTCAGCGAGCTGTACTCGCCGGTCAGCGGCGAGGTGGTGGCGGTGAACGAGGCCACATCGGACACCCCCGAGGTCATCAACTCCGACCCCTACACCGAAGGATGGCTGCTGCAGGTGCGGCTCTCGGGCGACGTCCCGGAGCTGCTCGACGCGTCCGCGTACGCCGAGCTGACCCAGGAGAACTGATGACCGCCCCGTTCGACGCCCGCCTGTCCGAGGTCGACCCCGAGGTCGCCGCCGCGGTGGCCGCGGAGCTGGACCGCCAGCAGTCGACGCTCGAGATGATCGCCTCGGAGAACTTCGCGCCGGTCGGCGTGCTCGAGGCGCAGGGCTCGGTGCTGACCAACAAGTACGCCGAGGGCTACCCGGGCCGCCGCTACTACGGCGGCTGCGAGCACGTCGACGTCGTCGAGCAGCTCGCGATCGACCGGGCCAAGGCGCTGTTCGGCGCGGAGCACGCGAACGTGCAGCCGCACTCGGGCGCGCAGGCCAACGCGGCGGCGATGTTCGCGGTGCTGAAGCCGGGCGACACCATCCTCGGCCTCGACCTCGCGCACGGCGGCCACCTGACGCACGGGATGAAGATCAACTTCTCCGGCAAGCTGTACAACGTGGTCGCCTACCACGTCGACAAGGAGACCGGGATCGTCGACGTCGCCGAGATCGAGCGGCTGGCGGTCGAGCACAAGCCGAAGCTGATCGTCGCCGGCTGGTCGGCCTACCCCCGCCAGCTCGACTTCGCCGAGTTCCGCCGGATCGCCGACCTGGTCGACGCGAAGCTGATGGTCGACATGGCGCACTTCGCCGGTCTCGTGGCCGCCGGGCTGCACCCGTCGCCGGTGCCGCACGCGGACATCGTCACGACCACCACGCACAAGACCCTCGGCGGTCCGCGCGGCGGCCTGATCCTGTCCCGCCAGGAACTGGCGAAGAAGATCAACTCGGCGGTGTTCCCCGGCCAGCAGGGCGGGCCGCTGGAGCACGTGATCGCGGCCAAGGCCGTCGCGCTGAAGATCGCCGCGACCGACGAGTTCCGCGAGCGCCAGGAGCGCACGCTGGAAGGCGCGAAGATCCTCGCCGACCGGCTGTCGCGCACCGACTGCGCCGAGGCGGGCGTCCGCGTCCTCACCGGCGGCACCGACGTGCACCTGGTGCTTGTCGACCTGGTGAACTCGCAGCTCAACGGCCAGGAGGCGGAGGACCGGCTGCACTCGGTCGGGATCACGGTCAACCGCAACGCGGTGCCGTTCGACCCGCGTCCGCCGATGGTGACCTCAGGTCTGCGGATCGGCACCCCGGCGCTGGCCACCCGCGGTTTCAGCGCTGAGGACTTCACCGAGGTCGCCGACATCATCGCCGAGACGCTGAAGCCGGACTTCGACGAAGCCGCTCAGCAGGCGCTGCGCACCCGCGTCGAGCTGCTGGCCAAGAAGCACCCGCTGTACGCGGACCTGAGCCGATGAGCGCGCAGCCCGAGGGACGGAAGCTGTTGCGGCTTGAGGTGCGCAACAGCGAGACGCCGATCGAGAAGAAGCCGTCGTGGATCAAGACGCGAGTGCGGATGGGCCCGGAGTTCACTGAGCTGAAGGGCTTGGTGAAGCGCGAGGGTCTGCACACCGTTTGTGAAGAGGCTGGTTGTCCCAACATTTACGAATGCTGGGAAGACCGCGAGGCCACCTTCCTGATCGGCGGTGACCAGTGCACGCGGCGCTGCGATTTCTGCCAGATCGACACGGGCAAGCCTGCTGCTTTGGATCGCACTGAGCCGCGGAAGGTCGCGGAATCGGTGCAGGCCATGGGCTTGCGGTACTCGACGATCACCGGTGTCGCCCGCGATGATCTGGCCGACGGTGGTGCCTGGCTGTACGCGGAGACCGTCCGGCAGATCCACGCGTTGAACCCCGGTACCGGTGTCGAGCTGTTGATCCCGGACTTCAATGCGGAGCCGGATCAGCTGGCCGAGGTGTTCGGGTCGCGTCCGGAAGTGCTGGCGCACAACGTGGAGACTGTGCCGCGGATCTTCAAGCGGATTCGCCCCGGCTTCCGCTACGCGCGGTCGCTGGACGTGATCACGCAGGCTCGTGCGGCGGGTTTAGTGACGAAGTCGAACCTGATCCTCGGGATGGGCGAAACCCCGGACGAGGTCAGCGTCGCGTTGCAGGAGCTCTTCGACGCGGGCTGCGAGATCATCACGATCACCCAGTACCTGCGGCCTTCCGCGCGGCACCACCCGGTCGACCGCTGGGTCAAGCCGGAGGAGTTCGTGGAGCACGCGAAAACCGCTGAAGCTATCGGTTTCCCTGGGGTGATGGCGGGGCCGCTGGTGCGGTCGTCGTATCGCGCGGGCCGGTTGTACGCGCAGACCAAGGCCCATCGGGGCGAGGAACTGCCGGAGAACCTCGCCCACCTGACCGCCGAAGGACCGGCGGCGCAAGAAGCCAGCAGCGTGCTGGCGAGGAACTAAGAGAAGGGGCGGATCAATGGCGATCAGCGTCTTCGACCTGTTTTCGATCGGCATCGGGCCGTCGAGTTCGCACACGGTCGGCCCGATGCGGGCGGCCAAGACCTTTGTGGACGGTCTGGTCGAGGACGGCGTGCTGGAGACGGTCGCGCGGGTGCAGGCCGAGTTGTTCGGCTCCCTCGGCGCGACCGGGTTCGGGCACGGCAGCGACAAAGCAGTGCTGCTAGGGCTTTCCGGGGAGCTGCCGGAGGCGATCGACACCGACACGGTGCCCGCGAAGGTGGCGGCGATCCGGGAATCCGGGCGGCTGGCTGTCGGCGGGACGCATTCGGTCGCGTTCGCCGAGGACACCGACCTGACGATGCACCGGCGGAAGTCTCTGCCCGCGCATCCGAACGGGATGGTGTTCCGGGCGTTCGCCGCGGACGGTTCTTTGCTGCGGGAGCGGACGTATTACTCTGTCGGCGGCGGTTTCGTGCGGGACGAGTCGTACGAGACCGACACGGTTTTCGTCGAGGATTCCACGCCGGTGCCTTATCCGTTCCGTACTGGGGCGGACTTGCTGAAGCATTGCGCGGACACCGGGCTGCCGGTCAGCGAGATCATGCTGCGGAACGAGCTTTCCTGGCGCAGCCGCGAGGAGGTTCGGGCTGGGCTGCTGGAGATCTGGCAGGTGATGGTCGAGTGCGTGCGGAACGGGTACACGCACGAGGGCGTGCTGCCTGGTGGGTTGAAGGTGCCTCGGCGAGCGAAGTCGTTGCACGACAAGCTGCTCGCCGAAGACGGTGCTGACGATCCGTTGTACGCCATGGACTGGGTGAGCCTGTACGCGCTTGCGGTCAACGAAGAAAACGCAGCGGGCGGTCGGGTGGTCACTGCCCCGACGAATGGCGCGGCCGGGATCATTCCGGCGGTTTTGCACTACTATCAACGGTTTGTGCGCGGCGCGTCGGACGACGGCATCGTCACGTTCCTGCTCACCGCGGGCGCGATCGGCTCGATCCTCAAGCAGACCGGCTCGATCTCGGGCGCCGAGGTCGGCTGCCAGGGCGAGGTCGGTTCGGCCTCGGCGATGGCGGCTGCCGGGTTGACCGAGGTGCAGGGCGGATCGCCCGCGCAGGTGGAGAACGCGGCTGAGATCGGGGTCGAGCACCACCTCGGGCTCACGTGCGATCCGGTGGGCGGGCTGGTGCAGATTCCGTGCATCGAGCGGAATGCCGTGGGTGCGTCGAAGGCGATCCATGCCGCGCGGATGGCGTTGCGCGGCGACGGCAGCCACGTGGTGACGCTGGACAAGGCGATCAAGACCATGCGCGAGACCGGCGCGGACATGTCGGTGAAGTACAAGGAGACCGCGCGCGGCGGACTCGCCGTGAACGTCATCGAGTGCTGATTTTCGGTCCGTGAAGGACTCCTTGAAGGAATCACATTCCTTCAAGGAGTCCTTCACGGCGTTTCGGGGCGGCGAGGCGCAGGCCCAGGCTCATGAGCCACCAGCCGAGTCGTTGCCGGGCCGAATCCTTCGGCGCGGGCGTCGGTTTCCGCGTGCCGAGACGGCGCTGGTCCGCCTCGGCACGGAGTGCGTCCTGGTGCTGGGCGACGAGGGCCCACAGGTCTGGGTTCATCAGTCTTGTTCCTCGGCTTCCGGTCGGGGCGAGTAGGGAAACACGGACCACTGGGCGAACACCGTGGTGTCGCCGGGGCGGGTTTCCCGGCGGTAGCTCTCGATCAGTTCTTGGATCTGCTTGCTCAACTGCCCGGCTTCCTCCGCGGTGAGCTGGAGTCCGGTGTCGCTCAGCGTCGAGTTGCGCTGCCAGGTCTTGCCCCACCGGGGCATGTCGGCGACGAACCGGAGCGTTTCGCGATAGCGCTGGTTGACGACGTGGTGCAGGAACGCGGTCACCGGGCCCGCCAGGTCAGGGTCTTCCAGGAACTCGCTGGTCTTGAGCGAGGTGCCCTGCTGTGCCGCCTTCCACCACCGTTCGCGCTTCGAGCCGCGTTCGGCGTCCTCGACCACCAGCCCGGCGTCCGCGAGCTGTCGCAGGTGCCACGACGTGGTGCCGGAGCTTTCGCCGACCCGTTTGCCGAGCCCGGTCGCGGTGGCCGGGCCGTCGATCGTCAGCAGATCCAGCAGCTCCATCCGCAGCGGATGCGCCAGTGCGCGCAGGGCGCGGGCGTCGATCTGCCGGTCGTGATGTTTCGAGGGCATGTCCCCACCTTAGACCGCAGAGAAAGCTTTGCAAAGAGTTCTCTGCGATCGGGCAGCATAGAATCGGGCAGGTGGAGTCGACCTCGGTGGTGAGCGCGAACGCGGCACTGTTCCGGCCGGTGCGTGTCGGGAACGCCTTCGAGGAGACAGTCGAGCGGCTGTTGCAGGCGATCCGGCTCGGGGTCGTCGGCGCGGGGGACCGGTTGCCCTCCGAGCGCGAGCTGGCTGAGCGGCTCGGCGTAAGCCGGGTGACGTTGCGAGAAGCGATTCGCGCGCTGTCCGACGCGGGGTACGTCGAGTCGAGGCGCGGGCGGTACGGCGGCACGTTCGTGAACGAGAAGCTGCCCGAGCCCGCGGAACGCGCGGTCGGCGAGGTTGACGCGGCGGGGCTGGAAGACGCGCTCTGCCTGCGGCATGTGCTGGAGACCGGCGCGGCGGAGGCGGCTGCGGCACGGACGCTGAGCCCGGCTGATCGGCAGCATCTCACCGGCACGCTCGCGGAAGCGTCGGCGGCCAGTCTCGCCGATTACCGGCGCAAGGATTCGCGGCTGCATCTGGCGATCGCCGAGGTCACCGCGTCCGCGTCGCTGACCAGCACGGTCGCGGACGCGCGGACGCGGGTCAACGAGCTGCTCGACCGGATTCCGCTCCTCGAACCCAATCTGGAGCATTCGAACGCGCAGCACGAGGCGATCGTCGACGCGATCCTGGCCGGCGATCCGGTGGCCGCGCGGCAGGCGATGGCCGAGCACATCGAGGGCACCTCGTCGTTGCTGCGCGCGTTCCTCTCGTGATCAATTCACGGACCCGGCAGAACCTTGTCACTGGTTCAGTCGTCCTTCATTCGTGGAGCCAGCCCCGGAGAGTGACCAATCCGCTGTTGTCCGTCGCCAGTGGCGCCGCATCCGCAAGGGTGCCTACTACCTGACCGGGTTCGCGGTCGGCGTGCCGCTGATCGCGTTCTGGATCGCCTACCTGCTGCTGGACGTCCGCAGCCCGCAGGACGTCCTCGCCTCGCTCGGCAAAACCGTCACGCTGAGGTACTCCGACGGCAGCGAACTGCTGCGCGTCGTGCCCCCGGGCGGCGACCGGCGGTTCGTGCCGTTCGACCAGATCCCGCAGAAGCTGCGCGACGCCATCGTCGCCACTGAAGACCCGACTTTCTGGGCCAACTCCGGCTTCGACCCGACCGGGATCGGCCGCGCGTTCCTGACCGGCGTCGGCGGCGGGTCCGGGATCACCCAGCAGTACATCAAGAAATCGACCGGCGACGAGGATTCGACGCTGTCGCGGAAGATGCAGGAACTCGTGCTCGCCACGAAGATCACCCAGCAGCAGAGCAAGGAACAGATCTTCGAGAGCTACGCCAACATCATTTCCTTCGGCCGCGGCACTTTCGGCCCGGCGGCGGCGATGAACGCGTTCTTCGGCCGTCCGCTCGACAACAGCATCACCTGGAGCGAGGCCGCGTTCCTGGCCGGGATGATCCAGTCGCCGTCGGTGCACGACCCGGCCGTGTCCGGCGACGAGCACGCGGCGAAACGCTGGCGATACGTACGCGACAAACTGGTCGAGCGCGGGTATTTGAAGAACGCGGATGGCATGGCCTATCCGGGCGCGGAGATCAAGCCGCCCGCGGAAACGCGAGTGAGCCTGAATTACGACCAGTACCACCTCAAACAGCGAGTGCTCGCCGAACTGGAGACTGCTGGCTTCTCGATTTCCCGTTTGCAGCAAGGAAATCTGACTGTCCAAACCACACTCGACCCAGGGCTGCAGAACGCCGCGCACACCGCGCTGAGCGACCGGCTGAAGGGCGAACCGGCGGAGTTCCGCGGCGCTTTGGTGGCGGTTGATCCGACGAATGGCGCGGTGCGCGCGTACGACGGCGGCAACAACGGCGTCCGGGATTATGCGGCAACTGGGCACGCGCTCGGCTCCGCGTTCTACCCGTTCACCGCGGCGGCCGGTGTGAAGAACGGGATGTCGCTGGAGGAGAAAGTAGCTGCTCCCAGGGAGATTCAGTACCTGGGCGAGAAATTCGAGTATCCGCCGAAGTGCCCGCAGTCCTGCACGTTGCGCAGCGCCTTGACCTCAGGTGCGGACACGCCGTTCATCACGGTGTCCAAGAAGATCGGCGTCGACGAGGTGAGCGCGGCGGCGCGTTCGGCGGGGATCCCGGACGAGGTGGACGGCACGCCGACCATGCGCGAGCAGGACGGCGTCACGATCGGCTCGGGCATCGTCGTCGGCCGGTATCCGATGCGGCCGCTCGACGTGGCCGGGGCGTACGCGACCTACGCCGCCAACGGGATGCGCTCGGCGGTGCACCTCGTGGACAAGGTGCTCGACCGGTCGGGGAAAGTCGTGTGGCAGCACGAAAACGAGCCGGTCTCCGCGGTCCCGGCGGAGGTGGCGCAGGACGTGACCTCGGCGTTGCGGACGACGCTGCCGGACGGTCGCGCGGCGGCCCTGCGCACTGGCGAGTTCGAACGCGGCAATTCGCGCGACAACCAGGACGCCTGGGCGGTCGGCTACACGCCGCAGCTGGCGACGGCGGTGTGGCTCGGCTCCGACGACGACCGCAAGCTGCTCGACGCGGAGGGCAAGAAGGTGACGGGTTCGGCAGTGCCCGCCGACGTCTGGCGATCCTTCATGGCCCGCCGGTGAATCAGGCGGCCCGGCGGCTGACCTTCGGAATCACCATCGGACTCCCGCTCTCCGGGCATTCCATCACCCGGCACGGCAGTTCGAAGATCCGCTCGACGTTCTCCGCCGTCACGACCTCCTCCGGCGTCCCGGTGGCCAGCACCTTCCCGTCGCGCATCGCGATCAGGTGGGTCGCGTACCGGGCCGCGTGGTTGAGGTCGTGCAGCACCGCGACCAGCGTGCGGCCCTGCTCGCTGTGCAGCGTCGCGCAGAGGTCGAGGATGTCGAGCTGGTGCGCGATGTCCAGGTACGTCGTCGGCTCGTCGAGCAGCAGCAGGTCGGTCTGCTGGGCCAGCGCCATCGCCATCCAGACGCGCTGGCGCTGCCCGCCGGACAGCTCGTCGACCATCCGCTCGGCGAGGTCGTCGACGCCGGTCGCGCGCATCGAATCGGCGACCACCGTCGCGTCGTCACGGGACCATTGGCGCAGCAGTTTCTGGTGCGGGTACCGGCCGCGCGCGACGAGGTCGGCCACGGTGATCCCGTCCGGCGCGATGGAGCTTTGCGGCAGCAGCCCGAGCCGGCGCGCGACCTCCTTCGCGCCGTAGCTGGTGATCACCTCGCCGTCGAGGTAGACCGAGCCCGCGCGCGGCTTCAGCATGCGGGCGAGCGCGCGCAGCAGGGTCGTCTTGCCGCAGGCGTTGGGACCGACGATGACCGTGAACGACTTGTCCGGGATGACCACGCCGAGCCGTTCGGCGACCGTGCGGCCGTCGTAGGCCAGGGTCAGGTCCTCGGCGTGCAGGCGGGTGTCTTCGCTCGTCAGTGCCACACAGGTAAGGCTAACCTAGTGACCCCCGTTCGGGGAGTTCCGTGGGTCGCATTAGCGATGAGTGACCGGCCGGTGCCATGATGCGTCCGGGAGAATCCCGGCAGAGCGAGGGTGGGATGGACGACTACCGCGTCGTCGCGGACGAACTCGCCGCCGACATCGAAGCCGGCCGGCTGCGCCCCGGTGACCGGCTGCCGCCGCAGCGCCGGTTCGCGCGCGACCGCGGCATCGCCGGCTCCACCGCGGCCCGCGTGTACGGCGAACTCGTCCGGCGCGGCCTGGCGATCGGCGAGGTCGGGCGGGGCACCTTCGTGCGCGCCGCGAAGCCCGGACCGGAACCGGCGCTGTCCGAACCCGGCGACGCGCGCGTCGACCTCGAGCTCAATTTCGCCGTGCTGCCAAGCCAATCGGCCAAGCTCGCGCAAGCACTCGAACCCGTGCTGCGCGCGGACGTCTTCACCGACGCCCTGCATCCGCTCGGCGCGGCCGGCACCAAAGCGGTCCGCGAGGCAGCGGTCGCGATGCTCGCCCGCGGCACCTGGCAGCCGGATCCGGACCAGGTGCTGGTGGCGGGCAACGGACGGCAGGGGATCGCGGCCGCGCTCGCCGCGTTCGTGCCGACCGGCGAGCGGCTCGCGGTCGAATCCCTGACGTACCCGGTGGTCAAAGCCGCCGCGACCCGGCTAGGCATCGAACTGGCGCCGATCGAAACCGACGCGCACGGCCTGGTCCCGGCCGCGCTCGCGGCGAGCGCTCCGGTGCGGGCGCTGTACGTCCAGCCGACCCTGCACAACCCGCTCGGCACCACGATGCCGCCGCAACGCCGCGCCGAACTGGCCGCGACCGTCCGCGGCCTGGACCTGCCGGTGATCGAGGACGGCATCTACACCTTCCTCCGCCCGGACACCGAACCGCTCGCCGCGCTGATGCCGGAGCGGACGGTTTTCGTGGACAGCCTGTCGAAACGCGTCGCGCCCGGCCTCACCGCCGGATTCCTCGTGGTCCCGCCGCGGTGGGTCGCGCGGCTGTCGAGCGCGATCCGATCCGGCGGCTGGGCGGCGTCGCGCTTCTCCGTGGAAGCGGCGCGGCGATGGATCACCGGCGGCGTGCTGGCGGAGGTCGAAGCAGCGAAGCGCGCGGACGCCGGGGCGCGGGCGAGGATCGTCGCCGACCGCCTGGCGGGCTTCCAGGTGTACGGCGACGCCTCGGCTTACCACCGGTGGTGGGTGCTGCCGGACCAGTGGCGCGCGGAGACTTTCGTGGCTGCCGCCGCGCGCCGGGGGATCGCGTTGTCCCCGGCGGCGGCGTTCTCGGTGGTGCCGGGACACGCACCGAACGCGGTGCGGATCGCGGTGTCCGCGCCTGCGGAGGAGACGTTGGGGAGCGCGTTGGAGGTGCTGGCGTCGCTGGCCAGCGGGGTGCCGGAGGACGCGTTGGTGGAGTAGGCGGGTCGTGAGTGTTTATCCCGGTTAGAACCGGGGATTGCCACTCACGACGCTGTTAGGCCTTCCTCCGCCACACCAGCCGCGTCAAGGCTCCTGCCACAGCGGCCGGTGCGGGCTGCCGTGGCCGTTTTTTGGCTTCTGGCGCGGATTCCGGCATCACCCGGTACACGAGATGCGCCGCGAACCGGGCGAGGTCCGGCGCCGCCAGCGAGGCCAGTTCCGCGGCCCGGCCCTCCGGCAGGCTCAGGATCTGCGGCCGCCGCTCGATCGCCTTCACCACCAGCGCCGCCGCGCGTTCCGGGGAGCTCGCGGGCAGCCCGCGGTACGACCCGGTCGGCGCGATCATGTCCGTGCGCACCAACGGCATCCGGATCGACGAGAACGTGACGCCGTCGGACAGCGTCTCGCGCCCGGCGGTCAAGCTGAACTCCTCGAGCGCCGCTTTTGAGGCCAGGTAAGCGGAAAACCGCGGCGTGTCGGTCTGCAGGCCCTGCGTCGTGACGTTCACGACGTGGCCGAACCGGCGTTCGGTCATCGACGGCAGCAGCCCGAGGATCAGCCGAACCGGGCCGAAGTAGTTGATGGCCATGGTGCGTTCGTAGTCGTGGAACCGTTCCGTCGACAGTTGCACCGAGCGTCGGATGGAGCGTCCGGCGTTGTTCACCAGAACGTCGACCGCACCGTGATCGGCGAGGACGGCTTTCACGAGACCGTCGACTGCGTCGCCGTCAGTGAGGTCGCACGGGTACGTCGCTGCTTCGCCGCCCGCTGCGGTGATCTCGCTACGCACGTCTTCGAGTTCTTCGACGCGCCGCGCGACGAGAAGCACCTTCGCGCCGCGACGCGCGACAGCGAGCGCCGAAGCACGACCGATGCCGGACGAAGCACCGGTAATGAGGACAACGCGTCCTTCGAGCCCTGGACGGCGAGCGTGGTCCGGGTCGAGATGCGCGCGCCAGTAGCGGTATAGCGGTTCGGCGTAGTCGCGAAGCTCGGCAAGGTGGACGCCGCTGCCGTACAGCTCCGAAGTCGTGCGCGCGGTGTCGAACTCCACCTCCATGTTCAGGTGGGGGAGTACTTCGAGCGGGATTCCCAACTCGGTCAACACTGCTGCGCGCGTGGCACGCCCAGTCGGCAGGCGATCCACAGCGGTCGCGAGGCGGGACGCTGTTGTGCGAAGCAGGCCAGACGGCACTGTCGTGCGTACGCGCGGCGCTCCGGCGACGCGGGCGAAGGCGTTGTAAACCTCGTGCAGCTTCTGCGGTCGCGGCGAAGCGAGGTGATACGTACTGCCCGAAGGTGCTTCGCGGTGCATGAGGTTTTCCATCGCGGCGACGACGTAGTCGACCGGGACGAGGTTGGTAGCCCCGAAGTCGGGCGCGACGAGCGGCAGTTGCTTCGGCAGCGCGGCGAGGCGCGAGATGGCGGGCAGGAAGTAGTACGGACCGTCGATCTTGTCCATCTCGCCGGTGCGCGAATCGCCGACGACCGCCGAGGGCCGGTAGACGCGGAACGGCACGCCGGACTGTTCGCGGACCAGCTTCTCGGCCTCGAACTTCGTGGCGTGGTACGGAGAACTGAAGGACTGCCCGAGGTCGAAGTCGGTTTCGGTGAACCGGCCGGAGTGATCGCCCGCGACCGCGATGGACGAAACGTGGTGCAGCAGTCGAGCTCCGACGGCCGCGGCGAAGGCGATCAGGTTCCGGGTGCCCTCGACGTTCGCGGCCCGGTTCGCCGCGTCGTCGGCGGTGAAGTCGTAGATCGCGCCGAGGTGGACGACGTGATCGATCCCGTCGTAGCCGGCCGGGTCGAGGCCGAGCAGCGGTTCGGTGAGATCGCCGACGGCGGGGACCAGGCGGTCGGCATGCGGCCAGTCCCGCGCGATCCCGGCGAGGCGGTCGCGCGAGGTGTTGCGGACGAGCACGTGGACGGCGGTCGTGTCCCGCCGCGCGAGCAACCGGGCGACCAGGCGCTTCCCGAGGAAGCCCGTCGCGCCCGTGACGAAGTAGGTGGTCATGGCCGGCACCTTTCGGGGTCTGCGGGTGCCGACTCTACCTACTCATGAGTAGGAACGGTAGTTGTCAGTCGGTTCCGGTGCGTCGCGCCGACGTCGCGGTGGCCACCACGGCGTCGCGCAGGGCCGCGCGCAGCCGCCCGACCTCCAGCGGCCCCAGCACCGCCGCCTCTCCCGGCGGCGCGACCAGCACGACTTTGTCGTCACTGCTCACGAACACCGTCACGTCCCGGCGCCTGCCCGCCAGGTCCCGGCACCCGACCGTCCACTCGTTCCGCACCGCACTGTCGTCCCGCGCTGTCACGACCCTCGCCCTCCGATCACGTAGCACCCGTGTCCTTCGTGCGGGGGTGTGACCGGGCCCTCCGGGGCCTCTTACGCCGGTTCACCCGAATTGCCTACTGGCCGGTTTTCCACGGGGTGTGACCGGCCGGATACCGGAGTAGCGTCGGCGACCGCACGCCGCGGGCACTCCTCAGGAGGACGGATGTCGGAACCTCGGAAGATCGTCGTCGTCGGATCCGGACTGGCCGGTGCCACTGCGGCCGCGACAGTCCGGGAACGCGGTTTCGACGGCGACGTCCTGCTGCTCGGAGCCGACACGCACCGGCCGTACGAGCTGCCGCCGCTGTCGAAGGCCGTGCTGCTCGGCAACGCCGAGGAACCGGACTGGGTGCGCGACGAGGGTTATTGGGACGAGCACGACATCCGGCTGCTCTCCGGCACCACGGCGACCCGAGTCGAGCTAGGCGCACGCCTGGTCCTCGACGACGCCGGTGGCGAACACCGCTACGACCGTCTAGTCCTAGCGACCGGCTCGCGCTCGCGGACGTTGAAGGTGCCTGGCGGCGACCTGCCGGGCCTCTACACGCTTCGCACTCTCGACGACGCACTGCGGCTGCGCGCGGCCTTCGAAGCGGCGAAGCGAGTACTGATCGTCGGTGCCGGCTGGATCGGCACTGAAGCCGCCGCTGCAGCGCGTACGCACGGTGCCGAGGTGACTGTGGTCGCTCCGGAGAAGCTGCCGCTCGCCAACGTCCTTGGCGACGAGGTGGCCGGAGCGTTCTACCGGCTGCACGAAGAGCACGGCGTGCAGTGGCGTCTCGGCGAAGGAGTCGCAGCGATCACTGGCGACACAGCAGCGACCGGCGTCCGACTGACGAGCGGCGAAGAGCTGTACGCCGACGTTGTCCTTATCGCGGTCGGCGCGGCCCCTCGCGTCGACCTGGCACACGCCGCTGGCCTGGAGCTGGCAGACGACGGTGGCGTCGACGTCGATGCGGGTCTGCGTACAGCGGCACCTGACGTCTACGCGATCGGCGACATCGCTTCGGAGTTCCATCCGCGCTACGGGCGCCGCGTACGCGTCGAGCACTGGGCGACAGCGCGTACGCAGGGCGAGCACGTCGCGGCCAACCTCTTTGGCGCGAATGAGCCGTACTTGAACAGCCCGTACTTCTTCTCCGACCAATACGACCCGGACCGCGGCGGCCCGGCGATCGGCTGCGAGTACCGCGGCCTGCCGGTCTTGGACCGGGACCGCGTCGTGGTGCGCGGCGACCTCGCGGCTTACGACTTCACGGCTTTCTGGGTGACCCCGGACAACGAGGTTTCGGCCGCGATGAACGTCAACCAGTGGGACGACGGGGACGCGCTGCAGAAGCTGGTCGACGAACGAATCGCGGTCACCGACGACCAGCTCCGGAGCGGGAACCTCGCCGATCTGGGCTGACCGTCAGCGTCGCGAACGACAGCAAGGCGAGCACCCCGAACCCGGCCATCGTGGCGGTCATCGGAACCGCCGTGCCCGACCCGCCGAGCCCGACCAGCGGCGTCGCGATCCCGCCGATCGCGAACTGCAGCACGCCCAGCAGCGCGGACGCCGATCCCGCCGTGCGCGCGTGCCCGGCGAGAGCGAGCGAACTGGCGTTCGGGCTGATGATGCCGATGCAGGAAACCATGAGCAGCAACGGAATCAGCAACGCTGGCAACGGGAGCCGCAGGACGGCTGCCGCGAGGGTGATGAGGCCGGAAATCGTCGACACCGTCAGCCCCGCGCGCAGCAGCGTCCGCTCCGGGAGCCGTCCGACGAGCCACCCGTTGAGCTGCCCGGCGAGCACGATGCCGACACCGTTGAGCCCGAAGACGACGCTGTATTCCTGCGGACTCAGGCGGTAGACGTCCTGCAGCGCGAACGACGAACCCGAGATGTACGCGAACAGCGCGGCGAAATTCAGTCCCGCGGTGAGCGCGTAGCCGAGAAACGTGCGATCGGTGAGGAGCCGTCCGTACGTGCGAAGCACCCCGCCCAGCCGCGCCGGATGCCGACGCTCGACCGGCAACGGCTCCGGCAGCGCGAACGCGACCGCGGCGAGCAACAGCACACCGAACCCGGTGAGAACGACGAACACGCCGCGCCAGGACGTGAACGTGAGCAACTGCCCGCCGAGCACCGGAGCGAGAATCGGCGCGAGGCCGTTGACGAGCAGGAGCAGCGAGAAGAACTTCGTCATCGCGGTGCCGGTGTAGAGATCACGGACGGCCGCGCGGGCGATCACGATTCCCGCCGCCGCGCCGAGCGCCTGAACACTCCGCGCCGCGATCAGCAGTTCCACGCCCGGACTCGCCGCCGCCGCGACCGACCCGGCGATGTACAGCCCCAGCCCGACCAGCAACGGCCGCCGCCGCCCGAAGGAATCCGACAACGGCCCGGCGATGATCTGCCCGACCGCCAGCCCGACGACGAACGCGGTGAGCGTCAACTGGACGGTGGTGTCGGAGGCCTGGAAGTCACCCGCCATCCGGGGGAGGGCGGGGAGGTACATGTCGATGGAGAGGGGGCCGAAGGCGGAGAGGCCGCCGAGGATGAGGAGACGTCGGATCTTGCCTTGGCCGGGGTGCTCGGGGAGGGTGGCGGTGTGGTCGACGTGCTCCGTGCTGGACCGGTCCGCGGCGGAGTGATCGGCTGCGGAGTGATCCGGCGTGGTGCGGTTCGCGGTGGAGTGATCCGCCGCGGAATGATCAAGAGCTGCCTGATCGGCCGCCGAATAATCCGCCGCGGAACTCTTTGTCGCGAGCAGCCACCCGCCGTCCGGCAACGGCACTGCCCGCTCAGCGGCACACCGCTCGTCGTCCGCGCTGATCTTCGGGGTGCCAACCGCGCCGGGACTGTCCCGGCGATCTCGCCGAGTCTCGTCGCCGGGCTCGTGCGCCTCGTCCTTGTCGCCGATGTCCTGCCGACCGTCTCGGTGCCCGGGCGGGTTTTCGCCGCCGATCTTGCGCGCTCCGCTCTTGTCGCCGATGTCCTGCCGACCCGCCGCGTCGGGGCTGTCTCGGTGCCAGGGCGGGTTTTCGTGGCCGATCTCGCGCACTCCGCTCTCGTCACCGACGCCCCGCCCACCCGCCGAGCCGGAGCCGTTTCGGGAACCTCGCCCTTACGCTTCCCCCGATCCGCCGCTGCCAGCCCGCAGCTCGCCGCTTTCCCCCGCGCCACGCGAAGCCGAACCCCCAGCCGCCCGCCGCCGCGGTCCAGTCGCCTCTTCCGGTCCCATCCGCGCCGCACCGTCTCCCTCGTCGTGGCGGGACCTCCCCGCCAGGACGAGTGTCCGTTATCCACCCGGCGGCCCGGTGATCGGATCAATTTCCGCACCAAATCCCGCTTCCCTCTAGATCTGCCGCCCACCCATGCGCTATACATCGGATGTATCGCGAAGCGGGTGTCGAGAGAGGGGTTCGTCCGTGCGGTTTGTGCGTCTCGGGGCAGCGGGGGCTGAGCGTCCGTTCGTCCGTGCCGGTGACGGCACCCTCCACGACCTCTCCGGGGTCACGCCGGACATCGACGGCGCGTTCCTCGCCGGCGATGGGCCGGCGAAGGCCGCTCAGGCGCTCGAGGCCGGGGAATTGCCGGTCGTCGACGGGGCCGGGCTGCGGGTCGGCGCGCCGATCGCCGCGCCGGGCAAGATCGTCTGCATCGGCATGAACTACCGTCGCCACGCCGAGGAAACCGGCGCGGCCGTGCCGACCGAGCCGGTGCTGTTCATGAAGGCTCCCGACGTGATGGTCGGACCGTTCGACGAGGTGCTCGTCCCGCGCGGTTCCACGGCCACCGACTGGGAGGTCGAACTCGGCGTCGTCATCGGGAAAACCGCGCGCTATCTGGAAAGCGCGGACGAGGCGCTGGCGCACGTCGCCGGCTATGTCGTGTCCAACGACGTCTCCGAGCGCGACTTCCAACTGAACCGCGGCGGCCAGTGGGACAAGGGCAAGAACTGCGAGACCTTCAACCCGCTCGGCCCGGAACTGGTGACCGCCGACGAGGTCCCCGACCCGCAGGCGCTCGGCCTGCGCACCTGGGTCAACGGCGAGAAGGTGCAGGATTCGTCCACAAAGGACATGGTGTTCGGCGTCGCCGAGATCATCCATTACCTGAGCCAGTTCATGGTGCTGCGTCCCGGCGACCTGATCAACACCGGCACTCCGGAGGGCGTCGCGCTCGGGCAGCCCGAGCCGAAGCCGTACCTGCGCGCGGGCGACGTCGTCGAGTTGGAAATCGACGGCCTCGGCAAGCAGCGCCAGACCTTCGGGCAGGCCTGACATGGCGAAAATCGTGGCCATGGAGGTCCGGGACGTCCGCTTCCCGACGTCGCGCGACCTCGACGGTTCGGACGCGATGAACCCGGATCCCGACTATTCGGCGGCTTACGTCGAACTGCACACCGACGCCGGACCGGACGGTTACGGCCTCGCGTTCACGATCGGCCGCGGCAATGACGTGCAGGCCGCTGCGATTCGCGCGCTGGCGCCGCATGTGGTCGGCCGCGAGGCGCCGGAAGACGCGGAAGCACTCGGCGCGCTGTCGCGGGCCCTGGTCGGCGACTCGCAATTTCGTTGGCTGGGACCGGAAAAAGGCGTGGCACACATGGCGATCGGCGCGATCGTCAACGCCGCGTGGGACCTCGCCGCGCGCCGTGCCGGACTGCCGCTGTGGAAGTTCGCGTCGCGGATGACGCCGGAGGAGCTGGTGTCCCTTGTGGACTTCCGCTATCTCTCGGACGCGCTCACCGAACAGGAAGCGCTCGACATCTTGCGCGCTGCCGAATCGGGGAAAGCCGAACGAATCGCGAAGCTGGAGGCCGACGGATACCGCGCGTACAGCACGTCGGCGGGCTGGCTCGGCTACTCCGACGCGAAACTGGTGCGGCTGGCCGAACAAGCCGTCGCCGACGGTTTCGAAATGATCAAACTGAAGGTCGGCGGGAATCTCGAGGACGATGTCCGGCGGATGAAGCTGGCTCGCGAGACCGTCGGCGCGGACATCCGGATCGCCGTCGACGCGAACCAGCGCTGGGATGTCGCGACGGCGGTGTCGTGGATGACCGCGCTCGCACCGTTCGATCCATATTGGATTGAAGAACCGACCTCGCCGGACGACGTCCTCGGGCACGCGGCCATCGCGAAGGCGCTCGCGCCGATCAAGGTCGCCACTGGTGAGCACGTCCAGAACCGCGTGGTGTTCAAGCAATTGCTGCAGGCTGGTGCGATCGACGTGCTCCAGCTGGACGCCGCGCGCGTCGGCGGAGTGAACGAGAATCTCGCGATCCTCTTGCTGGCGGCCAAATTCGGCGTTCCGGTGTGCCCGCACGCCGGTGGTGTCGGGCTGTGCGAACTGGTGCGGCATCTGTCCATGTTCGACTTCGTGGCAGTGTCCGGTTCGGACGAAGACCGCAGCATCGAATGGGTCGACCACCTGCACGACCACTTCACCGACCCGGCCGTCGTGCGCGACGGCCGCTACCTCGCTCCGGCCGCACCGGGCTTTTCCGCGCGCATGCACGACGCTACGCTGCGCCGGTTCAGCTTCCCGGACGGTCCTGAATGGACGGAGAACGCGCAGTGAGCGAATTCGACGGCCTGGTCGCCGCGGTCACCGGCGGCGCCTCGGGCATCGGCCTGGCCACGGCGAACCTGCTGGCCCAGCGCGGCGCGCGGGTGGCGGTGCTCGACCTCAAGACCGACGAGGTTCCCGAGCCGCTGACCGGATTCCGCTGCGACGTGACGTCCGACGCCGAGGTCCGCGCCGCCGTCGACGCGGTGGCCGAACGCTTCGGCAGGCTCGACATCCTAGTCAACAACGCGGGAATCGGCGCGCAGGGCGACGTCACCGCGAACGACGACGACGAGTGGCACCGCGCGTACGACGTGAACGTCGTCGGCATGGTGCGCACCGCGCGGGCTGCCTTGCCGCACTTGAAAAACTCGCCCGCGGCGGCGGTCGTGAACACCTGCTCGATCGCCGCTTGGGCCGGATTGCCCGCGCGGGCGCTGTACTCGGCCACGAAGGGCGCGGTGCTGTCGCTGACCCTCGCGATGGCCACCGACCACCTGCCGGACCGGATCCGCGTCAACTGCGTGTGCCCCGGCACCGCGGACACCCCGTGGGTCGGCAGGCTGCTCGACACCGCCGCGGACCCGTCGGCCGAACGGGAGGCGCTCGCCGCCCGCCAGCCGATGGGGAGGCTGGTGACCGCGGACGAGGTCGCGAACGCGATCGCGTACCTGGCCAGCCCGCTTTCGGCATCGACTACCGGCACCGCGCTCGCGGTGGACGGCGGCATGTACGGCCTGCGTCCGCGCGGACCCGTGCAGAACTGATCTGCTCAGCCAACAAGGCCTGTCATCAAGGAGGATGCGGTGCGTACGAAGGTGATCCAGTTGGCCGCCGCGGTGGCCGCCTGCGGTTTGGTGCTCAGTGCCTGCGGGTCCACTAAGGACAAACCGGCGGCCGCGGCGAGCGGCGGCGGCACCGGCAAGGTCGGGGCGACGCTGCCCCTGCTGACCTCGCCGTTCTGGCAGGCCTACAACAAGTACGTGCCGCAGATGGCGAAAGAGCAAGGGCTCGACGCGCTGCCGACGGTGAACGCCGACAGCGACCCGGCGAAGCTCATCACGGACATCGGCACGCTGCTGAACCAGGGCGTGAAGGGGCTCGTCGTCACGCCGCTCGACTCGGCCGCGGTCGTCGCCGGGTTGAAGCAGGCGGAGAACAAGGGCGTCCCGGTGGTCGCGGTGGACGTCGCGCCGGAGAGCGGCAAGGTCGCGATGGTGGTCCGCGCGGACAATAAGGCGTACGGAACCAAGGCGTGCGAAGAAATCGGCAAGCGCGTGAAGAGCGGCAAGGTCGTGCAGGTGATGGGCGACCTCGCGTCGGTCAACGGCCGCGACCGGTCGGCGGCGTTCCGCGAGTGCATGAAGCAGAAGTACCCGGACGTCAAGGTGCTCGAGGTCGCTGCCGAATGGAAGGCGGACAAGGCATCGTCCGGTTTGGACAGTCTGCTGACCGCGAACCCGGACATCAAGGGCGTCTACATGCAGGCGGGCGGCGTTTACCTCGCGCCGACCGAGCAGGCGCTCAAGCGCAAGAACCTGTTCTTCCCGGTCGGCGACCCGAAGCACGTGGTGCTGGTGAGCAACGACGGCATCCCGCAGGAGCTCACCGCGATCCGCAACGGCGAACTCGACGCGACCGTTTCGCAGCCTGCCGACGCCTACGCCAAGTACGGCATGTACTGGCTCAAGAAGGCGATGGCGGGTGAGACGTTCAAGCCGGGCCCGACCGACCACGACTCCACGATCGTCGAAATCAGCCCCGGCATCCTGGAAGACCAGCTGCCCGCTCCGGTCGTGACCAAGGACAACGTGGACGACAAAGCGTTGTGGGGTAACAACCTGTGAGCGCGCCGGTAGTGCAGGCGGACGGCGTCGGGAAGCGGTACGGGCCAACCGTGGCGCTGCACGATGTCAGCCTCACCGTGCGGCCCGGCGAATCTCACGCACTCGTCGGCCGCAACGGGGCGGGCAAGTCCACGCTGGTGTCCATCCTCACTGGACTGTCCGAAACGGACACTGGCAGTGTTTCCTTCGGTGGCGTCCGGGCTCCTTCGCTGTCCAAACAGGACGACTGGAAGGCGCGCGTGGCGTGTGTGTACCAGCACGCGATGGTGGTGCCGCAGCTGACGGTCGCGGAGAATCTTTTCCTGAACCGGCAGGCGCAGGGCGGGTTCTCGATCGGCTGGAAGAAACTGCGTCGTCAGGCGCGGGAGCTGCTGGACTCGTGGGACGTCCGGGTCGATGTGGACACTCCGGCGGGCGATCTGTCCGTTGAGGACCGTCAGTTCGTCGAAATCGCTCGTGCGTTGAGTTATGGCGCCCGGTTCATCGTGCTGGACGAACCGACCGCGCAACTGGACAGCCAGGCCATCGAACGGCTTTTCGACCGCATGCGGCAGATGCAGGAGAACGGCGTCACGTTCCTGTTCATCTCGCACCACCTGCACGAGGTTTACGAGGTGTGCCAAGCGGTTACCGTCCTGCGCGACGCCCGGCACGTGCTCACCGCGCCCGTCTCAGAGGTCAGCCGTGCGGCGTTGGTCGACGCGATGACGGGGGAGCAGGGCGGCCTCGCCGTGCGCGACGCCGCCACCCGCGACCCGCTGGCGGTGGACGCCGAAGAGGTGCTCACTGTCGACGACCTTTCCGGCGACGGTTTCCACGACGTTTCGCTGAAGGTCCACCGCGGCGAGGTCGTCGGCCTCGCTGGCAGCAACGCGAGCGGCAAACACCAGGTAGCGGAAACGGTATACGGCCTGCGCGCTCCCACCTCCGGAACCGTTGCTGTAGATGGAAAGCGCCTGCCGTCGGGTGACATTCCCGCCGCTCTGCGGGCAGGCATCGGCTGTGTCCCAAGGGATCGGCACCACGAAGGTCTCGTTCTGGAACATTCCATTATGGACAACGCAACGCTGTCCGTGCTCGACCGGATGGGCCGCGGCGGCCTGGCGTCCCCGAAGATCCGGCGGGAACGCGGATCGCGCGCTCTGACCGCTTACGACATCGTGGCCGCCAGCCCGGACCAGCCCGTTTCTGATCTGTCCGGCGGAAATCAGCAAAAGGTAGTGCTCGCCAGGGCTTTGGAGAGCGACCCGCGCGTGGTGGTGCTGATCAATCCCACCGCGGGAGTGGATGTGAAGTCGAAGGAGGCTCTGCTCGCGGTCGTGGACCGGGTGCGGGCCGAGGGGAAGGCGGTGCTGCTCGTGAGCGACGAGCTGGACGATCTGCGCCTGGCCGACCGGGTGCTGGTGCTGCGCGCGGGTGCGGTGGCCGCCGTCCACCAGGCCGGCTGGTCCGACGGGGACCTGGTGGCGGATATCGAAGGAGTCGGGCTCCATGACTGACCTGATGAGCGACCCGCAGACGGCGCTGCCCGCGGTGCGGGCGAAGCGCCGGAAGTCGGCGTGGCTGCGCGAACTGGCGCTGCTGCCCGCGCTCGTGGTGGTGTTCGTGATCGGCGGGCTGATCAGCGACACGTTCTTCACCTTCGACAACATCATCAGCATCCTCTCCGCGGCGGCCGCGCTGTCGCTGGTCGTGCTCGGTGAGTCGCTGGTGCTGCTGACCGGCAAGTTCGACCTGTCGCTGGAATCCACGATGGGCATCGCCCCCGCGATCGGCGCGATGCTGGTCATCCCGGCGGCGTCGTCCGGCTTCGGCACCGAATGGCCGTCGGTGCTCGGCCTGGTGGCGATCCCCGTGGTGGGTGCGTTGATCGGTTTCGTGAACGGCTTCCTGATCGTGAAGCTGAAGCTGAACGCGTTCATCGTGACGCTGGCGATGCTGACGGTCCTGCGTGGTACTCAGATCGGCACCACGAACGGCAAGACGCTGTTCGACCAGCTGGACGCGTTCACCGCGCTGGCGACGACGACGTTCGCCGGACTGCCCATGTCGGTGTGGCTCGCGGCAGTGCTGTTCGTGGTCTTCGGGCTGGGCCTGCGCTACCACCGAGTCGGCCGCTCGCTGTACGCAATCGGCGGCAACCGCGAAGCCGCACGGGCCGCGGGCATCCGGGTGGACCGCATCTCGTGGGCGGTGTTCGTGGTGGCCGGGGTGCTGGCTGCCATCGGCGGCCTCGCGTACACGGGTTACGTCGGCGCGCTGGGCGCTGACCAGGGTGATGGCCTGATCCTGCAGGTCTTCGCCGCGGCCGTGATCGGCGGCGTTTCGCTGGACGGCGGCCGGGGGACTTTGGTCGGGGCGCTGACTGGGGTGCTGTTGCTGCAGTCGGTGGACAGCCTGCTGCGCATCGCCCAGGTTCCGGCCGAATGGCTGAAGGCGATTTACGGCGGGATCATTTTGATCGCGTTGATCATCAGTCGTTATGCCGGCGGAAAGCCCCAGACCTGACCAGCGGAGGTTCGGTGATCATCCGACCTTCTCGGCGCATCGGCCCGGTGGGCGGTCTGGTGGGTGGTGCGGTAGCTGACCCGGTGGGCGGTCTGGTGGGCGGTGCGGCAACTGACCCGGCTGGCGGTCTGCAGGATCGCAACCCGGCGGGTGGTCCGGCGGGTGGCCTGGGGAGTGCCCCAGTGGGTGGTTCATTGGCTGGCACCGTGGGCGGCTCGACGGTTGGTGTGGTGGTTCGCTCAGCGGGGAGGCCGGTGAAGGGCCCCTTCGCGGACTCTGAGTCTCTCGGCTTTTTCCTGACCGCCCGCGCGGCCAGTCCAGCTTCCGCGGCACCCGCCCTCTCCGCCGTGTCTTGGGCGATGAAGGGTCCCTTCATCGCCCAAGAGCCGGAGCCGATAGAGGGTCCTTTCACCGCACAAGAGCCGGAGTCGATGAAGGGACCCTTCATCCCGCCGCTTGGAGAACGAGTCCCCGCCGCTTCAGCCGGGCTTGCACGATGGGTCCCGCCACCCCGGTCGGGTTGGCGCCTGGCGGCCGCTGTCTGGCCAGAGGCGCGAAGGTCCCCCTCGCTCCTGCCGTGCGTGCGTGATGGGTCCATCCGCGTCGCCCGTCATGGGGTGAGGGGTCCCGTCACTCCCGCAGTGCAGGCGCGAAAGTCCCCTTCACTCCAACCGAACGCGAGTGACGGGTCCCCTCACTCCGATCGGCAAGGAACGAAGGGGCCCGTCACTGCAACAAACCGCGCAGAGACCGCTGACATCGCCGTCCAGTCAGAAGTCACCGCAGTCCGTGTCCGGTCCGGAACTGCCGCTGTTCCTGCCCGGTCCAGACCGCCCGCCACTTCCGGCCGGTCAGGGAACGCTGCACTCCGTGTTCGGTCCGGAACCGTCGCCGTTCCTGTCCAGTCGGGAACTGCTGCCGTCTCTGGTCGGTTAGAAGTCAGTGCAGTCCGTGTCTGGTCCGGAGCCGCTGCCGTTCCTGTCCAGTCGGGAACTGCTGCCGTCTCTGGTCGGTCAGGGAACGCTGCATTCCCCGTCCGGTCAGGAAGCGGCGGGCTCGGCGTCATCGCCAGCCGCGGCGTCCTCGACCAGGGTGCTGCGGAGCCATTGCTCCACTCCGGCCACGTGCACCGTCGCCCACGAGCGGGCCAGTTCCGGTTCTCGCGCGGCGATCGCGTCGTAGATCGCGGCGTGTTGTTCCCGGGTTCGGGCTACCGCGCCTTCCTGGGTGAGGCCGCGCCAGATCCGGGCGCGTGCCGTCGGGCCGGAAAGGCTTTCGAGCAGCGAGCACAGCACCGGATTGCCCGAGCCGTCCGCGATTTTGCGGTGGAACTGCAAATCGTTGGCCACCAGCGCCTCGACGGTCGGCGAGTCCTCCAGTTCGCCGAGCAGCGCACCGAGTTCGGCGACATCCTCGTCACGCATGTGCAGCGCCGCCATCGCGGTGGCCGCGGGCTCCAGAATCCGCCGCACGGCAAGGAAATCGAGCACGGTGTCGTCGCGGTGAAAATCGACGACGAAGGTCATCGCGTCGAGCAGCAGGTTCGGCTCCAGGCTGGTGACGTACGTGCCGTCGCCCTGGCGCACGTCCAGGACCCGGATCAGGCACAGCGCCTTCACCGCTTCCCGCAGCGAACTGCGGGACAGCCCCAGCCGCTGCGCGAGCTCGGCCTCCTTGGGGAGCCGGTCGCCCGGGGCCAGCTCGCCCGAAATGATCATGTCCTTGATCTTGTCGATCGCGACATCGGTGACGGGCATCGGGACCGCCCTCCCTGCAGAGACCTCGGATGTTTACCCCCTACAGCGTGCCACGACTCCCGTCAGGAGGAACGATGACCCACGGCCCGGCGCCGCAAACGGTCGCCTTGCGCACCCGGCTCAAGCCCGGAATGGAGAAAATCTACGAGGAGGTGCACGCGGTGATCCCGGGAGATCTGGACGCCGCACTGCGCCGCGCCGGGGTGCGCTCGTGGCGGATCTGGCGCGACGGGCTCGACCTGTTCCATTTCGTCGAGGTGGACGATTTCGAGCAGATGCGCGCGAAACTCGCCGACGACCCGGCTGACATCGCGTGGCAGAAGCGGATCAACGCACTCCTCGACCTCGACCATTCCGATGTCGCGCACGGCCTCGGGCTGGTGTGGCAACTACCGGCGGAGGCGTGACCGTGGACCTTCCCCCGCTGGGACTCGGCGGCGCGCAGCTGGGCAACCTCTACCACGCGGTGCCGGACGAAATCGCCGCGGCGAGCGTGCGGCGGGCATGGGACGAGGGGATCCGCTACTTCGACACTGCGCCGCACTACGGGCTCGGACTGTCCGAGCGTCGGCTCGGGGCCGCGCTGGCGGCGTATCCGCGCGCCGAATACGTCCTGTCCACGAAAGTCGGACGGGTGCTGGAACCGCGCGCGGTGGCACCCGGGGAACGCGACGACCAGGGCTTCGACGTCCCCGGGACTTACCGCCGCCGCTGGGATTTCAGCCGCGACGGGGTGCTGCGTTCGCTGGGGTCGAGCTTGGACCGGCTGGGTCTCGACCGTATCGATCTCGTGTACGTGCACGATCCGGACGATCATTTCGAGGAAGCGGTTTCCGGCGCGTTCCCGGCATTGCTGGAGTTGCGCGAGCAGGGCGTCGTGGGCGCGATCGGAGCCGGGATGAACCAGGCGCCGATGCTGGCGGAATTCGTGCGCCGGTTCGATCTCGACCATGTCCTGATGGCCGGTCGCTACACCTTGCTGAACCAGCCGGCGTTGGACGAGTTGTTGCCGCTGTGCGTCGAACGCGGCGTCGGAGTCGTGGCGGGCGGGGTGTTCAACGGGGGAATTCTCGCCACTGAACAACCCGGCACTATTTACGATTACACGGCCGCCCCTGCGGATCTCGTGGAGAAAGCGCAGAAAATAGCGGAAATCTGCGCGCGGCATGGTGTTTCGCTGCCCGAGGCGGCGCTCGCGTTGCCGCGCACGCACCCCGCGGTGGTGTCGGTGGTCGTCGGCGCGCACGACGCCGAGCAGGTGTCGCTGAACGTTCGCCGGGCAGCGGCGAATATCCCGGCCGTACTGTGGGACGACCTCGCCGACGCCGGCCTGCTGCGGTCGGCCGCCCGCCCTGTCGTGTCCGGAGGAACCCAGTGATCGATTCGCACCACCACCTGTGGGATCCGGCGCGCCGCGAGTACCCGTGGATGTCCGGCGACGCGCTGGCCCCGATCCGCAAGCCGTACACAGTCGACGATCTGCGCACGGTGACCACCGCGGCGGGAGTCCACGCCACGGTGCTGGTGCAGACCGTCTCGGACGAGGCGGAAACCGAGGAGTTCCTGACCACGGCCGCGTCCGAGCCACTGGTGGCAGGCGTGGTCGGCTGGGTCGACCTCGCCGCCCCGGACGTGTCCGACCGGCTCGCCCGGCTGCGCGAACTCGGGCCGCTGGTCGGCATCCGGCACCAGGTCGAGGACGAACCGGACCCGGAGTGGCTGCTGCGTCCGGAAATCCTGCACGGCCTGAGCGCGGTCGGCACCGCAGGCCTGGTCTACGACCTGCTGGTGACACCGGCGCAGCTCGACGCCGCCCGGCAGGTCGCCGAACGCTTGCCGGAGCTGCGACTGGTCCTCGACCATGCCGCGAAACCTGGCATCGCGGCCGGCGAATGGCAGCCGTGGGCAAACGGCGTCGCATCGCTGGCCGCGCACGAGAACGTGCACTGCAAGCTGTCCGGCTTGGTGACGGAAGCCGACTGGCGCGCATGGCAGGTTGGCCATTTGCGCCGCTACGCAGACCACGTTTTCGAGTCGTTCGGAGCGAACCGGGTCATGTTCGGCTCCGACTGGCCAGTGTGCGAACTGGCGGCAGCGTACGAAGTCGTACTGGACGCGGCGGTGTCGCTGACCGGAGTGCTGAGCGACCCAGAACGGCTGGACGTCTTCGAACACACGGCGGCACGCGTTTATGAATTGAGCTGAGAGATGCGGCGGGCTAAATCCAGAGTGCCGTGCGGAACAGAGCCTGTCGACCTATTCCGCGGTCCGCGGCGGCGTTCCAGCCGTTCGAGTGACGGAACGGCTCAGAAGTCCTGGCCCTGCACCATCTCGCGCAGCTTGGACAACGCACGGTGCTGCGTGACGCGGACGTTGCCGGCCGATATGCCCAGCGTTTCAGCCGTCTCGTTCGCGCTGAGGCCGACGACGATCCGCAGCGCCAGGATCTCCTGCTGCAACGGGGCGAGGCGGGTGAGCAGCTCCTGCAGGCGGCTGCCGAGGTCGAGGCGCAGCGCGTGCGATTCCGGCTCGTTGCCGCCCGCGAGCGGGTGTTCGGGCAACTCGGGCACCGGCTCGGAACGGTCGCGCGCTACGGCCCGGTAGGCGTCGGCGACCTTGTTGGCCGCGATCGCGTGCACGAGGTAGAGGAACGAGCCGCCGCGGTCCTGGTAGTCGGGAAGGGCCTTGAGCACGGCCATGCAGACGTCCTGCGCGACGTCGTCGGCGGCGAGGTAGGAGAGGTCGCGGCCGCCCATCCGGGCCCGGCAGTAGCGGGCGACAACGGGGCGGAGCACGTGCAGCAGGTCGGCGATCGCGGCTTGATCGCCCTGCCCCGCGGCGCGTACGAGAGGGTCGAGGTCTTCCTTGGTGAGACGTCCGCCGGACCGGGGCAGGGCCGCAGGGCTCACGTAGCCCGCGACGCCGGACACCGCAGTACGGGACGTCTTCGACGGTGCTGTCATGGTCGTCTCCCCGGCAACCCTGCGACCGTCGCTGTCTTGGGGTCAACACTCTGTGATGTTGCGGTCGCAGGTACTCCAATCGAACGGGGGGAGCACTGCGATCGTTGCGACGCTCCGTAACCTTAAGCGGCCGGAGGCCGACCGTCCACATTTCAACTACGAATACCCCGTTAGCAGCAGTGGTCTTGACACAAACGAGACCAGCCGACGCACAGTACGAATCCGGCCTCGCAGCATGTGCGGATGTCCGATTTGATGCGTCACGAAGAGTGATGCCCGGGTAGCACAACAGAGAGTGGTCGCACTGCGGGTAGAACGGGTTCCACTACCGTTGGTGATCTTGTGTCACGTCCGTTCGCCGCGTCCGGGCGAAAACCCACCAGCGCAGAACGGCGAACCGCACGACCCCGCCGACGAAACTGGCCGCGAGAAGCACGGCGGTTTGCTGCCCGGCGGAGGGATGCGCGACGACGGCGTCGAGGGCCGCGAGGACGGCTGATCCGTAGCCGGCGTAGAAGGCGAACGTGACGAGATCCTGGAGATGCCGCTTGCCCGCGCGGCTGCTCCGTTTGGCGAACGTGACGCGCCGGTGGAACTCGGTGTTGCCGACCGTCGTGATCGCGAGCGCGGCGAGATTCGCCCATTGCGCGCCGATTTCCGGGCGGAAGGCGAGGAAGAGGACGGCCTGCAGTCCGGTGGTGACGACACCCGCGGCCAGATACCAGGCCGCATGACTCCCGATCTCTCGGCGGCGGGCGGTGCGGTCGGCGGAGTGGTTTTGCCGATTATCGGCAACGGTCGCGGGTGCTGGATGCGGAGCTGGGATGGCGGACGGATTCGGGTGAGGCCCGTCGGGGTTGGCTCCGGCTACGAGATCCGTTGCGGATCGGGGCGGATGGATGGCTTCGGCGGCGGTGTCGTTGGCGGACTCTGGCGGATGCAGGTCGACGTCGCCAGTTGCCGTCTTGTGGTGAGTGCCGTTCGGGTTAGCCGTTGAGTGGCGACTGGTGCGCTGGGTGCTGACACCCGGGTGCGGTGGTTCGGTGTTGTCGGCTGACGCTTCGCGGCGGGCACTGTTGGGATTAGCCGTTGAATGGCGACTGGCGTGTTGGCTGCTGGGGTGCGGCGGTTCGGCGTTGTCGGTCGCCGTTTGACGTTGGGCGCTGTTGGGATTGGCCGCCGGGTGGCGACTGGTGCGCTGGGTGGTGCCGGAGCGCTGAGGTTCGGCGTTGTCAGTTGCCGCTTCACCGGGGGCGCTGGCGGGGTTAGCCGCTGGGTGGCGATTGGTGTGTTGGCTGCTGGCGTCCGGGTGCGGTGGTTCGGTGTTGTCGGTCGCTGCTTCACCGTGAGCGCTGTGCGGATTGGCCGCTGAGCGGCGACTGGTGATCTCCGGCGGCAGCGGTTCGACACCGCCCGTTGCCGGTTGGCGGCGATTCGCGTTCGCGTTGGTCACCTGGTCGTGGCTGTCGAGTTCGTCCCCGGGGCTGGGCGACAGCGAGGATCCAGGGACAGTTGCCGTTGAATGGCGATTCGTGCTCGCGTTCGCCGCTAGGTGGCGACGGGCGCTCTCGTCTCCGGACTCTGGCGCGAGCGGATCAGCGTCACCATCGGTTGTCCCGAGATCGTCGGTGCTCGGATTGGCCGTTGAGTGGCGACGGGCGTCGTCTCCGCGACGGTCGGCGTTGGAGTCCGGTGCGGTGCGGTGGTTGAGCTCGTCGGCGAGTGCGGCAGGGTAGAGCTGGTCGGCGGTCTCATCGAGGCTTGAGGACCGGCCTGAAGGCTCGTCGAGCGCGTGGTATTCCGGCATGGCGTCGATCGCGTCGTCGCCGAGCGGGTCGTTGCTGGCGGCGTCCGGGCCGGGGTTGCGCCGGGGGCGGATTCCGATTCGGCCGCGCGGCATCCACCTGGTGGTGGTCATGGTTTCGACGCTAGCTCCGCTCAGCCCGCTTACGCCCTGGCAGACCGCAGGAACCGCTGTGATTCCGACGACAGCCGTTCGGCCCGTTTCACCGGAAGCCGCCTCGGGTAGCTCACCACGAACAATCCGGACTTTCGGGAGGTGCCCGTGAGCGATTCCGGTGACGACGCTCTCCTCGAGAGTCAAGCACCCGGGGCGGACAGTTCCCATGTCGACCCGTTCCGTGCGCTCGCGCCCAGAAGTGCGGTGCGTGCTGGGACAGGCTCGGCCGAGGTCCGTGAGAGTCAGCGTGCGGGGGAGCTGCCGGAGGTTCGGCCGCCGGTGGCTGGAGGGGTCGTCGAGGGATCAGTCAACGCTGGCGAGCCGGTCAGAGCGGGCGAGGCCGGGGCTGGCTGGCCCGCGGATCCCAGACCGGGCGAGCGGGTCGACCACGGGGGCTGCACGGTCGCCGACGCGATCCGGTCGGCTATGGCCCGAAGAGCCTGATCTCAAACGTATTTGTGACAGGTTCCACCGTCGCGGCAACGCCTCTCGCGCTCACACTGCGCGACGGTCGTGCCGCCTTTAGCGTGAAAAACCACCCTGCAACCGACCGTGCGCATCCGACTGCGACGAAGGGAAGGCCGAAAGATGCTGACCGTTACCGAAGCCGCCGCCGAGGCGATCACCGCGCTGACCGCTGACCAAGGCACTGGCTCCGAAGAAAGCGGCCTGCGCTTCGCGCTGCAGAGCATGGAAGGCGACGGCGCCCAACTGGCGCTGTCGGTAGCCCCGGCCCCGGAGGACGGCGACCGCATCGTCGGAGCCGACGGCGGGGCGAAGGTCTTCCTCGAGCCGCAGGCAGCCGCGTTGCTGGACGACAAGGTCCTCGACGTTCAGCAGGACGACACCGGCGACGTCGCCTTCGCCGTCCTGCCCCAGCAGCAGTCCGCCTGACGGCTGCGCAAGCGTTCGGCCACGGGGTTCGCGCGGCGGTGTCCGTCGGCTGATCCCGTGTGCCGTTCGCCGGAACTGCTGGATGTCTCGGGGCGTCCGGGGCCGGCGAGTTGATCCATGGCCGATCCCTGGGTGGCACCGCCGTCCAAGACACGGGTTGTCCAAGACGGCTGAGTTGAGCAGAAGCGCTCCTGCGGTTGATCGCGGGAGCGCTTTGCTTACTTAGTGCGCAGCCAGTCCTGAACCAGCACGGCGGCCCGTTCGCGCAGCAGTTCCGCGGCGTGGGCGCGGGCGTGGTCCAGCGACGGCGCGTGGTCGATCAGCGCACTGCTGCCCACGACTCCCAGGCTGGCCAGCGCGTCCGCGTCCAGCTGGATCCGTCCGGCGAGCACGAGCAGCGGGATGCCTGTCCGCCCGGCGCGAGCCGCGATGCCTGCCGGGGCCTTGCCGGACAATGATTGTTCGTCCAGCGACCCCTCGCCGGTGATCACCAGATCCGCGCCGGTCAGTGCTTCGTCAACGCCGGTCAACGCGGCGATCAGGTCGAAGCCGGACTTGACCGTCGCGCCGAACGCGGCGATCGCCCCCGCCGCGACGCCTCCGCCAGCCCCGGCTCCAGGCAGGTCGGACACGTCCGGCGTGCCAGCCCGCACAAGCGCCTTCGCCCAGTGCGCCAGTGCTTCGTCGAGCGCTTGGACGTCCTCCGGGTCGGCACCCTTTTGCGGGCCGAACACGGCTGCCGCCCCGTTCGCGCCAAGCAGCGGATTCGTCACGTCTGTCGCGACTGCGACCGGCACCGCGCCCAGCCGTTCCCGCACCGGGCCCAGATCGACGCGCGCGACCTGCGCGAGCGACCCGCCGCCGAGACCGACCGGCGCACTGGACGCGTCGAGGACGGCAGCACCCAGCGCGGCCAGCATCCCGGCGCCACCGTCGGTGCTGGCGGTGCCGCCGACGGTCAGCACGAGCCGCCGCGCTCCGCGGGCGAGGGCGTCGTTCAGCAACTCGCCGACGCCCCACGTGTGCGCGGCGAGCGCGACTTCCCGGCTCGGCGTCACGAACTCGATGCCGCACGCACGCGCCGATTCGACGTAGGCCGTGCCGTCGAGCAGCACGTACCGCGCCTCGACCGGTTCGTCGAGCGGACCGCGCACCGACAGCCGCACCATCGAGCCGCCCGCGTTCTCGAGCACCTCCAGCGTTCCTTCGCCGCCGTCGGCGACCGGACACGTGGAGATCTCGGCGTCCGGCAACGCGTCGCGCACGCCGTGCGCGATCGCTTCCGTCACCTCGACCGCGGTCAGGCTTCCCTTGAACTTGTCCGGTGCGATCACGACCCGGGTCATCGGCCCACCCCCGTCAGCGGCTCGGCGCCGGCGAGCACCGAGACGACGTTGCGCGCGGCCAGCACCGCCATCGCCGTGCGCGTTTCCACCGTCGCTGATCCGAGGTGCGGCGTCAGCACCACGTCGTCGCGCTCCAGCAGCCGTGGCTCGACGTCCGGCTCCTTCTCGAACACGTCCAGCGCCGCGCCCGCGATCTCGCCGGCTTCGAGCGCGTCGGCCAGCGCCGACTCGTCGACCACCGGACCGCGCGTGGTGTTCACGAGGTACGCACTCGGTTTCATCGCCCGCAGCGCGTCCGCGCCGACGAGGTGCCGGGTCTCGGGAGTCAGCGGGCAGTGCAGCGACACGAAGTCGGAACGCCTCAGCAACTCGTCGAACGCCACGAACTCGCCGTCGAAGTCCGGCTTCGCCGACCGTCCGGAGTAGACGACCCGCATCCCGAACGCCGCCGCCCGCGTCGCCACCGCGCGGCCGATCTGCCCGAGCCCGACGATGCCGAGCGTCTTGCCCTGCAAGCCGGACCCGAGCAGGAAGCCGAGGTGGAACGACCACGGCTGCCGCGCGCGCAGCAAACGTTCGCCTTCGCCGAGTCGCCGCGAGACGGCCAGCAGCAGTCCGAACGCGAGATCCGCGGTGGCGTCGGTGAGCACGCCTGGCGTGTTGGCGACCACGACCCCGCGGTCCGCCAGTGCACTGACGTCCACGTTGTCGTAGCCCACCGCGACGTTCGCGACGACCTTCAGCTCGGGACCCGCCGCGTCCGCGACCGAGCCGTCGATCCGGTCGTGCAGCATCGACACCACCGCGGCCGAGCCGGCGACGAACTTCCGCAGTTCCTCGGGCGTGAGCGGCCGGTCCTCCGGCGAGATTTCGACTTCGCCTGCCTCGCCGAGCACCTGCACGGCCTCGTCCGGGATCCAGCGGGTGACAGCGATCTTCGGCATGCCGAGCAGCCTAATGCCGACTGTGCCGCCCGAGCGAGGTTCGCGGCGCGCTCACCGCCGGACACCCGCCTGAGCTGCGACGGAGCGTCCAACCGCGACAGAACGCCGCCGAGGCGGACAGTGCCCGAATTCCGCATTGCGGTACCACGCAACGAAATTCCGGTCTGCCGCCGACCGCGCCGCTCGGTGCCGCCGCGAAACCCGTTCGCCGACTCCCAGCGCACCGTGTTGTCTTATCGCACCACCTCATTCCTCTCGAAGCCCGCAAACCTTGCGTTGTCTTGTGCCGTCTGTCCGGACGTCCGCTTCACCCTTTGGCACTCCCGCGGGCGGCCGGATCGTGCTATGTTCATATGAAGAACTTCTGTGCGCTATGCGAACACGCTAGCACGGAAACGGCGGAAGCAGGAAGATCCAGACGGAAGGGCTCGTGATGGCAAGGGTGCTGTCGCTCGGCGAGGCGATCGCCGAGCTGGTGCACGACGGAGACACCGTCGCTCTCGAGGGCTTCACGCACCTCATCCCCGTGGCGGCTGGGCACGAGATCATCCGTCAGGGCAGGCGGAACCTCACGCTCGTGCGGATGACGCCGGACATCGTCTACGACCAGCTCATCGGCGCGGGCTGTGCGAGCAAGCTGATCTTCTCGTGGGGCGGCAACCCCGGAGTCGGCTCGTTGCACCGGTTCCGCGACGCGGTGCAGCACTCGTGGCCGGTGCCGCTGGAGATCGAGGAGCACAGCCACGCGGGCATGGCGAACCGTTATGTCGCAGGCGCTTCCGGGCTGCCGTTCGCCGTGCTGCGCGGCTACACCGGCACCGATCTGCCCGCGCAGACGGACACGATCAAGCCGATCACCTGCCCGTTCACCGGCGAGCAGCTCACCGCGGTGCCCGCGCTGAACCCGGACGTCACGATCGTGCACGCGCAGCGCGCCGACCGGGCGGGCAACGTCCAGCTGTGGGGCATCGCGGGCGTGCAGAAGGAAGCGGTGCTGGCGGCGAAGCGGTCGCTGGTCACCGTGGAAGAGGTCGTCGACGAGCTGGAGCCCCGGCCGGGCGCGCTGGTCCTCCCGTCCTGGGCGGTCACCGCGGTGGCCGAGGCGCCGCGCGGCGCGGCGCCCTCGTACGCCGCCGGGTATTACGAGCGGGACAACGCCGCGTACCAGGCGTGGGACGAGATCGGCCGGGACCGCGAGGAATTCGCCAAGTGGCTGAACGACTTGACCGGGGTGAAGGCATGAGCGAGTACACCGCTGACGAGATGATGAGCGTCGCCGCGGCGCGTGCGCTCGGCGAGGGCATGTCGTGTTTCGTCGGGATCGGATTGCCCAGCACGGCGGCCAATCTGGCCCGCCGCACGCACGCCCCGAATCTCACCCTGATCTACGAATCGGGTTGCCTGGGCGCGAAACCCAGCAGGCTGCCGCTGTCGATCGGCGACGGCGAGCTGGCCGACACCGCCGACGCGGTCGTGAGCGTGCCCGAGGTGTTCAACTACTGGCTTCAGCCGGGCCGGATCGACGTCGGGTTCCTCGGCGCGGCGCAGCTGGACAAGTTCGGCAACATCAACACCACGGTGATCGGTTCCGACTACCACGATCCGAAGGTGCGCCTGCCCGGCGCGGGCGGGGCTCCGGAGATCGCCGCGTCCTGCAAGGAAGTGTTCGTCGTGCTGCGGCAGAGCAAGCGCACCTTTGTGGACAAGGTCGACTTCGTGACGTCGTTCGGCCACGGCGCCGGGCGCGGCGACCGCGAACGGCTCGGCCTGCGCGGAGCCGGGCCGACGCTCGTGGTCACCGACCTCGGTCTGATGCGGCCCGATCCGGAAACCGCGGAGCTCACGCTCACCGAACTGCACCCCGGGATCGAGCTGGACCAGGTCGTGGAAGCGACGGGGTGGACACTGAAGGCGGCCGCGGATCTCAAGACCACCCCCGCGCCCACTGAACGCGAACTGACCCTGCTCCGTGAACTGAAGAAGGCCGGCGAATGAGCGACGCTTACGTACTCGACGCGATCCGCACTCCCTTCGGGCGCTACGGCGGCGCTCTCTCCGGGGTGCGCCCTGACGACCTGGCCGCGGGCGTCCTGCGCGCGCTGGCCGAGCGCAACGGGCTCGATCCGTCCACTGTGGACGAAGTGCTGCTCGGCGACGCCAACGGCGCGGGCGAGGACAACCGGAACGTGGCGCGGATGGCCGCGCTCCTCGCGGGCTGGCCGACGTCGGTTCCCGGTGCGACGGTGAACCGGCTGTGCGGGTCCGGCGTCGAGGCGACCATGCAGGCGAGCCGGGCGATCCAGGTCGGCGACGCCTCGCTGGTGGTCGCGGGCGGCGTCGAGTCGATGAGCCGCTCGCCGCTGGTGATGCCGAAGCCGGACAAGGCTTTCCCGGCAGGCAACCAGACGCTGTACAACACGGCGCTCGGCTGGCGGATGGTCAACCCGGCGATGCCGTCGCAGTGGACCGTTTCCCTCGGCGAGTCCACCGAACTGCTCGCCGAGCGTTACGGCATCAGCCGGGACGAGCAGGACGCGTTCGCCGCGCGCAGTCACGTGAACGCCGCACGGGCGTGGGACGAGGGCTTCTACGACGACCACGTGGTTCCGGTGGAAGGCGTCGAGCTCACCCGGGACGAGGGCATCCGGCCGGACTCCACGCCCGAGAAGCTCGCGAAGCTGAAAACCGTGTTCCGCAAGGAAAACGGGACCGTCACGGCGGGCAACGCGTCGCCGCTCAACGACGGTGCGTCGGCGTTGCTGCTCGGTGACGCGGCGGCGGCCGAGCGGCTCGGCACGACGCCGCTGGCGCGGATCGCCGGTCGCGGTGCCGCGGGAGTCGACCCGGACGTGTTCGGCATCGGTCCGGTGCGCGCGGCGGAGATCGCGCTCGAACGGGCGGGCATCGGCTGGAGCGACCTCGCCGCGGTGGAACTCAACGAGGCGTTCGCGGCACAGTCGTTGGCCTGCCTGAAAGAATGGTCGAAGCTCGACCCGGAGATCGTCAACGGCAACGGCGGGGCTATCGCGATCGGGCACCCGCTCGGTGCGTCCGGCGGCCGGATCATCGGCGCGCTGGCGCATCAGCTCCGCCGCACCGGCGGTCGCTGGGGCCTCGCGGCGATCTGCATCGGGGTCGGCCAGGGTCTCGCTGTCGTGCTCGAGAATCGCTGAGAAAGGGGAGGCATCGTGGCCACACCGACCGACCGGCGCCTGCCGCAGTACCGGCCTGATCCGGACGGCACCCACCCGCCGCTCGACTACGCGCCGTACCGTTCCACCGCGTTGCGGCATCCGACGCAGCCGCTGGTCCTGCTGCCGCAGATGCTCACCGAGGTCACCGGTCCGCTGCTCGGCCCGGGGCGGCTCGGCGAGTTGGACAACGACCTCACCCGCCAGCACGCGGGCGAGCCGCAGGGGCAGCGGATCATCGTCACCGGCAGGCTTCTCGACGGCGACGGGCGCCCGATCCGCGATTCGCTCGTGGAGATCTGGCAGGCCAACGCGGGCGGCCGCTACCGGCACACCGGCGACCGCTGGCCGTCCCCGCTCGACCCGAACTTCGACGGGCTCGGCCGCACGCTGACCGACGGCGACGGGCGCTACGAGTTCACCACCATCAAGCCCGGCGCGTACCCGTGGAAGAACCACGACAACGCGTGGCGTCCCGCGCACATCCACTTCTCGGTGTTCGGCTCGGCGTTCACCCAGCGGCTCGTCACGCAGATGTACTTCCCGGACGACCCGCTGTTCTCGCAGGACCCGATCTTCAACTCCATTCCGGACGAGAAGGCGCGGCAGCGGATGATCTCCCGGTTCGACCTCGACCGCACCGAGGAGGAATGGGCGCTGGCCTTCCAGTTCGACATCGTGGTGCGCGGACGGGAACAGTCGGTGTTCGAGGACGAGGAGGAGGACGAGTGAGGCTCGAAGGCACGCCCTCGCAGACTGTCGGGCCGTATCTGTCCATCGGGCTGCCGTGGGACGACGGGCCGTTCGTGGTCCCGGAAGGCACCGAAGGCGCGGTGTGGATCCGCGGCGGGGTGTACGACGGCGCGGGCAACCCGGTTCCCGACGCGATGATCGAGACGTGGCAGGCGGATCCGGACGGCGGGTTCGACCACCCCGACGATCCGCGCGGCAAGCCCGGCGATCCGTTCCGCGGGTTCGGCCGATGTCCCACCGATGCCGAAGGCCAGTACCGGATTCTCACGGTGCTGCCTGGAGTCGTGCCGGACGCGTCCGGGGCTCCCCAGGCGCGGCACATCGACGTGTCGGTGTTCGCTCGCGGGCTGCTCAACCGGGTCGTCACGCGCATTTACTTCGAAGACCAGGACAACGCCGGCGACGCCGTGCTGGCGAGTGTTCCCGAGGAACGCCGGGACACGTTGCTGGCCAAGAAAGACGGCGCCGACTATCGGTTCGACGTGCGTTTGCAAGGCGAAGGCGAGACGGTGTTCTTCGCGGTCTGACCGGCCGTGTCCATTGTGGAGGTTCAAGCGTGAGCAGTGTCCGGGTGCACCGGGTCGTCGAGGGCCCGGCGGCGGGTCCGGTGGTGGTGTTCTCCAACTCGATCGGCAGCGACCACCGGATGTGGGAGCCGCAGGTCGCGCCGTTGACCGAACGAGGATTCCGCGTGGTCCGCTACGACACGCGCGGCCACGGGTCGTCGCCGGTGCCGCCGGGGCCGTACGACCTGGCTGACTTGGGCGGCGACGTGATGGGCCTGCTCGACGACCTCGGCGTTGAGCGCGCGCACTTCGTCGGCCTGTCGCTCGGCGGGATGACCGGGATGTGGCTCGGCGTCCATGCTGCGGAGAGGTTCGCGAGCCTCACGCTCTGCTGCACGTCAGCGCTGCTCGGACCGCCCGAGATGTGGGCCGATCGCGCGCGTCTCGTGCGGGCCGAGGGCACTGGGGCGGTCGCGGAAGCGAGCGTCGGGCGATGGGTGACGCCGGGTTACGCGCAGGCGCATCCGGACCAGGTCGCGTACCTGCGCGAGATGGTCACGGCGCAGCCCGACGAGGGGTATGCAGGCTGCTGCGAGGTGATCGAGCGGATGGACCTCACCGGAGACCTGCCGAAGATCTCCGTCCCGACGCTGGTGATCGCGGGCGCCGACGACCCGTCGACGCCCGCCGAGCCGCACGGGCGGGTCATCGCCGACGGCATCCCCGATGCCCGGCTCGAGGTCGTCGCCTCCGCCGCGCACCTGGGCAGCTACGAACAGCCGGACGAATTCACCCGGCTGATCCTCGAGCGGATCACGGAGGAACAGTGACCGGAGACCGCTACGAGGCGGGCATGCGGGTGCGCCGCGAGGTGCTCGGCGACGAGCACGTCGACCGGGCGGCCGCGCGGACCACCGAGTTCAGCAAGCCGTTCCAGGAGTACATCACCGAAGCGGCGTGGGGTTCGGTCTGGACGCGCGACGGCCTCGACCGGCGGACCCGCAGCTGCATCACGCTGGCCGCGCTCACCGCGCTGCACTGCCACGACGAGCTGGCGATGCACGTCCGCGCGGCGGTGCGGAACGGGCTCACCGCGGACGAGATCCGCGAAGTCCTGCTGCACACCGGCGTATACGCGGGGGTGCCGGCGGCGAACACGGCGATCGGGATCGCCCAGCGCGTCCTCGCCGAACTGGGAGAACCCACCGCCCAGCCACCGGCCGGATAAGGTTCGCCGCATGGAATCCGACGACCAGGCGGAACGCGGCGCGCACCACGTGCAGTCGCTGGAACGCGGGCTGGCGGTGATCAAGGCGTTCAGCGCCGAGGCGCCGCACCCGACGCTCAGCGACGTCGCGCGCGTCACCGGGCTGACCCGCGCGGCTGCCCGCCGGTTCCTGCTGACGCTCGTGGACCTCGGCTACGTCCGCACCGACGGCAAGTACTTCTCGCTCACCGCGCGCGTGCTGGAACTCGGCTACGCCTATCTGTCCAGCCTGAGCCTGGCCGAGATCTCGCAGCCGCACCTGGAGCGGCTGTCGGCGGAGGTGCACGAGTCGAGTTCCGTGTCGGTGCTGGAGATCGCCGACATCGTGTATGTCGCGCGCGTCGCGGTGTCGCGGATCATGACGGTGAGCATCAGCGTCGGCACGCGGTTCCCCGCGCACGCCACGTCGATGGGACACGTGCTGCTCGCCGACATGGACCGGATGGAACTCAACGCCTACTTCGTCGTCGCCGATCTCGACCGGCTGACCCCGCACACGCTCACCCACCGCACCGCGCTCGAAGCCGAGCTGGCCAAGGTGCGGGAGCAGGGCTGGGCGATGGTCGACCAGGAACTCGAAGAAGGCCTGCGCTCGGTCGCCGCGCCGATCCGCAACCGGAAGGGGCGCGCGGTCGCCGCGGTGAACATCTCGACGCACGCGAGCCGGACGCCGGTGGACGTCGTCCGGACTCAGTTCGTTCCGCCGCTGATCGAGACCGCGACCGCCATTTCGGCGGATCTCGCCGCGGTCGCGCCCGGCCGAGCGGTCCGGGGCTGAGGAGCGCCGATGCCGGAACCGGTTGCCGGACTGCTGCTCGCCGCCGGGGCGGGGCGGCGGTTCGGCGGGCCCAAGGCCCTGGTCGAGTACGACGGGGAACCGCTGGTCCGGCGGGCGGTCCGGAACCTGGCCGAGGCCGGATGCGCCTCGGTACGGGTAGTGGTCGGCGCGTCGGCTGATCAGGTCCGCGCGCTGCTGCCGCCGGACGTCACTCCGGTGCTTGCCGAGCGGTGGCAGGACGGGATGGGGGAGTCGCTGAAGGCCGGGCTCGAATCGCTCGTGGGGGAGTCGGCGACGGCGGTGCTGGTGCACCTGGTGGATCTGCCGTGGGTGCCTGCCGCGGCGCTCGCGCGGATTGCCGGGGAGGCTTCGGAGGACGCGGTCGTTCGGGCTGCTTACCAGGGGGTTCCTGGGCATCCGGTGTTGTTCGGGCGGCGTTGGTGGGGCGAGATCGCGGGTTCGGCGCGTGGTGACCACGGGGCGCGGGACTGGTTGCGCGGACGGTCTGACGTGCGGCTTGTCGAGTGCGGCGATCTCGGCAGCGGTAGCGACGTCGATCGGCCTGGGGATTTGGCTGGGCCTGGTGCGGAGCGGCGATGAACGGTGCGGTGGTGCGCGGCTGAGTCGGCGGGTGCGGTTCGCCTGGGGTTGATCTGCTGCTCTTCGGGTTGTCTCGTCGGGACGGTGCCGACGCGGGCCGGGTCGATAACCGGCTTGCGGTGGGTATGCCGATGGAGCTGAGCGAGGGCTGGAGTCCAAGTCGAACTGGCGGTGAATCGTGTCGGGCCGCTGAACCGGCCGGATCCGTCGCGGGCCTGGTCGTGAATGGCACTGGATCCGCGGCGACCCGGCTCATCGGCTCGCGGGTGCGCCTCGCCGGGCGGCGGCGAACGGCGAACCTGGCGGTCGCAGATCTACGATCGGGGATGTGACAGAGTCCCTCGCCTCGCCCGACGCGCTCGCGGCTGCCCTCGACACCACCGGTTACCTCGCCGACGAGGGGCTGGCCACCGCGGGATTCCTCGCGACGCAGATGCAGCGTCCGCTCTTCTGCGAAGGCGAGCCGGGCACCGGGAAGACGTCGCTGGCGCTGGCGTTGTCCGAGGCGTTGAAGTGGCCGTTGGTGCGGCTTCAGTGCCACGAGGGCATCGACGCCGCGCAGGCGCTCTACGAGTGGGACTTCCCCCGTCAGCTGCTGCACCTGCGCGCCCTCGAAGCGGCCGACGGCGGACGGCTCGACGCGGAAACTGCCGAGCGTTCGCTGTACACGGAGCGGTTTTTGCTCGCGCGTCCGCTGCTGCAGGCGCTCACTACGACGCCGTGCGTGCTGCTTGTGGACGAGATCGACCGTGCTGACGATGAGTTCGAGGCGTTCCTCCTGCAGTTGCTGGACGAATACACCGTCACGATCCCGGAGTACGGCGAGGTGCGTGCGGAACAGCCGCCGCTGGTCGTGCTGACGTCCAACCGGACGCGCGAGGTGCATGACGCGCTCAAGCGCCGGTGTCTTTACCACTGGCTCGAGCATCCTGATCTTGCTCGCGAGATCAACATCCTGCGCCGCCGGTTGCCGGGGATCGGCGAGACGCTCGCCCGGCAGATCGCCGACGCGGTGCACCGGCTCCGGGCGATGGACCTTCTCAAACCGCCGGGCGTCGCCGAATCCCTTGACTGGGCGCGGGCTTTGCTGGCGCTCCAGCGCGACGAACTGGACGCCGCGACGGCCGCGCGCACCCTCGGCGCGGTGCTGAAGTACAGCGAGGACCTCGACCGGGTGCGGGCGAAGCTGGACACGCTGTTCTCCTGAGTTTTCGTCCACTGTGGACGGTCAGGTAATTCCGTTGCGGCGGGGTGCGGGATCGGGCATGCTTGAAGCATCACTGGATGACTTCGCCGACTTCGCTGATTTTTGTGACTGTGACTGTGCTTGTGCCGGAAGGAGGGCTCGTGACCGACTTCGCCCGGACTGCCCTCCCGGCCGTCCGCTGAGTTCCCGTTCTTTCCTGAAGGTTCCGCGCGCCCGCCCTGTGCTACCGGGGCTGGCCGCCGCGCGCAACCACGGTCCGCGCACGCTGTCCCGGAGGCGGGACGGCGTGCGCGGCCGCCCTTCGCCGGGTGCCGTGGTTGGCGCGGGGGTGTGGGCCTTTGGAGGTTTCGTCGTGGACGCGCGGAGGGTTGCGTGGCGGGCGCGCTGAGTGCGGCTTCGGGCGGAGCATGGCTTGGGGTGCGCAGGGCTTGTTGTCTTGCGGAGCGGCGGTCTGGAACAAGAATGGCGTGCGCCGGAACATCTGCGGGGGCGACGCGGTTCACTCTGAAATGGCGGTGCGGAGGAACACTGGCGAGCTGGAGCAGCTCAAGCCGGAACCGTCGCGCGCCCAAGAACCTTGGCTCGGCCAAGAGCCTTGGCCCGGTCAAGAGCCCCCGCGCGGTCAAGAACTTTGGCCCGGTCACGAGTCTCGGCTTGGTCAAGAACCTTGGCCTGGCCAAGAGCCTCCGCGCGGTCACGAGCCTCGGCCCGGTCACGAGCCTCGGTGCGCCCAAGAGCCTCCGCGCGGCCAAAGACACCTGCGCCGCCAAAAGCCTCTGCGCACCAAGATCACTGCGGACAACCGGCGGACCGCGGCCGAACAACCGCGACTCGGGGTTGCTGAGTCGAACCAGGTGCGGCGCGGGGGAGCCGAGTGGCAATCCCAGCTTGCTGAAACACGGCCCGGGCCGCCTGATCGACCGCGTCAGGCTGAGTCAAGGGCGGTCGGCGTACGCGCTGTACACCAGGACAAGCTGCGCCAGGCTGTCGCGGCGCGGGTGCTGGCATTGGGGTCACAATGGGGGACATGACCACCGAAGTCGCCGACCCCCTCGCCGGTTACACGGGGTTCGCGGCGGCATTGCGGGAGGCGGGCGTCGCCTGTGACGCGCGGCGGGTGCAGGCATACCTGTCCGCCGTGGCGAAGGTTGATGTTGCTCGGCCGACGCAGCTCTACTGGGTCGGGCGGCTGACCCTTTGCTCCGACCCCGACGACCTGCCTCGCTACGAGGAAGCCTTCGCCCGGTGGTTCGAGGGAGACGACAGTCCTAGGGCGACCGCGGGGACTCCGGTGCGGAAGCAGGCCCGGATCGCACCTCTCGTCGCTGCTGGCGGGGACGGGGACAGCAGCCAGGAATCCCACGACACGCTCCGGGTCGCGGCCAGCGATCATGAGGTTCTCCGGCATCGGGATCTCGCCGAGCTCACCAAGGCTGAGCGGGCGCACCTCCGGGAGTTGCTCGCGACGCTGCGGCCGGTGCTGCCCCGGCGACGCGCGGCGCGGCGGACACCGGCGCATCGTGGTGCGCTTGATCCGGCGCGGACTTTGCGCGCCATGCTCGCGTCCGGGGGCGAGCCCGTGCGGCTGGCGCATCATCGACGGGGGACGCGGGCGCGGAAAGTCGTGTTGCTGATCGACGTTTCCGGCTCGATGAGTCCGTACGCCGACGCGTTGCTGCGGTTCGCGCACGTTGTCGCGCGGGCGGCGCCGATGTCGGTCGAGGTGTTCACGCTGGGTACTCGGATGACGCGGGTGTCCCGGCAGCTCAGGCAGCGCGATCCGGAGCAGGCGATGCTCGCCGCTGGCACCGCGGTGCCTGATTTCGCTGGTGGGACGCGGCTTGGCGAGACGCTCCGGGTGTTTCTCGACCGGTGGGGGCAGCGCGGGTTCGCGCGACGCGCGGTAGTCACCGTGTTCTCTGACGGGTGGGAGCGCGGCGACGTCAGCTTGCTCGCCGAGCAGCTCGGCCGGCTGCGTCGCCTCGCGCACGCCGTATTCTGGGTGAATCCGCACGCGGGGCGCGAGGGTTATGCTCCGGTCCAATCCGGCATCGTGGCCGCCCTGCCGCACATCGACCGGTTGCTGGCCGGGCACAGCCTGGCGACGTTGGAACGACTCCTCGGGGAGATTGCCGATGCGTGACGTACTGGACGACGTGTACCGCCGCTGGCAGGCGGGCGAAACGGTCGGGCTCGGCACGGTGGTGGCCACGTTTTCGTCGGCGCCGCGGGCACCGGGCGCGTCGATGATGGTCGCGCCGGACGGCACGGTCGTCGGGAGCGTGTCCGGCGGCTGCGTCGAGGGCGCGGTCTACGAGCTGGCCAACGACGTCGTCGCCGAGCGGAAGCCGGTTTTGCAGCGCTACGGCGTCAGCGACGACGACGCCTTCGCGGTCGGGCTGACCTGCGGCGGGATCATCGACATCTACGTCGAGCCGGTGGACCGGGCGTCGATGCCGGAGTTGGAGCGCGTCGTCGAGTCGGTGCGCGGCGGCGAGCCGGTCGCGGTCGTCACGATCGTGGAGCACGAGACGCCCGGACTGGTCGGCGAGCACATGATCGTGTGGCCGGATCGGGTCGAGGGGTCCCTTGGCTCGTCCCGGATGGACGATGCCGTCGCCGACGACGCGCGCGGGCTTCTCGCCGCGGGACGCACCGGGACGCTCCACTACGGACCGGACGGGCAGCGCCGCGGCGAGGGCATGGCGGTTTTCGTGAACTCCTTCGAACCGCCGCCGCGACTGCTGGTGTTCGGTGCCATCGACTTCGCTGCCGCGATGGCACGGATGGGTGCCTATCTCGGGTACCAGGTGACGGTCTGCGACGCACGTCCGGTGTTCGCGACCAGCAGCCGGTTCCCGGAGGCGCACGACGTGGTCGTCGACTGGCCGCACCGCTACCTGAAGGCCGAGGCCGACGCGGGCCGGATCGACGCGCGGACGGCGATCGCGGTTCTCACGCACGATCCGAAGTTCGACGTGCCGCTGCTGGAGGTCGCGTTGCGGCTCGACGTCGGGTACGTCGGCGCGATGGGCTCGCGCAAGACGCACGACGACCGGTTCTCGCGGCTGCGCGAGGCGGGGATCACCGAGGGCGAGCTGGAACGGTTGTCGTCGCCGATCGGCCTCGACTTGGGTGCGCGCACGCCGGAGGAGACGGCCGTGTCGATCGCGGCGGAGATCATCGCACTGCGCTGGAGCGGAACCGGGCGGCGGCTGGCGGCGTTGACCGGGCGGATTCACAGCTGACTGAGCGGATTCGCTGACTTGGCAGGCTGGGACGGTGCATCGCCGGCAGTCGCGGCGGGGCTATTAGCCGCCAGGAAGTGCGGCACCAGCCAGAACCGTCCAGTCTGAGATCAGGCAGTCCGGCCGGACTGGCGGAACGGCGTGCCTCAGCGACGCAATCCGCCGGGAAAGCCCCTTCCCGCAACGAAACCCGGTGAACCGCCGTCACGAAACCGCGCCCTCTCGGGAAGATCCGCCTACCACCCCGGGCGGCCGAAAAATCACCCGTCCGGTTTCACGCATCTGCGCGGCAAAACCACCGAAAAACCCGCATCTGCGGAACCGACCCGGCGACGTGCGACATCAGGACTTGTCCGCGCGCGAAAGGCGTAGCACGCTCGCCTGTGAGGCCGATCACGATCGCGCCTTGGCCGTTCCCGAACCGGCCCGCCGCCTCCGCCGGGGCTGGCGGGCATTTGCACTTGGAGGCCTTTGATGCGCATCACCGTCACTGTCGACGGCACGAAATACACCGATGACGTCGAGCCGCGCACCCTGCTCGTCCACCACTTACGGGAACGGGTCGGGAAGGTGGGCACCGTCGTCGGGTGCGACACCAGCAACTGCGGCGCGTGCACCGTCCATCTCGACGGGCACAGCGTGAAATCCTGTTCCGTCCTCGCCGTGCAGGCCGACGGATGCGAGGTCACCACCATCGAGGGGCTGGCCCGCGACGGCCAGTTGCACCCGGTCCAGCAAGCCTTCCACGACAATCACGCGCTGCAGTGCGGGTTCTGCACCCCGGGCATGATCATGCAGTCCATCGACCTGCTGGCCGACAATCCGGACCCGGACGAGCAGGCCGTCCGCGAGGGGCTTGAGGGCAATCTTTGCCGCTGCACGGGTTACCAGAACATCGTGAAGGCGGTTCGCGACGCCGCGCAGCACATGAGTCCTGGTGCGGGGCCGGAAGCCGAGAAGATCGATCAGCCCAACCACGTCGGCGTGGGTGGTGAATGATGACTGCCACTGTCGAACCCGAGGTAGGAAAGTCCCGGCGCCGCAAGGAAGACGAGCGGCTGATCACCGGGCGCACCCGGTGGACGGACAACATCGCGTTGCCGGGGATGCTGCATCTCGCGGTGCTCCGGAGTCCGCTGGCACACGCCAAGATCGTTTCGATCGACACGTCCGCGGCGAAGGAAGCCGCTGGTGTCGTTGCCGTTTACACCGCCGCTGACCTCGACCCCGAGGGCGCGATCGGCATGCCGTGCGCGTGGCCGATCACGCCGGACATGGCCGCGCCGCGGCGTCCGGTGCTGGCGTCGGATCGGGTGAATTTCGCTGGCGAGGGCGTGGCCGTGGTGGTCGCGCGGTCGTCCGCGGAGGCGCATGACGCGCTCGAGGCGATCGAGGTCGAGTACGAAGACCTGCCGTCAGTTCTCGACCTGGAAGCCGCGCTCGCCGAAGACGCGCCGCTCGTGCACGAGGAGTTGGGCAGCAACAAGAACGCCTTCTGGGTCTTCGATTCGGCCGAGGCGGGCACGGGCGGCAATGTCGAGGAGGCACTGTCCTCTTCGGAGGTCGTGCTCAAGCGGCGGTTCCGTCAGCAGCGCCTGGTGCCCGCGTTCATGGAGCCGCGCGCGTGCGTGGTCGACCCGACCGGCGCGCAGCTGACCATGTGGTCGGCCACCCAGGTGCCGCACATCCTGCGCGTGATGTCCGCGCTGACGCTGGGCATCCCGGAGCACAAGCTGCGCGTGATCGCCCCGGACGTCGGCGGCGGGTTCGGTGGCAAGATCGGCGTGCTGCCCGAGGAAATGATGTCCGTGCTGGTCGCGAACAAGCTCGGCAAACCGGTGAAGTGGAACGAATCCCGGTCCGAGACGATGCTCGCCGCGCACCACGGCCGCGACCAGATCCAGGACATCACGATCTCCGCGAAGGCCGACGGCACGGTCACCGGGCTCAAGGTCGAACTGCTCGCCAACCTCGGCGCGTACAACGGCCTGGTCGGGCCGGGCGTGCCGATTCTTGGCGCGTTCATGTTCAACGCGATCTACAAGATCCCGGCCTACCACTTCGCCTGCACCAACGTGTTCACCACGACCACGCTCACCGACGCCTACCGCGGCGCGGGCCGTCCGGAAGCGACGTTCGCGATCGAGCGGATCATGGACGAGCTGGCCGACGAGCTGGGCATGGACCCGGTGGAGCTGCGCGAAAAGAACTGGATCAAGCACGAGGAATTCCCGTTCACCACGGTCTGCGGGCTCACCTACGACTCCGGCAACTACGAGGCCGCGACCGAGAAGGCGAAGGAACTCTTCGGCTACGACGCGCTGCGCCGCGAGCAGAAGGAACGCCGCGAGGCGAACGATCCCGTGCAGCTCGGCATCGGGATTTCGACGTTCACCGAGATGTGCGGGCTCGCGCCGTCGCGGGTGCTGGGTTCGCTTGATTACGGCGCTGGCGGCTGGGAATACGCGTCGCTGCGGATGCTGCCGACCGGCAAGGTCGAGGTGACGACGGGCGCGTCGGCGCACGGCCAGGGGCACGAAACGGCGTGGAGCCAGATCGTCGCCGACCAGCTGGGGGTGTCCTTCGAGGACGTTGAAGTGCTGCACGGCGACACGCAGTCCTCGCACAAGGGCCTCGACACGTATGGCTCGCGTTCGCTGGTCGTCGGCGGTATCGCGATCGTCAAAGCGGCGGAGAAGGTGGTCGCGAAGGCGAAGCCGATCGCCGCGCATCTGCTGGAGTGTTCGGAGGACGACCTCGAGTACTCCGGCGGCAAGTTCACCGTGAAGGGCACGGATTCGTCGACGACGATCCAGGACATCGCGCTCGCGGTGTTCGCCGCGCACAACCTGCCGGACGGCGTCGAACCGTCGCTCGATTCCGACGCCACCTTCGACCCGGAGAACTTCTCCTTCCCGCACGGCACTCACCTGTGCGCGGCCGAAGTGGACACTGAAACGGGCCAGGTGAAACTGCGTTCGTACGTCTGCGTGGACGACGTCGGCAAGGTGGTCAACCCGCTGATCGTGGAAGGCCAGGTGCACGGCGGGCTCGCGCAGGGCATCGCGCAGGCGTTGTTCGAGGAGGCCGTGCACGACGAAAGCGGCACGCTCACCACCGGCACATTCGCCGACTATCTGCTGCCCTCGGCGGCCGACCTGCCGTCCTTCACCACGGACCGCACGGAAACGCCGTCGACCACGAACCCGTTGGGAGCCAAGGGAGTCGGCGAGGCGGGCACCATCGCTTCGACGCCCGCCGTGGTCAACGCGGTGGTCGACGCGGTGCGCCAGTTCGGGGTGAACGACATCGAAATGCCGCTCACGCCGATGCGCGTGTGGAACGCGGTGCGGGGCGGCGGCGCCAATGCCGGCGGACCCGGCGGCGAGGCCGGCGGCGGTCTCGGTTCGATCGACGCCTCCGGAGGTGCCCAGTGATCCCGGCTCCGTTCGACTACGTCGCTCCGTCCACGGTGGACGAAGCCGTGCAGGCGCTCGCCGCGGCGGGCGAGGACGCCAAGGTGCTGGCGGGCGGACAAAGCCTGCTGCCGGTGCTGCGGATGCGTCTTGCCGCGCCGACCACGCTGGTCGACCTTGGGAAGGTCGCCGAAATGCGCGGAGTGCGCGAGGACGGCGACGCGCTCGTGGTCGGTGCGATGACGACGCATTACGAGGTCCAGCGCGACGCGTTGATCGCCGAGCACGCCGCGTTGGTGAAGGAGGCGACCGACACGGTCGCGGATCCGCAGGTGCGGCACCGCGGCACGTTCGGCGGCGCGATCGCGCACGCGGATCCGGCCGGCGACCTGCTGGCTCCGGTGCTGGCGCTGGACGGCGAGCTGGTGCTGGCCGGTCCGAACGGCCGGCGCACGGTGCCCGCGGCGGAGTTCTTCCAGGACTACTTCACCACCGCGCTGGCTCCGGACGAGCTGCTCGTCGAGGTGCGGCTGCCCAAGCACACCGGCTGGCGGGCGCACTACGAGAAGTTCAACCGGGTCGCCCAGGCCTGGTCGATGTGCGCGGTGGCGGCCACCGTGCGCACCGAGGGCGGCGTGATCGAGGAAGCCCGGGTGGCGTTGACGAACATGGGCGCGACGCCGGTCCGGGCGACTGGCGTCGAGCAGGCGTTGCTCGGCGCGCGGGCCAACGCGGAGACGATCCGGGCGGCCGCCGCGCACGCGGCCGAGGGCACCAACCCGGTCGCGGACGGCAATTCCGACGTCGAATACCGGCAGCACCTCGCGCGGGTGCTGACTGGGCGTGCTGTCGCGGCGGCGGTGGGCGCCTAGCGGACCGGCCGTGAAGGACTCCTTGGGGGAATCTGATTCCCCCAAGGAGTCCTTCGCGACAACGGCGACCGGGAGACGGCCGTAAGGTGGACGGCAACGGCTCGACGCAGTGCGCAGGAGAGGAGGTCGGCCCGTGCGGCTCGACCACGAATTCACCGTCCCCGCCCCGATCGGGGAGGTCTGGCAGGCCGTCATCGACCCGGAACGGGTCGCCCCGTGCATGCCGGGCGCCTCGCTCACCAAGGTGGAGGGCGACACCTTCGCGGGCACGGTGAAGGTCAAGCTGGGGCCGATTTCGCTGCTGTACAAGGGAACCGGCGAGTTCCTGGAGAAGGACGAGGCGGCCCGCAAGGTCGTCATCAAGGCGTCTGGCAAGGACTCGCGCGGCGGCGGCACCGCGGCCGCGACGGTCACCCTCACGCTCACCGAACGCGACGGCGGCACGCACGGCGCGGTCGCCACCGACCTGGCGATCACCGGACGCCCGGCGCAGTTCGGGCGCGGGCTGATCTCCGAGGTGGGCGGCAAGATCCTGGACACCTTCGCGGGGAACCTCGCGGCCTCGCTGGAGACTCCGGCCGAAGAGGCCCCGGCGGCGGCTCCGGCGGAAAAGGCCGCCGAGCAGCCCGCCGAGAAGCCCGCTGAAGCACCCAAGACCGAGGAGAAGCCGGTCGCCGAGGAGAAGCCGCGGCTGCGGAGCGTTCCGGCAGGCGGTTCGACCGGCGAGACCGAGGCGATCGACCTGCTCGACTACGCGGGCCAGTCCGTCGTGAAGCGGCTCGCCCCGGTGGCCGCGGGCGCGGTCGTGCTGCTGATCGTCCTGGCGATCGTGCGGAAGCTGCGCCGCCGGTAACCGGCCAGGAGACTGCCCGCTCGCTCTACTCAGAGCGTGCCCAGCGGGCAGCGAACGGAGTGGTTTTTCCCTCGGTTCGGCTAGATCCGGAGTGGACCCGCTACGCTGGGCAACTTCCGTAGGCCGAATTTCGCGTGGGGGCGCCCGTGACGCAGGCACCTGTCCCCATCGGGGTGCGCGGCGCGGTGACGGCCTGGCGCGGCTGGCCGCCGCGCTGGACGATGTGGGCGGTCGCGCGGCGGCGCTGGATCGGCTACGCCATGGGCTGCGAGGCCGTCGCCGTGGCAGTCACGGTGACGGGTCTCGCGACCGGCTTCGGCGGCCCGGTGCAGTTCAGTTCGTTCGGAGTGCTCGTCGGGCTGGGCATCGCGCAGGCCGAAATGTCGCGGCGGATCGAACGCCTGCGACGGTGGATGAGCGGCCAGACGCACATCAACGTCACGTCTGTCTGGTATCTCGCCGGCGCGTTCCTGCTGCCGCCGGCGTGGGTCGCGTTGCTGGCGTTGGTGCTGTACCTGCATCTGTGGCTGCGAGTGTGGCGACACGTGCGTACGCGGCCCGCGCATCGCTTTGCGGCGAGTACGGCGTGGGCGATGCTGTCGTGCTTCGCGGCGTCCGCGGTGTTGACCATCGGCGGTCTGGATCAAGCGCGGCTCGACACTGCGTACGGCGTCCTCGCGCTCGTATTGGCGGCAGCTGCCTTTGAACTGGTGAACGTCGTGCTAGTAGCGACGGGCATCTACCTGTACACGAACAGCCGCTCGCCCGCGGACCTCATCGGCACCTGGGAGGACAACGCCTTCGAGATCGCGACGCTCTGCCTCGGCGGTCTCGCGGCGCTGGCGTTCGTCCATCAACCGGTTCTGGTCGTGTTAGTGCTGCCACCGTTGTTGTTGCTGCATCGCTATCTCCTGGTGAAACAGCAGTTGCAGGTGGCGGTCGTGACCGACGAGAAAACCGGGCTGCTCAACACCGCGGGCTGGCACGAACTCGCGACCCGTGAGTTCACTCGGGCGAGGCGGCGGGGGACCGGCAGCGGGTTCGCCGTATTGATGATCGATCTCGACCACTTCAAGCGCATCAACGACACGTACGGTCACCTCACCGGCGACGAGGTGCTGGCCGCGGTTGCCGTGGCGATCGAGGCTTCAGTGCGGCAAAGCGACACGGTCGGCCGGTTCGGCGGCGAGGAATTCGTGGTCCTGCTGCCCGCGACCGGCGACACCGACGTGCTCGGAATCGCCGAACGGGTGCGGATCGCGGTGGGGGAGCTGACAGTCGCGGTGGGAGGTCCGCTGCGGATCAGCGGACTCTCCGTGTCCGTCGGCGTCGCGTGCTACCCGCAGGCGGGCGCCACGCTCGACGAGGTGTTGCGATCGGCCGACGCCGCGCTGTATCGGGCGAAAGACGGCGGCCGGAACCGCGTGGCGGTCTGAGCCGGAAATACCGGGCGCGGGCAATTGTTGAACGTTGTATGAGCACTGCGGATCACGAGACCGACGTCGTGGTGATCGGGGCCGGGCAGGCCGGGCTGTCGGCGGCGTATCACCTGCGCCGAGCCGGGTTCGCGAACGAACGCGGGTTCGTCGTGCTCGACCACGGCAAACGCGCGGGCGGCGCGTGGCAGTACCGGTGGCCGTCGCTGGTGGTCGGGAAGGTGCACGGGATCCACGACCTGCCGGGGATGGCGTTCGGGACTCCGGACGCGACGCGGCCCGCCAGCGAGGCCGTGTCGGAGTACTTCGGGCGCTTCGAGAAGACGTATGACTTGCCGGTGCACCGTCCGGTCGACGTGACTGCGGTGCGGCGCGCGGGTGAGCGGCTGGTGGTCGAATCGCCCGCGGAGACGTGGGCGGCGCGTGCGGTGATCAGCGCGACGGGGACGTGGGATCGGCCGTTCTGGCCGCGGTATCCCGGCAGTTTCGCCGGACGGCAGCTGCACACGGCGGATTACCGCGGTGCTGAGGAATTTCGTGACCAGCGCGTGGTGGTCGTGGGCGGCGGGACGTCGGCGGTGCAGTTGCTGATGGAGATCGGCCCGGTCGCGCGTTCGACGGTGTGGGTGACGCGGCGTCCGCCGGTCTGGCGCGAGGAGGAGTTCAGCGAGGACTGGGGACGGATGGCGGTGGCGAAGGTCGACGAGCGGGTGCGGGCCGGGCTGCCGCCGGAGAGCGTCGTGAGCGTGACGGATCTGCCGGTGACGCCGCAGGTGCTCGCCGGGCGCGCGGCGGGATATCTGGAGCGGCGGCCGATGTTCTCGCGGCTGGTTCCCGACGGGGTCGTCTGGGAGGACGGGAGTTTCGAGCCCGCCGACCTGATCCTCTGGGCGACCGGGTTCCGGGCTTCGATCGATCACCTGGCTCCGCTGCATCTGCGGACGTCCGGCGGCGGGATCCGGATGGACGGGACGCGCGTGGTCGCCGAGCCGCGGCTGCATCTGGTCGGGTACGGGCCGTCGGCGAGCACGGTGGGGGCGAACCGGGCCGGGCGCGCGGCGGTGCAGGAAGTCCGGCGGCTGCTGCAGAGCTGAGGTCCGTGAAGGTGGCCCTCACGGACTCGCGCAAGTCCGTGAGGGCCACCTTCACGTACTTGCGGGTCGTGAGGGCCACCTTCACGGAATCAGAGTCCCTCAGGGTTCCCCTCACGGCACTTTCGCGGGCGGGACGGGGCGTTCCGCTGATCGGGCGGTCTTGATCGTTTCACGTCCGTTCCGGGCTTGTCGGGAGAAACCGGGCCCGCTACTCTGCGGTTTTAGTTAGGAAACTTTCTTAACGCAATAACGCAACGAGACGCCGCAGAACCGTAACGCCGCCGCCCTGTTCCCGTCCGGCCCGAAGGAGTGCGACGTGCCCTCGTCCCGTGTCCGAAGTCTCGCCCGGTTCGCGTTACCGGCCGCCGCGGTGGTGTTGCTGCCCGCCGCGGTCTCGCCCGCGCGCGACGCCCATGCCGCTGCCGCCGATGTGCTGCTGTCCCAAGGAAAACCGGTCAGCACCTCGACGCTTGAGACGTCCACGCTCGGCGGCGACAACGCCGTCGACGGGAACCTCAAGACGCGCTGGGCCAGTGCGGTCAGCGCCGACGCCCAGTGGCTGCGCGTCGACCTCGGCCAGGCTGCCACGATCCACCGGGTCAAGCTGAACTGGGAAGACGCCTACGCCAAGAAGTACCGCGTCGAGATCTCCGACGACGGCGAGAACTTCAAGCCGATCGCGACGATCACCAACGGCGACGGCGGAACCGACGACCTCACCGGGTTGTCCGGGCACGGCCGGTTCCTGCGCTTCGTCGGCACCGAGCGCGCCACGAAGTACGGCTACTCCCTCTGGGAACTTCAGGCGTACGGCACTCCAGACTCGTCCGGCGACACCCAGGCACCCACCACTCCGTCGAACCTCGCCGCAGGTGACATCGGCTCCAACAGCGTCGCGCTGACCTGGGCCGCCGCGACGGACAACGTCGGCGTCAGCGGGTACGACGTGCTCCGGGACGGCAAGTCCGTCGCCACCAGCACGTCCACGTCCTACACCGACAACGGCCTTTCGCCGGACACCGACTACACCTACACCGTCCGCGCGAAGGACGCCGCCGGAAACACTTCGCCGGCCAGTACCTCGGTCAAGGTGCACACGAAGCCGGGGACCGCGGGCAACACGTTCGTCCTCGCTGCGGCCGGAGACATCGCCGAGCAGTGCACCGCCAGCAGCTCCAGCTGCGTGCACCCGAAGACCGCGAAGCTGGTCCAGGGGATGAACCCCGCCGCGGTGATCACCATGGGCGACAACCAGTACGACGCCGAGGACACCGGTCTGACGCTGCAGAACTTCAAGGACTACTACGACAAGACCTGGGGCAAGTTCAAGAGCATCACGCACCCGATCCCGGGCAATCACGAGACCTACGACGACAACAAGCCGTTCCAGGCCTACGAGCAGTACTTCGGCAAGATCGCCACGCCCAACGGAAAGCGTTACTACAGCTGGGAAATGGGCAACTGGCACTTCATCGCGATCGACTCCAACGGCTTCGTCGACGACAAGGACGGCGGCGAGCTCCAGGACACCGACCAGATGAACTGGATCAAGCAGGACCTGGCGAAGAACACCAAGGGCTGCGTCGCGGCGTACTACCACCACCCGCGGTGGAGCTCCGGCGACCACGGCGACCAGCGCGGTTCCAAGCAGCTGTGGGACCTGTTCGCGCAGAACAAGGTCGACCTGGTCCTCAACGGCCACGACCACCACTACGAACGGTTCAACCAGCAGAACGCGAGCGGCAAGGCGGACCCGGCCGGCCCGGTCGAGATCATCGGCGGCATGGGCGGCGCGAACCCGTACCCGGTCCACTCCGCGCACCCGACCACGGCGAAGCTGCTCAAGGACACCTTCGGCGTGCTGAAGCTGACGATGACCGACAACACCTTCTCCGAGCAGCTGATCGGTCTCGACGGCAAGGTCCAGGACAGCAGCCCGACCTACACCTGCCACAACTAGGGGCCGGCCGTGTACATCGCGACAAGCCGTAGTTCGGACGTCGCGGCGGGCACCGAGCGGAAGGCCGGCCTGCGCCGGGTGTCGGCGAACGTCGTCGCACTCGGCGCGGTCAGCCTGGTCACCGACATCTCCTCGGAGATGGTGACCGCGGTGCTCCCGCTGTACCTGGTGCTCGGCCTCGGGCTGAACCCGCTGCAGTTCGGCCTGCTCGACGGGCTTTACGCGGGAGCCACCGCCGTGGTCCGCGTGCTCGGCGGGCATCTGGCCGACCGGTGGCGAAGGCTCAAGGCGGTCGCCGGGTTCGGCTACGGCTTGTCCGCGGTGTGCAAGCTCGGCCTGGTCGCGGCCGGTTCGTCGGTCGCGGCGATCGGCGTGGTGCTCGCCGCCGACCGCACCGGAAAGGGCCTGCGCACGGCCCCGCGCGACGCGTTGATCTCGCTCAGCAGCGAGCCCGACACGCTCGGCCGGTCGTTCGGCGTGCACCGCGCGATGGACACCGTCGGCGCGTTCCTCGGCCCGCTGGTGGCGATGGCCGTGCTCGCGCTGAGTCTCGGCAGCTACACGTCGGTGTTCTTCACCAGTTTCTGCATCGCGGCGATCGCGGTCATGCTGCTGGTGTTGTTCGTCCGCGACCACAAGCAGGACATCGCCGACCGGGCCGCGGTGTCCGTGCGGGCGGCGTTCGGGCTGTTGCGGGACCGGGGTTTCCGCCGCGTGGCGGTGTGGGCGGCGCTGCTCGGGTTCGTGACTCTCGGCGATTCCTTTGTGTACCTCGTCCTTCAGCGGCGCTGGGATGTCGCGGCGACATTCTTTCCGTTGCTGCCGCTCGGCACTGCTGGGATCTATCTGGTGCTGGCGGTTCCGCTGGGCAAGCTGGCCGACCGGATCGGGCGCTGGCCGGTGTTCCTCGGCGGGCACGTCGCGCTCGTCGCCGCATTGATCGCGTTGTGCGGGCCGGTGTCCGGATTCTGGCTAGCGGCTCTCGCGTTGGGGCTGCACGGCGTGTTCTACGCGGCTACCGACGGCGTGCTGATGGCTGCTGCCGGACCGCTGGTGCCTGCTGACCTTCGGGCGACCGGTCTCGCGGTGGTCCAAACTGGACAGGCTGCCGCCCGGATGCTTTCCTCTGTCCTCTTCGGACTCGCCTGGACGTTGTGGGACCTTCAGCCCGCAGTTCTCGCGGCTGCCGGAGCGCTCGCTGTCGTGGCGCTCGGCGCCGCTTTCGCAAGGCCGGTGCGCAAATGAAAAAGGTTCTTCTCGCTGTTGTCGGCACCGTGGTGCTCGCGGCTGCCGCAGTGGTCTACACGGTTGCCGCGCGGCCTAGCCCGGCCGAACCCGCGAAGGTGGAGCATCTTTCGCTCGCACCGGGACAGTTGTTCTTCCGGAGCACGAAGACGGGCAATGTCGGCGTTGTCCCGTTGGCGAATCCCGGTGCCGCGCCGAAGTTCAGCGATCTGAAGTGCGACCGGTTCGCCGTGTCCGGTACGACTGGGATGTGTCTTGCGGTGCGCCCCGGCACGTTGCCCGCGGTCAGCGACTTCAGCGTCCTCGACCGGAATCTCAACACCACGCACAAGGACTATCTGCCGGGAACGCCGAGCCGAGCGCGCGTTTCGCCGGACGGCAAACGGGTGTACTGGACGCTCTTCGTCACCGGCGATTCCTACGCTGCCACCGGGTTTTCGACGCGCGCCGGGGTCTACCAGTTGGACAACGGCGAGCTGGAGAAGACGATCGAGGAGCTGCCGGTCCTGGTCGACGGGAAGCGGTACTTCTCCTCCGACGTCAACTACTGGGGCATCACGTTCGCCAAGGACGGCAAGCGCTTCTTCTCGACGCTGGGCTCCAAAGGCAAGACGTACCTGATCGAAGGCGACTACGACACCTACCGCGGCAAGGCGCTGCGGGAAAACGTCGAATGCCCGTCGCTGTCGCCGGACGAAACGCGGATCGCGTTCAAGAAGAAGGTCGGCGAGGGCGTCTGGCGGCTGTCCGTGCTCGACCTCAAGACGATGCGCGAGACCGCGCTCGCCGAGACCCGCAGTGTTGACGACCAGGCGCTGTGGCAGGACGACCACACGATCCTCTACGGCCTCGAGAACGCCGTGTGGTCGGTGCCCGCGGACGGGTCCGGGGCCCCGCGCAAGCTGGTCGACGAGGCCGCGTCGCCTGCCGTCACCAGCTGATTCGACATCTCTTTACGTCGTATAGTATCCTCGTGTCCGGCGATACTTTACGACGTAAAGAGATGAGATGGCTGAAGCTGCTCTGCATGATGGAACGAGGATCGAAGCGCAGGTACACGGGGACGGGCCGGTGCTGCTGCTCCCGGTCGACCCCCGGCCTGCCGAAGGACCGGAGGCCGAGGCGGCCCGGCAGTGGGGCACTGATCCGGAGCTGGGCCGTTCGCTGATCGAGGGATTCGCCGGGTTCCGGGTGGTGGCCTTCGACTACCAGGGGCACCGGATGGCGCATCCGGCCGACCTGACGCCGGACGTGGTCGCGGCCGATTTCCTGGCGGTGGCGGACGCGGTCGAGGCGGATCGGTTCTCGTATTACGGCTATTCGTGGCTGGCGTTGTCCGGGCTGCAGCTGGCGTTGCGCACGGATCGGCTGGACGCGTTGGTGATGGGCGGGTATCCGCCGCTGGACGGGCCGTATGCGGCAATGCTCGCAGTGACCCGGGCGACGCACGAGATGGCGCTTGCTGGCCCGTCGGCCGACACTGAAGCTGAGCCGGGGGACTGGGATTCGGTGGACGTCACGTTGTCGACGGGCCAGACGAAGCAGTTCGTGACGTTGTATGAGGCGTTGCAGAACTTCGACGATCGGGCGGTCGAGCTGTCGTGCACGCGGTTGTGCTTCGCGGGGTCGGAGGATCGGATCGTGTACAGCGAGCGGTGGGGCGGGGTGACCGTCGACATCGCTGGGCCGTTGCTGCGGGAACGCGCCGAACTGGCGGCGCGTGGGTGGACCGTGGAGGTGCTCGACGGGCTGGACCACATGAGCGGGATGCAGGCGGCGGCGGTGCTGCCAGTGGTGCGGCCGTGGCTGGAGAAGGTGACCTCGTGAGTGGCAATGCCGGTTCTCAGCCGGTTCTCACCGTGATTGCCGCTCACGACCGCAGCTCGTGCTCCAGCGCCTCCAGCTCCGCCCCGCCGGCCATCTGCCGGGTCAGCTCGGCCAGGTCGATCTCCGCTTTCTCGTAGGAGCCGAGCGCCGCGCCGCGTTTGAGGAGCAGGAAGCGGTCGGCCACCGGGTACGCGTGGTGCGGATTGTGCGTGATCAGGACGACGCCCAGGCCCCGGTCGCGGGCCTGGGCCACGTACTTCAGCACGACCCCGGCCTGCTTCACGCCCAACGCGGCCGTCGGTTCGTCCAGGATCAGCACCTTCGCGCCGAAGTGGATGGCCCGGGCGATCGCGACGCACTGCCGTTCGCCGCCGGACAGCGTGCCGACCGGCTGTTCGACGTCGCGCAGGTCGATGCCGAGGTCGGCGAGGGCTTTCTTTGTCAGTTCCCGGCCTTTGCGCCGGTCCAAGGCGCGGAAGGGGCCGAAGCCGACGGTCGGTTCGGAGCCGAGGAAGAAGTTGCGCCACACGCTCATCAGCGGAACGACCGCGAGATCCTGATACACGGTGGCGATCCCGCGATCCAGCGCTTCGCGAGGCGAGGAGAACCGCACCGGGGAGCCTTCGACGAGGAACTCGCCTTCGTCGTGCTGGTGCACCCCGGCGAGAATCTTGATCAAAGTGGACTTTCCCGCGCCGTTGTCGCCCAGCACGCAGGTGACCTCGCCCGCATTGACCACTGTGGACACCTCGCGCAGCGCGACCACGGTGCCGTAACGCTTGCCGACGTCCTTGACCTCGAGGAGAGCGTTCATCGCCGGACCCTTTCCGCGCGCCGCCGCAATGCGTTGTTGACCAGGACCGCCGCCAGCAGCATGATCCCGAGGAACAGCATGAACCAGTCGTTGTCCCAGCCGGCGAACACGATGCCCTGGCGCGCCATGCCGAAGATCAGCGCGCCGATCGCCGCGCCGACGGCCGAGCCGAACCCGCCGGTCAGCAGGCAGCCGCCGATCACCGCCGCGATGATGTACTGGAATTCCAGCCCGATGCCCTGATTCGCCTGGACGCTCGCGAAGCGCAGGATGTTGATCGAACCGACCAGCCAGCCGGCCAGCGCGGTGCCCATGAAGAGCAGGATTTTGGTGCGCACCACCGGAACGCCGACCGAACGCGCGCTCGCGGCGGAACCGCCGACCGCGAAGATCCAGTTGCCGAATCGCGTCCGGAGGAGCAGCCACGCCGCCACCGCGATCGCGCCGAGCCACCAGACGATGGAGATCTGGAACGGTGTCCCGCCGATGTCCACTGTGGAGGCGAAGACGAACCCGGCGGACGCGTAACCGTCGGTCGAACGCATGCCCGAGACTTGCACGGTGCCGGTGACCAGTCGCGTTACGCCGAGGTTCAACCCTTGCAGGGCGAGGAAAGTGCCGAGCGTGACGATGAAGCTCGGCAGTCCGGTTTTCATCACGAGCCAGCCGTTGAACGCGCCGACCGTCAGCGCGAACACCAGCGAGACGAGCAGCGCGAGCCACACGTTCCAGCCCGCCTGGGTGGCCAGGATCGCGGTGACCAGCGACGTCGACGCGGTCAGCACGCCCGCGGACAGGTCGAATTCGCCGCCGACCATCAGCAGTGACACGGCCACCGCCATGATGCCCAGCGTCGCCGCGTCGTCCAGCCAGGTCGCGGCTCCGCTGGCGCTGAAGAACTTGTCGGTGGCGAAGGTGAAGAACAGGAACACCACGACCGCGCCGAGCAGCGCGCCGATTTCCGGGCGCACCACCAGCCGGTCGGTCAGCCGCGGTTTCGCCAGGCGTTCGTCGAGGGTCGTCATCGGGTGCCCCTTTGCACGTACTGGCCGACCTTGTCCACTGTGGATTTGTCGACCAGGTCGGGTCCGGTGAGCACCGGTTTGCCGCCGCCGACGACGTTCGCGTTGTCCCGGTACAGCTTCAGGAACTGCACCGGGAGATAGCCCTGTTCGTACTGCTGCTGGTCGACCGCGAAGAGCACGTCGCCCGCCTTGATCGCGGCCACGACGTCGGAGTTGAGGTCGAACGTGGCGACCTGCGCCTTCGAGTTCACCGCCTTGATCGCGCTCACCGCACGGGCGGCGACCTGCGAGTTCAGCGTGAGGACCGCGTCGATCGAGGAGTCGGTCTGCACCGCGCCGCGGATGCGCGACTCGGCGTCGGTCGGGTTGGAGATGTCCACCTGCAGGGTCTGGACGGTGCCGGCGAACCCGGTCTTCGCGCCGTCGCAACGCTGCGCCTGCCCGACGTTTCCGGCCTCGTGGATCACGCACAGCAGCTTGTGCTTGCCGAGGTCCTTGAACTTCTTCCCGGCTTCCTGACCGGCGATCGACTCGTTCTGCCCGACGTGCGTGAGCGCCCCGTACGCCGCGCTCTTGTCCTCGCCGGAGTTGATCGTGATCATCGGGATCCCGGCGCGCACGGCGGCTTCGATGGACGGGCGCAGCGCTTCCGGGTTCGCCATCGACACCACGAGTCCGCCGGTCTGCTGCGCGACTGCGTTGTCGATCAGCTTCGCCTGTGCGCCTGGGTCGCCGTCTGACGTGTATTCGACTTGCACACCAAGGTCTTTGCCCGCTTGTTCGGCGCCGTTCTTCACCACGTTCCAGAACGCGTCGCCCGCGGTGCCGTGGGTGATGACCGAAACCTTCAGCGGCCCGGACGGCGTCGGGGCCGCCGCGGGCGCGGTCGTTTTCGGCTCGGCGGCCGGACCGGTGCACGCCGTCAGCAGCAAGCCCGCGGCCAGCAGGCTCGCCACTGAGCGGCCGGAGCGGCCCGCGCGCTTCCAGCGATGGGACATCGTTGTCTCTCCTCGCTTGGTTTTCACGATCAGCCGGTGATTTTCCGCAGGTACGAGAGGCTGGTCGCGACGTCTTGGCCGGGGCGGTCCACCGGACTGTCGTCGCTCAGCGCGGTGTCCTGTTCCAGCACGTACCAGCCGTCGTAGCCCGCCCCGGCGACGGAGCGGACCATGGCCTCGATGTCCACGTCGCCCTCGCCGAGCGGCACGTAGAGACCCTTGCCGACGGCTTCGGTATACGGGAGCTTTCCGGTGCGGACGGCTTCGGCAAGCTCGCCGCGGACGTCCTTGAGGTGCAGATGACCGACGCGCCCGGGGTGCCGCTGGGCGAGCGCGACCGGGTCGGTGCCGCCGATCAGGAGATGGCCGGTGTCCAGGCAGAGCTGAAGATCCGAGTCCGCGAGGAAACGTTCGACCTCCGCCTCGGTCTCCACGTGCGTTCCGACGTGCGGGTGCAGGACGGTGCGGAGGCCGTGTTTCGCCGCTGTGTCGCGGATCTTGCCTGCCGTGCTGACCAAAGTGGACCATTCGGCCTCGGTGAGGGTGGGCCGTTTGTCGTAACCGTCGAGACCGGTTGCGGCGGCGAGGACGAGCATTCCGCCGTCGCAGGCCGCGAAGAGTGCCGCTGAGTCTTCCGCTTCGGCAATGGCCGCGTCCGGATTTTCGTGCAGCGGCACGGCAAGGAAGCCGCCGACGAGTTCGAGCCGGTGGCTTCCCAGGAGCGTCTTCAACTCGGACGGTTCGCGCGGCAAATAGCCAGGCGGGCCCAATTCCGTTGCGGTGACGCCCAGTTCGGTCATTTCGCTGAGCACGACAGGGGCTTCGAGCACTCGGCCCCAGCCGGGCACCTCGCAGACCCCCCACGAGATCGGGGCGGCGGCGACGCGGATCTTCGCGGTCATGGATCCCTCTCCGGTCGGGGGACAGTGCTTCGGTGCCCTTGATTAGAGCGCTCTAAGCTTGTAGCGTCCGACCCGTCGCGTCAAGCGCTTCTCCGGGGAGGTTTTCGGATGGGGAAGCCCACCATGGAGGATGTCGCCGCACGCGCCGGGGTCTCCCGGGCGCTGGTTTCGCTCGTGATGCGCAACGCGCCGAACGTCTCGGCGCAGCGGCGCGCGGCGGTGCGGAAAGCGGCTGACGAGCTGGGCTATTCGCCGCATGTGATGGCACGATCGCTGGCGAGCCGGACGTCGACGGTGCTCGGCGTGATGGTGAACGACCTGCGCAACGCGTTCTTCGCCGATGTCGTGGAGGGTCTGGACGCGGCGGCCCAGGCCGCCGGTTTCGACTTGATCCTCAACACCGGCGGCCGGATCCCCTCGCGGGAAGGTGCTGCACTGCGCAGCCTTTTGTCCTTCCGTCCCGCCGGCGTGGTGCTGTTGTCGCCAGTGGTTCCCGCCGCCGCGATCGAAGCCGCGGCACGGCAGTGTCCGGTAGTGCTGGTGTCACGGACTTCTCGACTGTCCACTGTGGATACTGTGAACGACGACGGCGAGGCTGGCGCGGCGTTGGCCGTCGAACATCTGGCACAGCTGGGGCACCGCCGGATCGCCCACCTCGACGGCGGGGGAGCGGCTGGTGCCGCGGCTCGGCGTCGAGGCTTCCGGCAGGCGATGCGGGCGCACGGTCTGGAGCCGATCGTGGTGCGCAGTGAACACACCGACACCGCGGGCGAAAAGGCGGTGCAGGAGCTGTTGTCTTCGTATTCCCCGGCACCGACCGCACTGCTGGCAGGCAACGACTTCAACGCCGTCGGCGCGATCTCGGCGCTCGAAGAACACGGTTTGCGGGTGCCGGAGGACGTTTCGGTGGTGGGCTACGACAACACGTCGCTGGCTTCCCTTCGGCACATCTCACTGACCACAGTGGACCAGCCGCGCGCGGAAATGGCACGGCTGGCCTTTGACGCGTTATTGGAACGGGTACGGGGTGAACGCACTGAACCGGTGCGGCATCTGCTTCATCCGTCCCTGGTCGTTCGGGAGACCACGGGGCCGAACTCAGGGGAGGCACAGCGATGAGGTTGGGACTGGCAGGGACCGGGCGGATCGGCGCCGCGCACGCGGAAACGCTGGCGGGTTTCGACGAGGTCACGTCGGTGGTCGTCGCGGACGTGGATCCCGCGCGAGCGCGGTCGGCCGCCGCTCGGCTCGGGGTCGAGGCGGTCGACGGTATCGACGCGCTGTTCCGGGCTGGTCTCGACGGCCTGGTCGTCGCGGCGGCCACGGACGCGCATCCGGAGCTGATCATCCAGGCGGTCGACGCGCGGGTGCCGGTGTTCTGCGAAAAGCCGGTCGCCGCGGACATCCCGGGCACGCTCGCGGTGATCGACCGGATCGCGGACTCGGACGTCCCGGTGCAGATCGGCTTCCAGCGCCGGTTCGACGCGGGCTACCAGGCCGCGCGGGTCGCGGTGGAGAGCGGGGAATTGGGCTGGCTGCACAGCGTCCGGGCGACCACTTTGGACCCGGCCCCGCCGCCCGCGGCCTATATCGCGCATTCCGGCGGCCTGTTCCGGGACTGCGGGGTGCACGACTTCGACATCCTCCGCTGGGTGACCGGCCGGGAGGTCGAGGAGGTATTCGCCGTGGGGCGCAACAAGGGCGAGCAGTTCTTCGCCGACGCCGGAGACGTCGACACGGCGGCGGTCGCGATGACCCTCGACGACGGAACCCTCGCGACGGTCTCCCTGACGCGCTACAACGGCGCGGGCTACGACGTGCGCTTCGAGGCCCTCGGCTCCTTGGGGAATGCCGTAGTGGGCTTGGACGAGCAGGCTCCGCTGCGGTCGGTGGAACCGGGCTTCGGGCCGTTGCCGGGACCGGCTTATCCAGGGTTCATGGAGCGGTTCCGGACGGCTTACGCCGCCGAGCTGCGCGCATTCCTGGACGTGGCGGCCGGGCGTATCGCGTCGCCCGCGGGGGCGGCGGATGCGCTGGAGGCGTTCTACATCGCGGAGGCGTGCGAGGTCTCGAGGCGAGAGAACCGCCCGGTGCGGGTTGCGGAGGTGCGGCGGTAGGTCAGGATCGCGGACGAAGAAGCTTCTCCACCAACGTATCCACCAAATCCCCCGGCACCGCCGCCCCCGTCAGTGCACAGTAGACAATCGGCCCCAGCAGAGCGTCCATTGTGGCCTCCGGATCCAGCACCGGGGAGATCTCGCCCACCTCGGTGGCCGTCGTCAGCATCTCGCGTTCCGCGATCTGCCGCGGTTCCAGATAGCGCTCATGGAACCGCGCCGCGGTCCCGACATCGTGCTGCGCCTCGGCCAGCAGCGTGAGATGACATTTCCCCGCCGGGTCCTCGGTCAGGAAATCCGCGAAATCACGCAGGTACGCGCGGATGCTCCCCGCCGTAGGGAGTTCCGTCGGCACCGGCAGGCGTTTAGCGCTGTCCTCGATCAGCGTGTCCAGCAGGATTTCGACCTTGGACGGCCACCAGCGGTAGATCGTCTGCTTCGCGACCCCGGCGCGGCGCGCGATCGCTTCGACGGTCAGCGCGCCGAAGCCGTGCTCGACCAGGAGGTCGTCGGCGGCGTGGAGCACGGCCAGGCGCGCGGTCTCGTCCCGCCGGTTGCCGGAGCGTGCCCTGCGGGGCTGGGAATTCACTGCGGGCATACCGGACACCTTACCGTGCTACTGTCTAGACGTGACGTCTCGTCTAGACAAGGGAGGGGCCATGGCGGTACGCCGGGCATTGGTGGTCGGAGCTTCGCGGGGGCTGGGATTGGTGCTGGTCACCGAGCTGGACCGGCGTGGGTGGGAGGTCATCGCGACCACTCGCGACGGTGCGGTGCCGCGCGAAGGGATGCGGACTGAACGGCTCGAGATGACTGACGAAGCACAGATCGCGGCGCTCAGCGACAGAGTGGACGGTCCGCTCGATCTGCTTTTCGTGAACGCGGCGATCAACCAAGGGAATCTGCCGATCGGCGAAGTGCCGACGACGATGTTCGCCGAAGTCATGATCACCAACGCGTTGAGCCCGCTGCGAGTCCTCGAAGGACTGCACGATCTGGTCGCGCCGGGCGGCACGGTCGCGGTGATGTCTTCCGAGCAGGGCAGCATCTCGATGAACGTCGAACCCGGATACGAGCTGTACAAGGCGAGCAAGGCCGCGCTCAACCAGCTCATGCGCAGCTACGCGACCCGCCACGAGGGCGACGGGCGCACCAAACTGCTCATCGATCCCGGCCACAACCGGACGCGGCTCGGCGGGCCGGACGCGCCGTTGCTGCCCGAGGAAAGCGTTCCGGCGGTCGTCGACGTGCTGGAAGCGCAGGCAGGCGAGCCGGGGCTGCAGTTCCTCGACCGCTTCGGCAAGCCCGTTCCCTGGTAACGACTGGGCCGATCGGGTAGCGCACGGCGGCTTCGCGTGCCAAGCTGCGGGGCGTGCCTGGATCCGGAGAATCCGAGATCGTGCTGATCCCGCTCGACGAGCCGGGGCTCGAGCGGCTTCTGGAAGCCGCGGTGGCCGACGCCGAACCGACTGAGGTCATGCCGCCGGTGGAAGGTCCCGCCGGCTGGACCGAAGCCCGCCGCGAAGCGTTTCTCGCGTTTCACCGCCGCCGATCGCTCAATCCGGACACCGCGATCGAGACGACGTGGGTCGTGGAGGTCGACGGCCGGGTCTGCGGGGCGGCCCGGCTGCGGCCGGTGTCCGGGCGGTCGGCGCTGGAGGTCGAGGCCGGGGTGTGGCTCGGCCGTTCGGCGCGCGGACGCGGGATCGGCCGCAAGGTGACCGCGGTGCTGCTGGACGCGGCCCGCGACGGCGGCGCGGCGAAGTTCGTCGCAACGACCACTGTGGACAATGCGGCGGCCCGGCGGCTGCTGAGCGGAACCGGCGCGGAACTGGACGTCCGCGGCGCCGAGATCGACGCACACCTCGACTTCTGACCGCTCGCCCGGCACCGCTCGCGCAAGCACCCCAATGTGGCATTGGGTGCGCTGAACGCACCGAACGCCACATTGGGTGCGTTGCCCGCTGCTCCCACTGACGTCTGTGAGGGGAACCCTGAGGGACTCAGAGTCCCTCAGGGTTCCCCTCACGGATCTCCGCAGCGCCGGATCAGGTGCATCGGCCGGGAACCTCGGCGTCGCCGACCCGGAACCCGCTGCTGAAAGAACCCCAATGCGGCATTGGGTGCACAGGACGCACCGAACGCCGCATTGGGTGCATGACACGCAACCAATGCGGCATTGGGTGCGTCAGACGCACCCAATGCGGCATTGGGGCGGTCCGGGGCGAGCGGGTCAGTCGAGTTCCAGTTCCGGCGAGTACATGTCGAACCAGTGGTGCAGGTCCAGCGCCCGGTCCATGCCGACCCGCTGCGCCTGGCTGATCGCCGCCGGGTCGGTTTCCGCCGACTGCCGCAGCCACTCCTTGCCGACCATCTGGAACATCGGGTTGTCCTTCTGCGCCAAGGCTTCCTTGAGCTGCTGCTGCAGCGCGATCGCGTACCCCGGGTCCTGAGTGGACGGATACGGGCTCTTCACCCGGTCCCGCACCGACGCGGGCAGCACGTGCTTCGTCGCGTGCCGCAGCAGGCTCTTTTCCCGGCCGTCGTAGGTCTTCAGCGACCACGGCGTGTTGTAGACGTACTCCACGAGCCGGTGGTCGCAGAACGGCACGCGCACTTCCAGGCCCACCGCCATCGACATCCGGTCCTTGCGGTCGAGCAGCTGCCGCACGAAACGGGTCAGGTGCAGGTGGCAGATGACCCGCATCCGGGACTCCCGCTCGGATTCGCCGTCCAGCAAGTCCACTTCGGACACCGCGGTCCGGTACTGGTCGGCGATGTAGGAATCCAGATCGAGCTTCTTGGCGAGGCCCGGTTCGAGCAGCGAACCCCGCTCGTCCATCAGGCTGTTGCGGAACGCCAGCCACGGGAAGGTGTCGGCCTTCACGGCGGCCTCGTCGTGGAACCAGCGGTACCCGCCGAACACCTCGTCGGCCGATTCGCCGGACAGCGCGACCGTCGATTCGCCGCGGATCGCCTTGAACAGCAAGAACAACGACGTGTCCATGTCGCCGAGGCCGGACGGGATGTCGCGGGCGCGCAGCACCTTGCGGCGGACCTCGGGGTCGCTCAGGTCGGCCGGGTTCAGCATCACGTCCTGGTGCGCGGAACCGACGAGCTTGGCGACGTCGCGGATGTACGGCGAGTCCGGGGTGTCGCGCATCTCGTCAGGCTGGAAGTTCTCCTCCTGCCCGAAAAAGTCGACCGAGAACGTGCGCAGCTGCTCGCCCTGCTCGGCCAGCCGGGCGGCGGCGAGGCCGGTGACCGCGCTCGAGTCGAGGCCACCGGAGAGCAGCACGCAGCGCGGGACGTCGGCGACCAGCTGCCGGTGGACGATGTCGGTCATCAGCTCGCGCACGCGGGCGACCGTCGTCTCCTGGTCGTCGGTGTGCTGCTTCGCGTCGAGCTTCCAGTAGGTGCGGGTGTTGATGCCCTCGCGGGTCACGGTCACGACGGTGGCCGGGTCGACCTCGTACATGCCCTTCCACAGCGACCAGCCCGGCCGCTTCGTGAAGCCCATCAGCTCGCGCAGGCCGTCGCTGTCGACCACCTTGCGCGCCAACGGGTTCGCCAGGATCGCCTTCGGCTCGGAGCCGAACAGGACGCCGTCGCGGGTGGGGTAGTAGTAGAACGGCTTGATGCCCATCCGGTCGCGGATCATCACGAGCTTCTGGTCGCGCTCGTCCCAGATCGCGAACGCGTACATGCCGTTGAGGTGGTCCACGACCTCGGTGCCCCACTGCAGGTACCCGTGCAGCACGACCTCGGTGTCGCTGTCGGTCTCCCAGCGGTGGCCCAGTTTGGTGAGTTCTTCACGAAGTTCGGAGAAGTTGTACGCCTCGCCGCTGTAGACCATCGCGATCTCGCCGTTCGGCGTCTTGACGCTCATCGGCTGCCGGCCGCCCGGCAGGTCGATGATGGCGAGCCGGCGATGACCCAGCGCGACCGAACGGCGGACCCACGTCCCCCGGTCGTCGGGTCCTCGGCAGGCCATGGTCTCGGTCATCGCGTCCGCGATCTCCTGCTGCTGCGTGAGATCGGTGTCGTAGGAAACCCAGCCCGCGATTCCGCACATACGAGACCTCCCGGAGTTTAGTTAGTTAGTTGATACAACTATTGGTTACTCAGGTGTAACACGGACCCCCGATTTTTGTCTGCCCGAATTGCACTCTCTGTCCTTGATCCACTACCAGCTGTGCCGCAAGTCACCCACCAACTACGGACAGTCACCCACCCCGGCTGACCCGAATGGCGCTTGACGTAGTGGCGCGGGTCACCGGCCGTCAAGATCGCGTAAACGCCCCCAGGTCACCGCGTCAAGGAGGCGTCAGACGGGGGTGCTCACCCTCCGCTACGACCGCACAGTGGCACTCGACCGACGGTCACCCGTGCCGGGTGACCCTTTCTGAGAGGTGCCTCGTGGCGGATTTGCTGTACGCCCTATTGCTCATCGGCGTTTTCGCGGTGCTCGCCGGTGTCCTGCGCGGGCTGGAGAAGCTGTGAGCGGCGCGGGCACCGTGGCCAACATCGTCGGCGGACTGCTGGCGCTCGGCCTTCTCGGCTACCTGTTCGTCGCCCTCGTGAGGCCGGAGAAATTCTGAGATGAGTGACGTCGCGGCCGGCTTCCTGCAAGCCGGCGTGCTCCTGGTCGCCCTCGCGGTGGTCTACAAACCCCTCGGCGACTACCTCGCCCGCGTCTTCTCCGCCGAGAAGCACCTGCGGGTCGAGAAGGCCCTGTACAAGATCGTCCGGGTCGACCCGAACACCGAACAGCATTGGAAGACCTACGCCTCGGGCGTGCTCGGCTTCTCGTTCGTTTCGGTGATCCTGCTGTACCTGCTGCAGCGCTTGCAGTCGATCCTGCCGTGGAACTTCGGCCGCGGCCCGGTGTCGCCCGCCGTCGCGTTCAACACCGCGGTTTCGTTCGTGACCAACACGAACTGGCAGTCCTACACGCCCGAGACGACCATGGGCCACTTCGTCCAGATGGCCGGGCTCACCGTGCAGAACTTCCTGTCCGCGGGCGTCGGGCTGGCCGTGGCGATCGCGGTGACGCGCGGGTTCGTCCGCTCGCGCGCCGACCGGCTCGGCAACTTCTGGGTGGACCTCACGCGCGGCACGATCCGCGTGCTGCTGCCGATGGCGTTCGTGTTCGCGCTCGTCCTCGTGGCGCTCGGCGTGGTGCAGAGCCTGCGTTCCGGCGTCGCGGTGACGAATCCGGACGGCAGCACCAGCACGATCGCGCTGGCCCCGGCGGCGAGCCAGGAAGTGATCAAGGAACTCGGCACGAACGGCGGCGGCATCTTCAACGCCAACTCCGCGCATCCGTTCGAGAACCCGAACGTCTGGACCAACGTCGTCGAGATGTTCCTGATCCTCGTCATCCCGGTCTGCCTGACCCGCGCCTTCGGGCAGCTGGTCGGCAACCGCAAGCAGGGCTACGTCCTGCTGTCGGTCATGACGGTCCTCTGGGGCGCGATGCTCGCGGTGATCTGGACGTCCGAGGCGCGCACGAACAGCCCGTCGGCACTGGCCGCGGGGGCGAATCTCGAAGGCAAGGAACAGCGGTTCGGGATCGGCGGCACGTCGCTGTTCGCCGACACCACCACCGGCACGTCGACCGGCGCGGTCAACGGCGCGCACGACAGCCTGTCCGGCCTCGGCGGCGGGGGCACGATGCTGAACATGCTCTTCGGCGAGATTTCGCCGGGCGGCGTCGGCACCGGGCTGTACGGGATTCTCGTGATGGCCGTGATCGCGATGTTCCTGGCCGGGCTGATGGTCGGGCGCACGCCGGAGTACCTGGGCAAGAAGCTCGGCAAGCGCGAGGTCACCTGCGCGGCGATCTCGATGCTGGCGATGCCCGTCGTGGTGCTGCTCGGGTCCGGCATCGCCTTGATGATCCCGGCCACGCGAGACGCGCTCGGCAACTCGGGTCCGCACGGATTGTCGGAAGTCCTTTACGGCTACACGTCCGCGGGCAACAACAACGGCAGCGCGTTCGGCGGTCTCACCGCGACCAGCGACTGGTTCCAGGCGTCGCTTTCGGTGGCCATGCTGATCGGCCGGTTCGTGCCCATCGTCGCGGTGCTCTGCCTGGCCGGTTCGCTTGCCTCGCAGAAGAAAGTTCCCGAAACCGCGGGCACGCTGCCCACCACCGGGCCGCTGTTCGGGACGTTGCTGACCGGCACCGTCGTCCTCGTCGCGGCTCTCACGTTCATCCCGGCGCTCGCGCTGGGGCCGATTGCAGAGGCATTGGCATGACCATCACCCAGGAGCGGACTCCCGAAGAGGAGACGCAGCACCACGTAGAAAACGCCGGACGCGTCGGAGCGGGCGTCTTCAGCCCGAAGCAGCTGTGGTCGTCCATGCCGGACGCACTGCGCAAACTGCACCCGAAGCATCAGCTCAAAAACCCGGTGATGTTCGTGGTGTGGGCCGGTTCGGTCCTGACCACCGTCTTCGCGGTCACCGACCCGAGCGTGTTCTCGATCCTCATCGCGGTGTGGCTGTGGTTCACCGTCGTGTTCGCGAACCTGGCCGAAGCCGTCGCCGAGGGGCGCGGCAAGGCGCAGGCGGAATCGTTGCGGCGGACCAAGAAGGAGACCGTCGCGCGGCGGCTCACCGAGGACGGCTCCGAGGAGCAGGTGCCCGGCGTGGACCTGCGCGTCGGCGATCGGGTGGTGGTCGAGGCCGGACAGGTGATCCCGGGTGACGGCGACGTCGTCGAAGGCATTGCCACGGTGGACGAATCGGCCATCACCGGCGAGTCGGCCCCGGTGATCCGCGAGTCCGGCGGCGACCGGTCCGCGGTGACCGGCGGCACCACGGTGCTGAGCGACCGGATCGTCGTGCGGATCAGCACCAAGCCCGGCGAGTCCTTTGTGGACCGGATGATCGCGTTGGTGGAAGGCGCTTCCCGGCAGAAGACGCCGAACGAGATCGCGCTGACCATCCTGCTGTCGACGCTGACCATCATCTTCCTGCTCGCCGTGGTGGCCCTGCAGCCGATGGCGGCCTACTCCGGCAGCGAGCAGTCGGTGATCGTGCTGACCGCGTTGCTGGTCTGCCTGATCCCGACGACGATCGGCGCGCTGCTGAGCGCGATCGGCATCGCCGGGATGGACCGGTTGGTGCAGCGCAACGTCCTCGCGACTTCCGGTCGTGCGGTCGAGGCCGCCGGAGACGTGTCGACGCTGCTGCTCGACAAGACCGGCACGATCACCTTCGGCAACCGGCGCGCGACCGAACTGATTCCGGTCGGCAAGTCCACTGTGGAGGATCTGGCGCGCGCGGCCCGGCTGTCCAGTCTCGCCGACGGGACGCCGGAAGGCCGCAGCATCGTCGAGTTGATCGCCGAGCAGCACGGGCTGCCCGGTGCCGCGGACGAGAGCGAGAAGCTAGCCGAGTTCGTGCCGTTCACCGCGCAGACCCGGATGAGCGGCGTCGACCTCGACGGCCGCGAAGTCCGCAAGGGCGCGACTTCGGCGGTGCGCCAGTGGGTCCGCGAGCGCGGCGGCGACGTCCCGGACGAGACCGAACGCGTCGTCGACGAGATCAGCCAGCAGGGCGGGACCCCGCTGGTGGTCGCGGAAGCCGCCGGGGGCACCGCGAACGTATGCGGCGTGATCCGGCTGTCGGACGTGGTGAAGCCGGGCATGAAGGAGCGCTTCGAGGAACTGCGCTCGATGGGCATCAAGACGGTGATGATCACCGGCGACAACCCGCTCACCGCGCGCGCGATCGCCGAGGACGCGGGCGTCGACGACTATCTCGCCGAGGCCAAGCCCGAGGACAAGATGGCGCTCATCAAGAAGGAGCAGGAGGGCGGGCGGCTCGTCGCGATGACCGGCGACGGCACGAACGACGCGCCCGCGCTCGCGCAGTCCGACGTCGGCGTGGCGATGAACACCGGGACCATGGCGGCCAAGGAGGCCGGCAACATGGTCGACCTCGACTCGAACCCGACCAAGCTGATCGAGATCGTCGGGATCGGCAAGCAGCTGCTGATCACCCGGGGCGCGCTCACCACGTTCAGCGTGGCGAACGACCTGGCGAAGTACTTCGCCATCCTGCCCGCGATGTTCACCGGCATCTTCGCCCAGCTCGGCGCGCTGAACGTGATGCACCTGGCGACGCCGAAGTCGGCGATCCTCTCCGCGGTGATCTTCAACGCGCTGATCATCGTCGGGCTGATCCCGCTCGCCCTGCGCGGCGTCCGGTACCGGCCGTCGTCGGCGTCCGCGCTGCTGCGCCGCAACCTGCTCGTCTACGGCCTCGGCGGGATCGTCAGCCCGTTCCTCGGGATCTGGGTGATCGACCTGATCGTGCGCCACATTCCTGGGATTGGCTGACATGAACGTATTGCTCAAGCAGACCTGGGCGGGCCTGCGCCTGCTCATCGCGATGACCGTGCTGCTCGGCGTCGTCTACCCGCTCGGCGTGTGGGCGGCGTCCCGCATCCCCGGTCTCCAGGGGCACGCCGAGGGCTCGGTGGTGACGCAGAACGGCCAGGCGGTCGGCTCGTCGCTGATCGGGATCGACCCGGTGCCCGCCGACGCCGCGCGCGACCCGTGGTTCCACAACCGGCCCTCCGCCGGTTCGAAGGACGTGCTCGGGCCGGGCGACCCGTCGACGTCGGGGCCGTCCAACAAGGGGCCGTACAACGAGGATCTGACCAAGGCCATCGCGCAGCGGCGGGCCCTGATCGCCCAGCGCGAGGGCGTCACCCCGGCGGAGGTGCCCGCGGACGCGGTGACCGCCTCGGGCTCGGGCCTCGACCCGGCGATCAGCGTCGCGTACGCCGATCTGCAAGTGCTTCGCGTGGCCCGAAACACCGGGTTGAGCGAGGAGAAGGTGCGGCAGCTGGTCGCGGACAACACCACCGGCAACGGGATCGGCGTGCCGGGCGTGAATGTGCTCCGGCTCAACCTTGCCGTGCATTCGGCCGCTCCTGGCGCACACTGACACAGTGAGCACCTCTGACACACCCCCGAAGCCGCGCCGAGGCGAACTGCGGATCTACCTCGGCGCGGCTCCGGGCGTCGGCAAGACCTTCGCCATGCTCGGCGAAGCGCGCCGCCGCCTCGACCGCGGCACCGACGTGGTCGTCGGCCTGGTCGAGACGCACGGCCGCAAGAAGACCGCCGACCTGCTCGACGGGCTGGACGTCGTGCCGCGGCGCACGGTCAGCCACCGCGGGCACGAGTTCGCCGAAATGGACCTCGACGCGGTGCTCGCCCGCGCGCCCGAGGTCGTCGTCGTGGACGAGCTGGCGCACACGAACGTGCCCGGCGGGCGGCACGAGAAACGCTGGCAGGACATCGACGAGCTGCTCGAAGCGGGCATCGACGTGCTGTCCACGGTCAACGTCCAGCACCTGCAGAGCCTCAACGACGTCGTCGAGCGGATCACCGGCGTCACCCAGCAGGAAACCGTGCCGGACGAGGTCGTGCGCCGCGCGGAGCAGCTGGAGCTGGTGGACATCACTCCGGAGGCGCTGCGGCGGCGGCTCGCGCACGGCAACGTCTACCCGGCCGAGCGCATCGACGCCGCGCTGGGCAACTACTTCCGGCCCGGCAACCTCACCGCGTTGCGCGAGCTGGCGCTGCTGTGGGTGGCCGATCAGGTCGACGTCGCGCTGCAGCGGTACCGCGCCGAGCAGAAGATCACCGATACGTGGGAGACGCGCGAACGGGTGGTCGTGTCGATCACCGGCGGTCCGGAAAGCGAGACGCTGATCCGGCGCGCCAGCCGGATCGCCAACCGGGCGGGCGCGGAACTGCAGGTCGTGCACATCCTGCGCGGCGACGGTCTCGCCGGGCTCGGGCCGACCGCGATGGCCCGCTGCCGCACGCTGGCCGAGGAGGTCGGCGCGACTTTCCACGCGGTGGTCGGCGACGACGTGCCGACGGCGCTGCTCGACTTCGCGCGCGGGGTCAACGCGACCCAGCTGGTGATCGGCACGTCGCGGCGGTCCCGGGTCGCGCGGCTTTTCGACGAGGGCATCGGCGCGATGGTGATCCAGCAGTCCGGGCCGATCGACGTGCACATGGTCACGCACTCCTACGCCGGCGGACGGCTGCGGGCGCGGCTGGGCACGAGCCCGCTGGCGCCGTCGCGGCTCGTGATGGGCTGGGTGCTGAGCATCCTGCTGCCGGTCGTCGCGACCGGTCTCGGTGTGCTGTTGCGCGACGCGGTCGAGTTCTCCACCGACGTGATCCTCTTCGTGCTCTCGACGGTCATCGTCGCTTTGGTGGGCGGGCTCGGCCCGGCTCTGGTGGCGTCGATTTTCGGTGCTGGGCTGCTGAATTTCTTCTTCACGCCGCCGCTGTACACGCTGGATGTGCACAGTCCGCAGAACGTCGTGACGCTGATCGCAATGATCGTGGTGGCAGTGATGGTGGCTTTGGTCGTCGCTTCCGCCGCTCGGCGGGGGGTGGCGGCGGCTCGGGCGCGGACGGAGGCGTCGCTGCTGGCGTCGTATGCGCGGACCGTGCTGACCAATCCGAATCCGATCGAGCGGCTGCTGGAGAAGGTGCGGGAGAATTTCGGCCTGACTTCCGTGACGCTGCTGGAGAAACGCAACGGCAAGTGGGACAACGTCGCTTTGTCCGGCGGCGAGCCGTGCGCTGATCCGGACGAGGCCGATGTTGACATCGCGGTGACCGCTGACGTGCACCTGACCCTGCGCGGTCGCGCCCTCCCTGCGGCAGACCGTCGAGTGCTGGAAGCCGTTGCGGGACAAGCATTGCTCGCCTTGCGACAACAGCGGATGGCCGCGGCCGCGGCGGCCGCCGAGCGGAAAGCCGAGGCGACTGAACTGCGCACGACGCTGCTGTCCGCGGTCGGCCATGACCTGCGGACGCCGCTCACGTCCATCAAGGCCGCGATCGGCAGCCTGCGCGCGCCGGACCTTTCGCTGTCCGATGAGGACACTGAGGAACTGATGGAAGCCGTGGAACTTTCGGCGGACCGGCTCGCCGGGCTGATCGACAACCTGCTCGACTCCTCCCGGCTGGCGACCGGCGCGGTCACCCCGCACCTGCGGCCGGTCGGCTACGACGAGGTGGTCGCACACGCATTGTCCAATGTGGACAACACGCAAGGCGTCCAGGTATTTGTGGACGCCCGATTGCCTTCGGTGCAAGCGGATCCGGGCTTGCTGGAACGGGTGATCGCGAACGTCCTGGACAACGCGCTGCGGCACGGCGGCGGCGACGTTTCGGCACGGGCGAGCGCGCATTCGGAGTTCGTGGAACTGCGGATCGTCGACCACGGCAAAGGCCTGCGGAAGGGCGCCGCGGAATCCGCGTTCGCGCCGTTCCAGCGGCTGGGCGGGGACCGCGACTCGACGCCGGGCGTGGGTCTGGGGCTGTCCGTCGCGAAGGGTTTCACCGAGGCGATGGGCGGTACGGTTCGCGCCGAGGACACTCCAGGCGGAGGGTTGACGGTGGTGATCTCGCTGCCGGCCTGTACCGGCCGGGAATTGGTGGAAGCCGAATCGGCTGAGGAGGGCGTGGCGCGATGACTGCCGACCCCATGGCGACGGTGCTGGTCGTCGACGATGAACCGCAGATCGTGCGGGCGCTGCGGATCAACCTCAACGCGCGCGGATACAAGGTGATCACCGCGCACGACGGCACCGCCGCGCTGAAAGCGGTCGCCGAAACGAAACCCGACGTGGTGGTGCTGGACCTCGGCCTGCCTGATCTCGATGGCACCGAAGTGATCGCGGGCCTGCGCGGCTGGACCACGGTGCCGATCATCGTCCTGTCCGCGCGCGGCGATTCGGCGGACAAGGTGCAGGCGCTCGACGCGGGCGCCGACGATTACGTGACGAAACCGTTCGGAATGGACGAACTGCTGGCCCGGCTGCGGGCCGCGGTGCGACGTTCGTCGGTGGCGGGCACGGACGGCGCGGAAGCCGTGGTGGACACCGGATCGTTCACGATCGACCTGGCGGCGAAGAAGGTCCTGCGCGAGGGCCGCGAGGTGCACCTGACCAAGACCGAGTGGGGAGTCTTGGAACTGCTGGTGCGCAACCGGGGACGGCTGGTGGCGCAGAAGCAGTTGCTGCACGAGGTGTGGGGGCCGTCGTATGAGACGGAATCCCATTATCTGCGAGTGTATCTGGCGCAGTTGCGGCGGAAACTGGAACCGGAACCTTCCCGGCCGCGGCATTTGCTGACGGAGCCGGGGATGGGGTACCGCTTCGAAGCCTGACCTGGCCGAAAAGCCGTGAGGGGAACCCTGAGGGAATCAGATTCCCTCAGGGTTCCCCTCACGACTTTCAGCGGCTGGTGGAACTCGTCGGGCCGGAGTCCGAAGTGGACGCGCTCGGCGAGGACGACGGCTGGCCGCCGGTCGAGCTGCTGCCCGGCGGGGGCTTCGGCGACGTGCTGTCCGAGGACGACGGCGGGGTCGGGTCGGACGAGGTCGACGTCGGCGGGGTCACCGTGTGCGTCGGCGGCGACGTCGTTCCGCCGCCCGGGTGGGTCGGCGGGTCGCTGCGTTCGGACGTGGTGCCGCCCGGCGGCGGAACCTGGCCGCCCGGTTGCCCGCCGGGCTGACCGGCGTTCGGCGGAGGAGTGAGCACGCTCGTGGTCGGCTTCCCGTCCGGACCCACTCCCACCACCGTGGTCGGCGTCGGCGGGGCGGTCTGGCCGGGCGTCGGCGAGCCGGGGACGGTCATCGGGCCGCCGGGGACGGCGTTGCCCGGGACGACGACCTGCGAGCTGCCCTGCAGCCCGCCCTGGCCGCCGCCGGTGCTGTTCGTCGCGGTGTCGGTGACCGAGCCGGGGCCGGCCAGTTCGGCGACCGCGGCGAAGGCCGTCGCGACCACGAGGCCGCTGACGCCCAGGATCGCGTAGCCGGAGCGGCTCAGCCTCCCGCTCGCGCCCTTCGGCGGGGCGGTGGGGGCAGCGCTCACCGCGATCTCGGGCGACGCTGAGCTTGGTTCAGGCCCGTCGGGACGGGACATGCAGGCTCCTTAGGAGAGTCAACGCTCAAGTCGAGGGGCGGCACGGGGGAGCGGGGCTCCGGCCCCGGATGCCAGGCGGGAGGTTATCACTGCTCAGGACCCGTTCGCGCGACCGAGGGACCGGGCCGTCACGGTCCGCAGCCGGGGGCGTGCGGCAGGATGGGGCCGGTGAACGAGCAGGAAACGCCCGTCCGGCTGGCAGCCTGGGTGCACGGGCAGGTGCAGGGAGTCGGTTTTCGCTGGTGGACCCGGAGCCGGGCGCTCGAGCTCGGGTTGACCGGATTCGCCAGGAATCTCCCGGACGGGCGTGTTGAGGTCGTCGCTGAGGGTAGCCGGGACCACTGTGGGCAACTGCTGGCCGCGCTGCGCTCGCGAACCTCACCCGGACGAGTGGATCAGGTAGTTGAACGCTGGACCGCCGCGAAGGGCGGGCTCGAAGGATTCCTCGAACGCTGAGCCGGGCGGGGCGGCTGCGGCTGATGGGGTGCTTGGGGTTGCCGGGGCGGTCGGACCTGTGCTAGGCGCGCCCGGGCGGCCTGGCCTCCCACCGAGCTCGGGAACCCCCGGGTAGCCTGTCCCGAACCGGGGGAACCGGTAGCCATCCAGTACCCGTGGCCAAGAGGGGTCGGCAGCACGTGCACCTGAAAAGCCTGACGCTCAAGGGCTTCAAGTCCTTCGCCTCGGCGACCACGCTGCGCTTCGAACCCGGCATCACCTGCGTGGTCGGCCCGAACGGCTCCGGAAAGTCGAACGTCCTCGACGCGCTGCGCTGGGTCATGGGCACCCAGGGCGCGAAGGACCTGCGCGGCGGCAAGATGGAAGACGTCATCTTCGCCGGCACCGCGGGCCGCGCGCCGCTCGGCCGCGCCGAGGTCACGCTCACCATCGACAACGCCGACGGCGCGCTGCCGATCGAGTACGCCGAGGTCTCCATCACCCGCCGGATGTTCCGCGACGGCGCGAGCGAGTACGAGATCAACGGCGACCGCTGCCGCCTGATGGACGTCCAGGAACTGCTGTCGGACTCCGGCATCGGCCGCGAGATGCACGTCATCGTCGGACAGGGCCAGCTCTCGGCGATCCTGGAGTCGAAGCCCGAGGAGCGGCGCGCGTTCATCGAGGAGGCCGCCGGCGTCCTCAAGCACCGCAAGCGCAAAGAGCAGACCCTGCGCAAGCTCAACAACATGCAGGGCAACCTCGACCGGCTCACCGACCTCACCACCGAGCTGCGCCGCCAGCTGAAACCGCTGGGCAAGCAGGCCGAGATCGCGCGCAAGGCCCAGTCGGTGCAGTCCGACCTGCGCGACGCCCGGCTCCGGCTGTTCGCCGACGACCTGGTCACCCAGCGCGAATCCATCCAGCGCGACGAGGCTGACGAACGTACCGCCCGGCAGCGCCGCGCCGAAGTCGAGCAGGCGCTGGAAATCGTGTCCGCCGAGGAAACCGAGCTGGAGGCGTCGCTCGCCGAGGACGCGCCGCGGCTGCAGATCGCGCAGGAGACTTGGTACAAGCTGTCGGCGCTCACGGAACGGCTGCGCGGCACCGTGCGGCTGGCGGTGGAGCGTCAGCGGCACCTTTCTTCCGACGTCTCCGCGCCCACTGGCGGCCGTGACCCGGAGGAACTGCTCGCCGAGGCCGAGCAGGCCGCGGAGCGCGAGCAGGAGCTGACCGAGGCGGTCATGGAGGCCCGCGAACTTCTCGCGGAAACCGTGCTGCGCCGGGAAGATCTCGAACAGCGAGTGCAGGCCGCGGAGCGCGCGCACTGGGCCGCGGTCCGGGCGATCGCCGACCGTCGTGAGGGCATGGCGAAGCTGACCGGTCAGGTCGAAGCGCTGCGCAGCAAGAACGGCGCGACCGCGGAAGAAGTCGACCGGCTGACGGTTGGTCTGCAGGAAGCCGCCGAGCGTGCCGAGATCGCGGTCGAGGAGCTGGAAGAAGCCAAAGCCGTTGGCGGCACGGAGGAATCCGACGACGCCGACCTGCAGCAGCGCCACGACCGCGCGGTGGAGGCGAACAACGCCGCCAAGGCCCGCGTCGAAGAGCTGGTGAAGGCAGAGCGCGGTTCGGAGCGCGAGATCGCGTCGGAGAAGGCGCGCGTCGAGGCGCTGTCGATGGGGCTCAAGCGCAAGGACGGCGCGGGCGCGCTGCTCGGTGCGTCCGCGGAATTGCCGGGCCTGCTCGGTTCGGTCGCCGCGTTGCTCACTGTGCAGCCGGGCCATGAGGTCGCGCTGGCCGCCGCGCTCGGGCCGGTGGCCGACGCGGTCGCGGTGTCCGGCGGCGAGAACGCGCTGTCCGCGCTGAAGTACTTGAAGGACACCGATTCCGGCCGCGCGGGGATCGTTCCGGTCAGCGCTGGGTCCACTGTGGACACCAGCTCGTGGCCGATGCTGCCCTATGGCGCGCGCTGGGCTCGCGAGGTCGTCAACGCGCCGGAACAGCTGCGTCCCGCGGTCGAGAAGGCGCTGGACCGGCTCGCGCTGGTGCCGGATCTGGACGCCGCGCGGCAGCTCGTGGCCCAGCACCCGCAGGTGCGTGCGGTCACCGCCGAGGGCGATGTCTTCGGGGCCAACTGGATCGCCGGTGGTTCCGCCGCCCGCGAGAGCGTGATCGAGGTGCAGGCGGCGGTCGACGAGGCGCAGGAACGCTTGCGCACGGCCGAACGCGCGCTGGAGCAGTACTCCGCGGAACTGGAAGGCGCGCGCGCCGAGCAGCAGTCTCGGCGCGAAGAGGTCGGCCAGGCGAAGGACGCGCTCGGCGACGCCAAGGTGCGCAAGGCCCGTTCGTCCGAGCGGCTCAACCGGTTGCAGCAGGCCGCGCGGTCCGCGCAGGCCGAGGTCGAACGGCTGACCCAGCAGCGCGCGAAGGTCGAGCAGAGCCGCGAGCACGCGCTGGAACAGTTGGCAGAGCTGGAAGAACGGCTCGCCGCGGTCGCCGAGCAGCCGGTCGAGGACGACCCGGACACCGCCGAGCGCGACGAGGCCGCCGAGCAGCTCGCCGTGGTGCGGCAGGAAGAAGTCGAAGCGCGGCTCGCGCAGCGCACCGCCGAGGAACGTGCGCGCAGCATCGCCGGGCGCGCGGAATCGTTGCGCCGCGCGGCTTACGCCGAGCAGCAGGCTCGCGAGCGCGCGGCCAAGGCCCGGGAAGCGCGCGAGCGCGGCGCGGAAATCGCGAACGCGGTCGTCAACGCCGGTGAGTTCGCGTTGGAGCGCATCGAGATCTCGGTGCAGCGCGCGGCCGCCGAGCGCGACGAAGCCCAGGCGCAGCGCCAAACCCGCGAAACCGCGCTCACCGCGGTGCGCGCGAAGGTGCGCGAGCTGTCCGGCGAACTGGAGAAGCTGACCGACGCCGTGCACCGCGACGAGGTGCTGCGCGCCGAGCAGAAGCTGCGGCTGGAAACGCTGGAAGCGAAGATCGCCGAGGACTTCGGCATCGGGCTCGCGGACCTGGTCGAGGAGTACGGCCCGGACGTGCCGGTGCCGCCGAGCGCGGGCGAGATGGCCGAGTACGAGGCGGCCAAGGAGCGCGGCGAGGACGTCACGCAGCCGCCGCCGATGCCGTTCGACCGCGACACCCAGGCCCGCCGCGCCAAGCGCGCGGAGAAGGACCTGACCCTGCTGGGCAAGGTGAACCCGCTGGCGCTGGAGGAATTCGCGGCGCTGGAGGAGCGGTACAAGTTCCTCTCCACCCAGCTGGAAGACCTCAAGGACACCCGCAAGGACCTCGAGGCCGTCATCAAGCAGGTCGACGAGAAGATCCTGGAGGTCTTCGCCTCGGCCTACGCCGACGTGGCGCGCGAGTTCGAGACCGTCTTCGGCGTGCTGTTCCCCGGCGGCGAGGGCCGGATGGTGCTCACCGAGCCGAACGACCTGCTCGCCACCGGCGTGGACGTCGAGGCGCGCCCGCCGGGCAAGAAGGTCAAGCGGCTGTCGCTGCTGTCCGGCGGCGAGAAGTCGCTGGTCGCGGTCGGCATGCTGGTCGCGATCTTCCGTGCCCGCCCTTCGCCCTTCTACGTGATGGACGAGGTCGAGGCGGCGCTGGACGACACCAACATGCGCCGGCTGATCGGCCTGCTGGAGCAGCTGCGCGATTCGTCGCAGCTGATCATCATCACGCACCAGAAGCCGACCATGGAGATCGCCGACGCGCTGTACGGCGTGAGCATGCAGGGCGACGGCATCACCAAGGTGATCTCGCAGCGGCTGCGCGCGGCGGACGAGGAACCGGTCCCGGCTTCCTGAACGGGGTTGCGCCGTCCGGGGCGATCCTGCCCGAACGGGCAGGCCTGACCGGACAGCCGTCCGATCGGCCAACTGCCGCCGTGCCCGCACGTCTTCAGGGGTGTTCGAAAGCAACGCATCCTGGAGGGGATTCGACAAATGCGCACCATGGTGGCCCGCACCCTGATTTCCGGTTCGATGCTCGGCGTTGCGCTGGCAGTCGCCGCGTGCGGCGGCGGTTCGCAAGCCGGGCAGGCCGCGGCGGTGCAGAGTTCGCTCTCCGCCGCGCCGACCGCTTCGTCGGTGGCAGCACCGAGTTCTTCCGCCACGCCCGCGCCGTCCACTCAGGCGCAGGCCCCGACGCACGCGAGCAAGCCCAAGCCGCACCCGACCTCGGCCAAGCCGCAGCCCAGCGACCGCTTGCCGGGCAAGGGCGAACTCGGCAACGGCGCGGACTGCGGGCCGATCGACGGCCCCGGCGGCAAGGTCGACGTGGTGACCGAGGCGATGCCCGCCGGAACCGTCGGCTGCACCGAGGCGATCGACGTGATGTCCGACTACCTCGCCCAGGCGCCGACCAAGGCGCAGGGCACCGGCCGTTTCCTCGACGTCGACGGCTGGAACTGCGGCTACGACGGCGGAAACGGCGGCAGCAAGCAGATTTTCTGCGGCAGCAAGGGACTTTCGTTCCACGGCAAGGCTGTCTGAGCGAGGTCCGTTTCTCTCGCACCCCGGGTACGAACGGGTAGAAGCGGGCGCGACGGCTGTCCGGGCCAAGCCCGCTGCTGGCACGGTCGATCTCGTCCGGCGGCGCGGTTTCGCCGCGGGCCGGGCTCACCTTCAAGGCAGCACTGGGAGAAAGGTTCCACAGCGATCATGCCTTCACTCGTCAAGAGACTCGCGATCGGCGGCGCCGCGGCGCTCGCGCTGGCCGTCACCGTTCCGGCCGGTCAGGCGTTCGCCACCGACCGGGTAGCCTGCAACGGCCGCACCGACTTCGTCCAGCTGCGCCTCGCGGGCGGAAACCCGTGGGACGGCAGCGATGTCGCCTGCTTCGCCAATTCCGGCGCGGTGTACGTGGACCTGGGCGGCGTCACCCGGGTCGACTCCGGCAACAACTCGGTCACCCTGTACTGGGACGGCGGCCAAGCCAGTCTCGGCCACTGGCAGGGCGCCGACCTGAACTTCGTGCACGTGCGGCAGGTCGTCATCCGCTGACGGATTTCCCGCGACGGCCCGGCTTCTCTCGGGAAGCCGGGCCGTTTCGCGGAGAATCGCCGCCACACTGCCGTCCCGGGTGTCACCGATTAGGGTGATCTTGGCCGATCGGCGGCTGCCTCAGGGAGGACTGTGTTCATGCGGTTCACGCGCACGATGGTTGCCGCGGCGTCGGTTCTCTCGCTGGGCGTGCTGGTCGTGGCGTGCGACGGGAGCGCTGACCAGGCTGGTTCCGTCTCCTCCCCGCCGTCGGTCCCGCTCACTGTCACGTCCGCGCAGTCGAGCGCCCCGGCCGCGTCCCCGGGCAAGACGGCCAGCCCCGGCAAGTCCGCGAGCAGCGGCCCGGACACCGGCGAAACGGTCGGCCCGCCGGTCGACTGCGGCCCGATCGACGCGCCGAACGGCAAGGTGGGCCTGATCGCCACCGAGACCAAGGCGGGTCGTCCTGGCTGCACCGAAGCGATCGACGTGATCACCCAGTACTTCCAGGACGCGCCCAAGAAAGCCGAGGGCACCGCGCACGTGCTGAACGTGAGCGGCTGGCGGTGCATGGCCGACACCGGTGCGCAGGGCAGCGGGCGGATCGGCTGCGACAAGGACGGCCTGGTCTTCTACACCCAGCCGTAACGACGTCGTGCGTGGTGATCTCGGCTAGAACCGGGATCACCACGCATGAGCTTTCTACGCCGCGCTCTCCGCGGGTTCTTCGAGCTTCTCGACGTTCGGGTCCACCCCACGCCGCCGCAGCGACAACAGCCCGCCCACCACCAACGTGATCAGCACCCCGGCGAAGGTGTACCAATACGTCGCCAGCGGCACGAGCGTCTTCGTCGCCGCGCCGAAGTGGATGTGCACCTCGGTCGTCGCCTTGTCGAATTTCACGAACAGGATCAGGAACGCCATCCCGACCACTGAGCAGGCGAACGCGATCACCGCGTCGGACTGGCGGGCCTTGCGCACCAGCAGGCCGAGGAAGAACGAGCCGAGCAGCGCGCCGTAGGTGTAGCCGACGATCCCGAGGCCCTGCTGGATCACCGGGTCCTTCGAGTTCGTGAACATCGAGGCGAAGACCGCGAACACCGCCGCCCAGATGAGTGTCCACATGCGACCGTGCCGGAGCAGCTTGGCGTCCTCGATCGACTTGTGCGTGAACCGCTGGTAGAGGTCGGCGATGGTGGAGGTGGACAGCGCGTTGAGCGCGGACGCGAGCGCGCCCATGGTCGAGGCGAGGATGCCGGCGATCAACAGCCCGGCCAGGCCGACCGGCAGGTCGTTGACGATGAAGTTGGAGAACACGTCGTCGCCGGACATCTTCCCGGCCGCGACCGCGGTGGCCGTCGAGCCGGTCTTGCCGCCGGTGTAGACCCACAGCATCGCGCCGACGAGCAGGAACAGCGCGAACTGGATGAACACCACGATGGACGAGCCGATCAGCGCGCGCTGGCCGTCGCGCAGGTTCCGGCACGACAGCAACCGCCCGACGATCAACTGGTCCGCGCCGTGCGAAGCCATCGACAGGAACGCGCCGCCGACCACCGCGCAGAGGAACGCGTACGGGTTGGTGAGCAGGTTCGACGCGAAGTCGGTGAGCTGGAACCGGCCCTGGCTCGAAGCGATCTGCGTCCAGCCGGACGGCAGCTTCGTGGACAGGAAGATCACCGCGCCGATCGCGCCGAGGATGTAGAGCGACCACTGGATGACGTCGACCCAGATCACCGACTTGATGCCGCCGACGAACGCGTAGATCACGGTGAGCAAGGTCAGCAGCACGACGATGTGCCAGTACTCGGTGTGGATGCCGTAGTGGCTGAGGATCGCCTTGATCGGGATCGCCCCGGCGAACAGCCGCAGCCCCTCGGCGAGCAGCCGCGTCACCACGAAGGTGACCGACGCGGTGCCCTGCAGTCCGCGCCCGAAGCGGCGGCCGAGGAATTCGTACGCGCTCACGTAGTTGCCGCGGAAGTAGCGCGGCAGCAGTACGAACGCGGCGATCACGCGGCCGATGATGTAGCCGAAAGCCACTTCCAGGAACAGGAAGGCGCTGCCGAACACGAGCCCGGGCGTGGAGATCACGGTGAGCGTGGACGTCTCGGTGGCCACCACGGAGAGCGTGACCGCCCACCACGGCATGCTGCGCTCGCCGACGAAGTAGTCGTTCGCGGACTTCTGTCTGCGCCCGATCAGCACGCCGATGACCGGCATCGCCGCGAGATACACGATGACGATCACCAGATCGACTGGATTCATGGGGTTCTCCTACCGTGATTGCCCGGATTTCGCGACCCGGAGCCGGGTCGCGGCGCCCCCCAGCGGGGCGGGGAGATTCAGGGGAGCCGCGCCCGGCGTCAGCGCGCCGAGCAGGCGGGGACCGCTCGCGCCGGTGGCAGAGGGCAGCGTCGCCGGGACGCCGCACCAGCTCAGCCAGCCGAGCAACGCGGTCAGGTAAGCCTCTTTTCCGGAGCCGGGAAGGCCGAGGTCGTCGCTGGTGCGGAGCGCGCCGTCGGGCAGAAGCCGGGTCAGCGCGGCCATCGTGGCGGGGTTCGCGACGCCGCCGCCGGACGCGATGACGGTCGCGACGCCGTGCCGCCGGCATTCCGCGGCGACCGTCGCGGCGGTCAGTTCGGTGAGCGTGGCCAGCAGATCCTCCGGGGACAACGGCGGCAGTCCGGACAGGGCTGCGTCAAGGTATCCGCCGTGGAAGTGCTCTTTGCCAGTGGATTTCGGGGCAGGGGCGGCGAAATAGGGGTCGGCGAGCAGCCGGTCGAGCAGGTCTTTCCGGACTGAACCGGCGAGCGCGAGCCGCCCGTCGACGTCGGCGGACAGCTTGCCGTCGCTGACATGGGCGGCGGCGAGATCGAGCAACGCGTTGGCCGGGCCGGTGTCGTACGCGAGCACCTTGTCGGTCTGCGTGACCACGGTGATGTTCGCGATGCCGCCGAGGTTGAGCGCGGCCACCGGAGCACCGGTCTCCTCGGCGAGGCCGCGCAGCCACATCGCGTCGAGCGTGCTTGCCAGCGGCGCGCCCTGGCCGCCCGCGGTGATGTCGCGGATGCGGAGGTCGGCGATCACCGGCACCCCTGTGCGCTCGGCGATCCACGCCGGCTGGCCGAGCTGGAGCGTGCCGAGCGCGACGCCGTTCTCGACCCAGTGATAAACGGTCTGGCCGAGCGAGGCGATCACGTCCACCGGCCCGTACGCGGCGATCCCGCGCGCGGCCGCGTCCGCGAACGCCTGGCCGACCCGGGTGTCGAGGACGGTCAGCTGCCGCGCGCTGCTCGGCCGCGGCGGGAGGGCGTCGAGGAGGTCCGTGCGGAGGTCGGCGGGATAGGGCACGTCGAGCTCGCCGAGCGGGGTGAGGACGACTGTCCCGTTGTCGTCGCGGATTTCGGCGACCGCGACGTCGATCCCGTCCACAGAGGTGCCCGACAGCAGCCCGAGGACGCGGAAACAGTGGCCGGCGGGGGTGGTCATCCGATGTGGTCTAGTCAACGCGGAAGGGGTGGCGCAAGACGCCTCGTGGAGTCTTGGCCGAATCGGAACCGTTCGCGTTACTCGTTGGCCTCCGGGTGGGGTGTCCCGTGGCTTGTGCACGCGGATGACAGGATGGTCGCGTGTCGAGTTCCTGGTTCTGGATCGTTGTCGTCGCCGTCGTCGTCCTGGTCGCCATTCTGGTGTCCGGGCTGCTCATCGCGCGCAAGCGGCGGATCAGCATGGCCGAGCGGCGCGAGGTCGAGGAGAAGCCGAAGGGCGGCGGGTACGCCGCGAGCGGCGGGATCTCCTTCGCTTCCGGCGGGACGGCCGTCGAGGCCAAACCCGAGCCTTCGCCTGAGCCCGTCCCCTCCCCGGAGCCGGTGGTCGAGCACCCCGTCGAGGACCGCACCGAAGTCGACGGTCAGCCCGCGGTCGGCGACGACGCCGCGGTCCCGCGCGACTCCGACCAGCGCACGGTGCGCGACGTCAAGCTCCCCGAGCCGGTCGAAGAAGAGGCCCCCGAGGCGGTCGTCCCGGGAACGGTCGAGCCCATCGAGGAGATCGAGTCCCCGGCCGGTCGCCTCGAGCGCCTGCGCGGCCGTCTGGCCAAGTCCCGCTCGGTGTTCGGCCAGAGCCTCCTGGGCCTCCTCGGCGGCGGTGACCTCGACGAAGACTCTTGGCAGGACGTAGAAGACACGCTGCTGCTGGCGGACCTCGGCGCCGCCACGACGACCCAGATCGTGGACCGCCTGCGCGACGAACTGAACCGCCGCGCAGTGCGTACGTCGGACGAGGCGCGCGAACTGCTGCACGAGGTGCTGACCGCGGCGCTGTCCACGGACGCCGAGCGCGCGGTCCGCGCCCTGCCGCACGAGGTGGACGGCAAGAAGCAGCCCGCGGTGGTCCTCGTCGCTGGAGTGAACGGCACCGGCAAGACCACGACGACCGGCAAACTGGCGCGAGTCCTGGTGGCACAGGGCGGAACCGTGGTCCTCGGCGCGGCCGACACCTTCCGCGCCGCCGCCGCCGACCAGCTGCAGACGTGGGGCGAGCGCGTCGGCGCGTCGGTCGTGCGAGGCAAGGAAGGCGCGGACCCGGCGGCGGTCGCGTTCGACGCGGTCAAGCAGGGCATCAGCGAGGGCGTGGACACGGTCCTGATCGACACCGCGGGCCGCCTGCACACGAAGACCGGCCTGATGGACGAACTCGGCAAGGTGAAGCGAGTCGTGGAAAAGCAGGCGAAGGTCGACGAGGTGCTGCTCGTGCTGGACGCCACGACCGGACAGAACGGGCTCGCGCAGGCGCGGGTGTTCGGCGAGGTCATCGACGTGACGGGAATCGTCCTGACGAAGCTCGACGGCACCGCGAAGGGCGGGATCGTGTTCCAGGTCCAGCGGGAGCTCGGGGTGCCGGTGAAGCTGGTCGGACTGGGCGAGGGGCCGGACGACCTGGCGCCGTTCGAGCCGGGTGCGTTCGTGGACGCTTTGCTGGGCTGATTCCCCCCAGGTGGGTGAACGAAGGTCAAACCGGTGAGCTCGTCCCCCCTTGTCTGCGACGGTGTGTAGCGGCGCAGTCACAGCAACGAGGGGTGGGCATGTCGGGCGGTTTTGGCGCGGTCCCGGAAGAGTTGTTCCGGACCGCGAATACGATCGGGGATCTCGTCGGCGGTTCGTCGGGCATGCCTTGGCAAGGTCCGAGCGGTGACTACGGGCATCCACAGCTGCAGGCCGGGTGGGCCGGGTTCCTCGAATCGATCGAGGCCGAGGTGGCGCGGCTCGCCGAGCAATCCCAGGGGCACGGCGACAACCTGCGGACGGCGGCGGGAAAGTACCTGCAGTCCGACGACAGCGCGACCGGCGCAGTCGGCACGTTCGGCACCGGCCTCGGGGATCTGTTCGGCGACGGCAGCGGCGGCCGGGCCGGGAGCGGGATCGATCCGCTGCCCGGAACTGGGATCGGCGGGCCGGGCGAAGCGAAAATCGGCAGCAAGCTCGACGGGGTTCCTGGCGGCGGCTGGACCGGCGGACTCACCCCCGACCAGCTCGAAGGACGTCTCGGCAAGCCGGAGGGCGGGCTGCACGACGTTCCCGGCGGCGGCTGGACCGGCGGGGCGACTGGCCGCATCAGCGGGTCGATCGACGACGACGGGCCGCTGACCGTCATGAGTCCCGAACGGTCCCGGCAGTTGTTCCCCGGTTCGACCGGCGGGACCACTCGCGGCGACGGTGAAGGGCCGGTGTACTGATGGCCGCGGAACTGGGGCAGAGCCTCGATCCCAAAACGTTGATCCCCGGCGAGCCGCTGCTGCTCTCCGGCGATTTGCGCAAGCTGGTCCAGAACATCGAGAAGATGTCGGCTATCTCGGAGGGGCTTGCCGCGATCAGTCCGCAAGAGTGGACCGGCGACGCCTCCGATGCCTTCCGCGAGGTCTTCGGGAAAGAGCCGCAGAAGTGGATCGACACGATCGGCATTCTCGGCAAAGGCGCCGATGCGCTTGCCGATTACGGGGATACTCTGACCTGGGCGCAGTCTGAGGCGCAGCGGGCAATCGAACTTTTCACGCAGTCGCAGGCAGCATCTCGGGCCGCGGCCGCGGATTACAACGTCCAGGCGCAGCAGGCCGCATCGCTCGGGCAGGAGATGTACCCGTTCGCGGACCCCGGTCAGAGCGGCACCGCTCAAGCCCAGGAGGTGCTGGGAGGCGCGCGCAACCGACTCGAGGAAGTCGGTGCGGGAATCGCGGAATTGCTCGGATTCAGCCCGGAGGACGACGGCACTTACTCGAAGGAACTCGGCAAGGAATCCGCGGACAAGGGCAAGAAATCCGAGTGGGAGCGCGGGAACCAGTCCGACGGGATGCTGACGGACAAGGTCGACGGCGTCCTCAAGCTCCTCGGCATCGATACGCACGACGAGACTTCCGCCGCGTCGGCCAGCGCGTCTGTCGCCGAAGGCAAGACGAACGGCTCGTTCGGTTCGGATCTGTTCGGCGGCAGCGGGAAGATGGGCGGAGCGGTGCTCGGCGCGGACGCTTCCGCGCACGGCAGCATGAACAGCCTCGGCATGAGCGGCGACGCATCCGCGGAGGCGTATCTGGCCAAGGGCAGCGCCGCGGGAGAATTGCACGGGCCCAAGCACGTCAGCGTGAGCGGCTCGGCCGACGGCGCGATAGACGCGCACGCCTCGGCTTCGGGCTCGCTCGGCTGGACCGGTGGAAAGGCCCAGATCGGTGCCGGAATCGGCGCGCACGTCGGGGCGGACGCCGGTGCCGAGGTCGGCGGTGTCAAAGCTGGTGTGCACGGCGGTCTTCGGGCTGGCTTCAGCGCGGACGCCAGTGCCCAGTTCGGCATGGGAGACGACGGCAAGTTCCACGTCGGCGCCTCGGCCGGCCTCTCCGTCGGCATCGGCGGCGAGCTGTCGTTCAATATCGCGATCGACCCGAAGGAGGTCGCGAGTACCGTCCACGATGTCTCGAATGCCGTGGGCACTGTCGCGGATTCCGTCGGCAACGCGGTGTCCGGTGCGAGCCACGACATCGCGGACAGCGTAAATGCGGTCGGGCGCACCCTCGGCTTCTGACCCCGACCTAGATCCGGAGAGAGCGCAAGTGGCAGCTACCATCCCTGTTCCTATCCAGTTTTCATTGCCGGAGGGCTGGCGTTCAGTGCCGCCGGACGACGTGGGCACACCGGAATCGGCGTTTGTGGCGCTGTGCCCGTCGGAGGCGCGCCAGGGGTTCACTCCGAATATCTCGATCAGCGGGGAGATCCGCCAATCAATCGATTTGATCGCGATCGGGGACGAGGCGGTCGACAACCTGCGCGCCGCCGGCGCGCAAGGCGTCAAACTGGGACGGCGGGACGAGACCGGCACGGCGGCGAACCCCGGGCTGGCCCAAGCCGTGAAGCTCGTCGTCCCCTTGGGCGGCAGGACTGTCGACTTGGTGCAGTACCAGGTTTTTCTGCTGATTCGCGATCAGCGGGACCTGCGCCGGGAAGCGGTTCTGCACGTCGTGCTGTCGGCTCTTCTCGAAGAGCAGTTCCAGCGGGTGATCGGCGATTTCCAGAAATTCCTCGAGACGATTCAACCGGAAAAGGCTTCCTCATGAACGAAACGGCCCGGCAATTGCTGGCGCGGATCGAAGCGATCGACACCGCCGCCAAGCACAATGAGCGCAACGCCGAGACCTATCGCATGATGGCGGAAGAGCTGCAGGAGGCTCAGGGAACGGCGATGTCGCCGGACGGTGTGGTCACGGTCGTGGCCGGCGCCGGCGGCGGAATCAATTCCATTACGTTCGGCGAACGCGTGCGGGAGGCGGCACCCGAGGCGCTTTCGGCCAGTGTCATGCGCGCGATCGCGGAGGCGCAGGCGAAAGCGGCCCGGTTGCAGGCCGAGGTCGTGCGGAGGAATTTGGGCAGCACCGAGGTGCTCGACCGGGTGCTTGACTCCGACGAGCAGCTCTTCGGTGCGCAGCGGCCGTCTGCCGTTGTGCCGCACGAGGCACCGGCCGCCAGTGCGCGCCCGGCCGCTGAGAAGTGGGCTGAAGAGGAATACGAGGAAGTCGCCCTCTTCGACGACGGGGACGAGCCGCGCCGATGAGCCTGGCGTGGATCCTCTTCATCGTGCTCGGCGGCACCGCGTTGTTCGCCGGCGCGATGATCTGGTTCTTCGTGTGGCTGAACCGCGGCGACAAGAAGCTGGTGGCGCTCCTGCAGGAGGAATGCGCACGGCGCGGATGGACCTACGAGGAGCGCAACGACGCGTATTGCGCGCAGTACAACGAGGGCGATCGGTTCGTCGTGCGGAACTGGGGAGAACGCGTCCTCCAGCCGATGGCTCCGATCACCCATCGCTATTGGGCCAATCGGGCGCGCCACGTAGTGACCGGAGTGCACCGGGGCCGCCCGTTCGTCGCTGCGCGGCTCAACCTCTCCGCGATCCAGGGCGAGCCGTCCGATCGGCCGGTGGTGTGGGTGTGCGCTCCGGGCACGAGTCCGGTGCTGGAGATCACCCGGGTCGCCAAGCTGCAGAGCCGGATCAACGCCGGGATCGGCCAAGGCGACATCACGGTCGGCGATCCGGAGTTCGACGACGCGTTCGAAGTGCGGTCCAGCAGTCCGGAATTCGCTCAGGCTGTGCTCGGACCGGCCGTCACCGCGTACTTGAAGACCGGTTCGCCCGCTTTTCAGGGCTTCACGCTGATCAACGGCCGGCTGCTCTTCAGGGAGTGGCTGAACGACCATCGGGACCCGAAGAAGCTGCTGGCCGCGCTCGATGAGCGCTGCGATCTGCTCGACCGCATTCCCCCATCCGTCTGGACCAGGTAGGAGATCTGCTGTGCATCGTTCGGTTCGTCCTGTATTGCTCGCTTTCTGCGGGCTGGCCCTCACCGCTTGCAGCTTCTCGGTGTCGGTCGGCAACGACATCTCCAAAGCTGACCTCGAGAAGAACATCTCCACTGTCCTCGAGCAGTCGAACAACGGGCGGCGGCCGGATTCGGTCACCTGCCCTGGGCCGATCAAGGCGGAGAACGGGCAGACGGCCCGCTGTTTCCTGACCGGTGGCGGCGTGAAATACGGTCTCACCGTGACTCTCTCCAAGGTCAACGGGTCCAATGCCACTTACGAAGTGAAGGTCGACGACAAGCCGATGCAGTGACCGAACGCGCACCGCCGTTGCGAGACCAAGCCGCCCTTGATCAGAGGCCGATGAATTGACCGCCAGCGATGACCCCCGCGTCACCCTCCGCCTGCTCGGCGAAGCAGACCGAACCAGGGTCCACGAGATCCTCTCCGCGCCGGAAGTGGCGCAGTGGTGGGGCGAACCCGGCGAGGAGACCGACGGCCTGCTCTCGAAAGAGGGCGACCAGCACGCCTACGCCATCGAGTACGAGGGCCAGACCGTCGGCGTGATCCAGAGCTGGGAAGAGCTCGATCACCGCTACCGGCACGCCGGAATCGACCTCGCCGTGCACCCCGACCACTACGGACTCGGGCTCGGTGCGGAGGCGATCCGGATCCTGGCCCAGCGCCTGTTCGACCAGGGCCACCACCGGCTCACTATCGACCCGGCGGCGGCCAACGTCCGCGCGATTCACGTGTACGAGAAGCTCGGCTTCCGGCGCGTCGGGATCCTTCGCGATTACGAGAAGGGACCCGACGGGACCTGGCACGACGGACTGTTGCTGGACCTCCTCAAGGGCGAACTCAAGTAGCCGGCAGCTGCTGCGAAAGCCGGTCCGCGATCTTTTGCACCACCGGCGCGATGTGGCTCACCGCGTCCGCCGTCAGGCGTCCCGACGGGCCGGAGACCGACACCGCCGCGGGAACCGGCGCGCCGGGGATCGCGACGGCGATGCAGCGCACCCCGAGTTCCTGTTCCGCCTCGTCCAGCGCGTAACCCTGTCCGGCGATCTTCTTCAGCTCCACCGCCAGCGCGTCCGCATCCGTGAAGGTGTGCTCGGTGTACGCGGGCATGCCGGTGCGTTCCAGCAGCGACGCGACCTCGTCGGCGGGCAGTTCCGCCAGCATCGCCTTGCCCACCCCGGTGCCGTGCGGCAGCAAACGCCGGCCGACCTCGGTGAACATGCGCATCGAGTGCTTTGACGGCACCTGTGCGACATACACCACCTCGTCGCGTTCCAGCACCGCCAGGTTCGCCGTCTCGCCGACCTCCTCGACCAGCTCCACCAGCAGCGGCCGCGCCCACGCGCCGAACTGCATGCTCGCGTTCTCGCCCAGCCGGATCAGCCGGGCGCCGAGCGCGTAGTGCCGGTTGGTGTTCTGCCGGACGTAGCCCAGCGACACCAGCGTGCGGATCAGCCGGTGGATCGTCGGCATCGGCAGCCCGGACAGGGTCGCCAGCTCCGACAGACTGGCCTCGCCGCCCGTGTCCGCCAGGTGCTCCAGCAGCTCGAACGCACGCTGCAGGGACTGGACGCCGCCGTCTCGTCCGCTCTTCTCAGCCGCCACCAGTGGTCCTCCTCACAGACCCGATTGATGTTCCGCTATGCAGAAACTATAGTCCGTCAGGTAAAAACCGTAGGGACGTTATCCAAAGCACTACTCGGGGTGTTGCGCATGTCTGAGGTCCAGGTTCTCGGCGGGTCCGTCGAGCGTGGGGACGAGATTCTGACGCCGGAAGCCCTCGCTTTCGTAGCGGGCTTGCACGACGAGTACGCCGCGCGGCGCGACGAACTCCTCGTCGCGCGGGGCAAGCGGCGCGAGGAGGCCCGCACCACCGGCCGCCTCGATTTCCTGGCTGAGACCAAGGAGATCCGCGAAAGCGACTGGCAGGTCGCCGGCGCTCCGGCCGCGCTGCGCGACCGCCGCGTGGAGATCACCGGTCCGACCGATCGCAAGATGACCATCAACGCCCTCAACTCCGGCGCCAAGGTGTGGCTCGCCGACTTCGAGGACGCCAACACGCCGCACTGGGCGAACGTCGCGGGCGGCCAGGTCAACCTGTCCGACGCGATCCGCGGCACGATCACGCTCGACCAGAACGGCAAGCACTACGAGCTGAAGCCGGACGTCGAGCACGCCACCATCGTGGTCCGCCCGCGCGGCTGGCACCTCGACGAGCGCAACCTGACCTTCGGCGGCCGCAAGGGCGTCGGCGCGCTGGTCGACTTCGGTCTGTACTTCTTCCACAACGCGCAGGAGCTGCTCAACCGCGGCAAGGGCCCGTACTTCTACCTGCCGAAGATGGAAAGCCACCTCGAAGCGCGGCTGTGGAACGACGTGTTCACCCACGCGGAGAAGGCGCTCGGCATCCCGCACGGCACCGTCCGCGCGACCGTGCTGATCGAGACCATCCCGGCCGCGTTCGAGATGGAAGAGATCCTCTACGAACTGCGCGAGCACGCCTCGGGCCTCAACGCCGGGCGCTGGGACTACCTGTTCAGCGTCATCAAGTACTTCCGCGACGCGGGCGAGAAGTTCGTGCTGCCGGACCGCAACTCGGTCACCATGACCGCGCCGTTCATGCGCGCCTACACCGAACTGCTGGTGCGCACCTGCCACAAGCGCGGCGCGTTCGCGATCGGCGGCATGGCCGCGTTCATCCCGAGCAAGGACCCGGAAGCCAACAAGGGCGCCTTCGACAAGGTGCACGCCGACAAGTCGCGGGAGGCCGGGGACGGCTTCGACGGTTCGTGGGTCGCGCACCCGGGCATGGTCGCACTCTGCAAGGAAGAGTTCGACAAGGTCCTCGGCGACCGGCCGAACCAGCTCGAGCGCACCCGCGACGAGGTGAGCGTGACCGCCGACCAGCTGCTGGACGTCGCCTCGACGCCGGGCAGCGCCACCGCGGCGGGTCTGCGCGCGGCGGTCGACGTCGGCATCCGCTACCTGGCCTCGTGGCTGGGCGGCAACGGCGCGGCGGCGATCCACAACCTGATGGAAGACGCCGCCACGGCCGAGATTTCGCGGTCGCAGGTGTGGCAGTGGGTCAAGAACGGCACGAAGCTGGACAACGGCGAGACGGTCACCGCGGAGCTGGTGCGCGGGGTCGTGGCCGACGTCCGGGGCGAGCTGGCGGCCGAGGTCTCCGACGACCTGCTGAAGCCCGCGGTCGAGCTGTTCGAGCAGGTCGCGCTGGCCGACGAGTTCCCGGACTTCCTGACCCTGCCGGCGTACGAGCACATCCAGTAATGGGCGGCGGACGGCTCGCCGAGGACGTCTACACCGCCGCCGACGCGCGGTTGGCCGAGGCCGACGCGCGCGTGGCGGCGCGGTATCCCGGCGAGTCTCCGGGCCGTCGTCCGGTGCACACGGTGTACGTGCCGGCGTCGCAGTACCGCACGCGCCTGGTCGCCGATTGGGGCAAGCAGGCGATGCGGGTCTTCGTCGAACACGGCGACCTGCTGAACCTCGACCCGGAGGTGGCCGAGCGCGTCCGCGAGAAGCTCCTCACCGAGCCGATCGAGGACCTCCGCATCGACTTCGAGGACGGCTACGGCCATCCCGGCGACGAAGCGGAGGACGCGGCCGCGGAGGCCGCCGGGCGCACGCTCGCGACCACCGGCGGTACTCCGTTCGTCGGAATCCGGTTCAAGAGCTTCGAAGCCGCGACGCGACGGCGGGGCATCCGGACGCTCGATCTGTTCCTGTCCGGCTTGCTGTCCGAAGGATCGCTGCCGGACGGATTCGTGGTGACGCTGCCGAAGGTCACCGCGGTCGAGCAGGTCGAAGTCGCCGCGGAAGTGTTGGGGCGACTGGAAACCGCGTACGGACTCGCGGACCGCGCGCTGCGGTTCGAGGTGCAGATCGAGACCGCGCAGTCGATCCTTTCGACGGACGGCACGGTCTCGGTGGCGCAGATCATCCAGGCTGCCGACGGCCGGTGCTCCGGGCTGCATTACGGGACCTACGACTACAGCACCGGTCTCGGCATCAGCGCGGCGTACCAGAGCATGGCGCACCCCGCGGCCGACTTCGCGAAGCAGTTGATGCAGGTAGCGGCTGCCGGAACGGGCGTGCGGCTGTCCGACGGTTCGACCAACCGGCTCCCGGTGGGCGACGACCTGCCGGGCGCGTGGGCGGAGCATCTGCGGCTGGTCCGGCGGTCGTTGGAGAACGGCTTCTACCAGGGCTGGGACCTGCACCCGCACCAGCTGCCGACCCGGTACGCGGCGACGTACGCCTTCTACCGCGAGGGCGCCCCGGCGGCGGCAAAGCGGTTGCAGGACTACGCGTCGAAGACGGCCGGGGGAGTGCTGGACGAGCCCGCGACGGCAGAGGCGCTGGCCCGGTATCTGCTCGGCGGTTACAACTGCGGGGCGTTGGCGGAAGCGGAGTTGCCGTTCGAACCGGCGCGGCTGGACGCGTACGCGCGGCGGCAGGCCTGAACGATCGCGAGTGCCCGCGCTACTCGGCGCAGGCACTCGCGATCGCCGCGGTGTCCCAGTAGAACGGGTGCACCTCGGCGATCCGCCCGTCCTCGATCCGGAGCGCCTGCAGGATCGGGAACTCCAGCTCCCGCCCGGTCGTGCGCGTCCGGGCACGGACCTGGGTGCGCACCACCGACGTCGCGCCGAGGGCGAGGAACTCCTGTTCGCCGATCTCGAACGACTCCCAGATCCGGCTCATCTCGAGGAAGAACTTCTCCAGCCCGGCGTGGCCGTGCCAGTCGCCGCCGAACGGCAGTCCGTCAGCCTGGTGAAGTACGACATCCTCGGCGAAATACGGGGCCAGCGGGGCAAAAGAAGCCGAACCGGGGCCGCCGGCGACGAAATACTCGGCTTCGGCTCGGTACATGCCGTTGAGCACGGCAGCGGGATCAGTCACGGTCGCCAGCCTGGCCAGGCGGGGAGGGCGCCGCTGGCGGCAATCGGACTTCGCGGTCTCCGCACGTTTTGTCGTACGCGCTCGGTAGACTTCAACCCGGTCTTTTGAGGGCGGGAAAGGAAACACTAAAGCCATGGCTGAGGAAACCGGGACGGTCGAGACGCTGGAGTTCCAGTCCGAGGCGCGCCAGCTGCTGCAGCTGATGATCCACTCGATCTACTCGAACAAGGACATCTTCCTGCGCGAGCTGGTCTCCAACGCCTCCGACGCGCTGGACAAGCTGCGCCTGGAGACGTATCGCGACAAGGATCTGCGGGCCGAGACCGAGAACCTGCACATCGAGATCCTTCTCGACTCCGAGGCGCGCACCCTCACCGTGCGCGACAACGGCATCGGGATGAGCCGCGACGACGTAGTCAACCTGATCGGCACCATCGCGAAATCCGGCACCGCCGACTTCCTGCGCAAGCTGAAGGAGTCGAAGGAATCCGCGGGCCAGGACCTGATCGGGCAGTTCGGCGTCGGCTTCTACTCCAGCTTCATGGTGGCCGACAAGGTCACCCTGGAGACCCGGCGCGCGGGCTCCGACGAGGGCGTCCGCTGGAAGTCCAGCGGCGAGGGCACCTACACGATCGAATCCCTCTCCGACGCCCCGCAGGGCACCTCGGTGACGCTGCACCTCAAGCCGGTCGACGACGAGGATCACCTCTACGACTACACGTCGCCGTGGAAGGTCCGCGAGATCGTCAAGCGCTACTCCGACTTCATCACCTGGCCGGTGCAGATGGCCAAGGAAGGCACTGCGACCGAGGAAGAAGACGACGCTGGCGGTCTCGAGACCGTCAACTCGATGAAGGCGCTCTGGGCGCGTTCGAAGGACGAGGTCTCCGACGAGGAGTACCACGAGTTCTACAAGCACATCAGCCACGACTGGACCGACCCGCTCGAGACGGTCCGGATGCAGGCCGAGGGCACTTTCGAGTACCAGGCGCTGCTGTTCCTGCCCTCGCGCGCGCCGGTGGACCTGTTCATGCGGGACGCGAAGCGCGGCGTGCAGCTGTACGTCAAGCGCGTGTTCATCATGGACGACTGCGAAGCGCTGATGCCGAACTACCTGCGCTTCGTGAAGGGGGTCGTCGACGCGGCGGATCTGTCGCTGAACGTTTCGCGCGAGATCCTGCAGCAGGACCGGCAGATCCGCGCGATCCGGCGGCGGCTGGAGAAGAAGATCCTCTCGACGGTCAAGACGATGATGACCGAGGAGGCCGAGAAGTACGCGACGTTCTGGCAGGAGTTCGGCCGCGCGGTCAAGGAAGGCCTGATCGACGACCCGGAGAACCGGGAGCAGATCCTCGAGATCTCGTCGTTCGACTCGACCAACCACGCGGACAAGCCGACCTCGCTGCGCGACTACGTGTCGCGGATGAAGGACGGCCAGGAGCACATCTACTACCTGACCGGCGAATCGCGCACCGTCATCGAGAACTCGCCGCACCTGGAAGCGTTCCGCGCCAAGGGGTACGAGGTGCTGATCCTCACCGACCCGGTCGACGAGATGTGGACCGAGTCGGCGAGCGGCTTCGACGGCAAGACGTTCCAGTCGATCGCGAAGGGCGAGGTCGACCTCGGCGACGAGACGTCCGAGGAGAAGAAGGCCGAGTACGAGGACCTGCTGAAGTGGATGTCGGCGACGCTGACCGACACCGTCAAGGAGGTCCGGCTGTCCTCGCGGCTGACGACGTCCCCGTCCTGCATCGTCGGCGACGCGGGCGATCTGACTCCGACGCTGGAGAAGATGTACCGCGCGATGGGGCAGGAACTGCCGCCGGTGAAGCGGGTTCTGGAGCTGAACCCGGAGCACGCGCTGGTGACCGGCCTGCGCAAGGCGTTCGCCGAGCACCCGGAGGACACCTCGCTGGCCGAGACGGCGGAGCTGCTGCACGGGATGGCGTTGCTGGCCGAAGGCGGGGAGCTGAAGGACCCGAGCCGGTTCTTGGGGCTGGTGGCGGATCGCGCGGCCAAGGCGTTGTGACTCATGAGTGGCGGCGCCGGTTAGAACCGGCGCCGCCATTCACGAGCTTGAGGAGGTTCGCATGAGGACAGTCGTCGAGAACGCCGCGATCGCCACAGTCAGCGGCCCCGAGCACCGCAACGGCCACGTCCTCATCGAGGACGACCGCATCGCCGCCGTCGGCGACGGCGCCTTCGCGGGGACGGCGGACGAACGCGTAGACGCCGCTGGCTGCCTCGTCACGCCGGGCCTCGTCAACACGCACCACCATCTGTACCAATGGGCCACCCGAGGCCTAGCCGCTGACCACACACTGTTCGAATGGCTCGTCGCGCTGTACCCGGTGTGGGCCAAGCTGGACGCTGAGATCACGCACGCCGCGGGCTCCGCCGGAATGGCGCGGCTGGCGCTGACCGGCTGCACGACGGTCGCCGACCACCACTACGTCTTCCCGGCCGACGGCGGCGATCAGGTGGCCGCGCTCGTCGCCGCGCGGGAGCGGATCGGCCTGCGGCTGCACCTGGTCCGCGGCTCGATGGACCGCGGCGAATCGGACGGCGGGCTGCCGCCGGACAGCCTGGTCGAGACCGCCGAAGCCGCCCTTCTTGGCACCGAAGCCGCGATCGACCGCTACCACGACGCCTCGACGGGCGCGCACCTGCAGATCGCAGCAGGCCCGTGCTCGCCGTTCTCCGTCACCGAGCGGCTGATGGCTGAGTCGGCCGAACTGGCTCGCCGCAAGGGCGTCCGGCTGCACACGCATCTGGCCGAAACCCAGGATGAGGAAAAGCAATGCCTCGCCGAAACCGGCCTCACGCCCGCGGAGTACGCGGACAAACTGGGCTGGCTGGCGTCGGACGTCTGGCTCGCGCACACCGTGCACCTCGCGCCCGACGCGATCCGCCGATTCGGCGCGACTGCTACGGGTTCCGCGCACTGCCCGACGTCGAACGGCCGTCTGGGCACCGGAATCGCTCCGGTGCGGGACTTGCTCGACGCGGGTGCTCCGGTCGGATTGGGCGTCGACGGCGCGGCTTCGAGCGAATCTGGCGGGTTGGCGGAGGAGCTGCACCAGGCGTTGCTGCAGGCCCGGCAACGCGGCGGGTCGACGGCGCTGACGACGCGGGAAGCGTTGTGGCTAGGCACGATGGGCGGCGCGCGCTGCCTCGGCCGGGAGCGTGACCTGGGCTCGGTGGAGGTCGGGAAGCTCGCGGATCTGGCGGTGTGGGACCTGAGCGGGCTGAACTACGCGGGGATCGATGACCCGGTCGCGGCGTTGGTGCTGGCCGCGCCGCCGCCGTTGCGGAGGCTGTTCGTGGGCGGGAAAACGGTGGTGGAGAAGGGACAGCTCAAGACGGCCGACGAATCGTCGATCGCGGGCGAGCTGGCGAAGGCGAGCGCTCGGCTGCGGGAAGACCGGTAGGCCGCCCTCCCGGGCGACCCACCGGTTCCGCGATCAGGCTCGTTCCACGGTCCACAGCGCGGTCGGCGCGTGGCAGATCCGCACCCCGACCGCTTCGGGGCTGCCGCCGCTGTTGTTCAGGCAGAGCCCGGTCTGCACGTTCTTGAAGTACTTGTTCGTAGTGGACGAGGTCGTCCAGTCAGTGGTGTTGGACGAGCAGGACGTGGTGAACACGGCCGTTCTGCTCGCGGCGAGGCAGGCGTTGGTCTCCAGGTTCCGGAACTTGCCCGGGGCGAAGTTGGTCCATGCCTGGTTCCGCCCCTCGTTGCACTTGAGCGTGTAGACGTCGCCCTTGGTGTTGCTGTCCAGGCAGACGCTGGTTCCCGCGCGCTGGATGTAGAAGTTCGCGATGACGGCAGCGGATTGTTCCCCCGCGGAGGCGGTTCCGGACAAGGCGGCAGTCAGCATCGCCGCGGCCGCGCCGGCCCCGGCGAGCCGCAGCATTCCCCTCGATGACATGTCAGTCCTTTCGCAGTAGATGACCGGACGGGAGACACGCTGCCGGGCGTCGTCCCCAAGCCGTCCCCGTCTCGTCATCCAGCTCACTGCGGCCGTCTGACCAGCACCGTTCCCGCCTCCGCCAGAGGTGCCCGCACCGCCTGCACCGGATCGGTCGTGCTCGGCTTGCGCGCCGCGTCGGAGATCCGCAGCAGCAGCGCGACCAGGATGTAGTTCGCGAGCAGCGACGAGCCGCCCTTCGACAGGAACGGCGCGGTGATACCCGTTTCCGGGATCAGCTTCGTCACCCCGCCCACGACCACGAAAATCTGCATCACCACAGTGAACGCGAGCCCGCCGCCGAGGAGTTTGCCGAAGCTGTCGCGGACGGCCAGCGCGTGCCGCATCCCGCGCAGCGCGATCAGCAGGTACAGCATCAGCACTGCGGCCAGTCCGAGAAAGCCCAGTTCCTCGCCGATGCTGGCGGTGATGAAGTCGGTGTTCGCCTCGGGCACGATGTCCGGCCTGCCCGCGCCGAGGCCGGTTCCGCCCATGCCGCCGGTGCCGAGGCCGAACAACCCTTGCGCGACCTGGTACCCGCCGCCGGCCTGGTCGTAGGTCGCGAGCGGGTTCATCCAGTTCGCGACCCGCTGCCGCACGTGGTTGAACAGGAAGTACGCCAGCACGCACCCGCCGGCGAACACCGTCAGCCCGGCGTACACCCAGATCACCCGCTCGGTCGCGAGGTAGATCATCACCAGCACGATCCCGAAGAACAGCAGCGAGGCGCCGAGTTCCTTCTCGAACGCCAGCACCGCCACACAGCCGAGCGCGGCGAGGATGATCGGCCCGAGGTCGCGCGCCCGCGGCAGTTCGACGCCGAGCACCTTCCGCCCGGCCACGCGGAACAGTTCCCGTTTCGCCACCAGGGTGGTCGCGGCGAAGACGATCAGCAGCAGCTTCGCGAATTCGCCCGGCTGGAGCGACAGCGGGCCGATCCTGATCCACACCTTCGCGCCGCCCGCTTCCGACAGCGACGCCGGCAGCAGCGCGGGCAGCAGCACAGCGACGATCCCGGCCAGCCCGGCGAGATAGCCGTAGCGGGTCAGCACGCGGTGATCGCGCACGAACCCGAGCACGGCCAGGAACAGCACCAGCGCCACGACCGTCCAGAGCACCTGCTGCCCGGCGACGGCCGAGTACACCTTGCCCCGCTGCACCGCCTGTTCGGCGAGCCCGAGGTCGATCCGGTGGATCACCACCAGGCCGAGGCCGTTCAGCAGCACGGTGCACGGCAGGATCAGCGGGTCCGCGTACGGGGCCCAGCGCCGGACCGCGAGGTGCGCCACCGCCGCGACCGCGGTGAACGACGCGCCGTAGCCGACGATCGAGAAGTTGATCTGCCCCAAGGCGTTCGCGTCCACGAGGAGGAACGCGAACCAGACGATCGCCACCGCGAGCAGGAGCAGCCGCAATTCCGTACCGCGCGCGGCAGGCATGAATTTCCCGTCTTTAGCGAGCAGTGAACGGCCGCGAGGGTAGTCACGATTTCTGGCAGGACGCTGAGAATGCACGGCAATTCGGCCAGACTGTCCGAAAGCGGCGAGTTCGCGGCCAGGATATGCTTCGGAAAATCGGACGGGCGAGCGGAGAACAAGCGGTGGCGACAGAACTGACCCCGGTGCCGATCCAGGCGCCGGCGCCAGCCCCGTCGGCGACAGGAACGAAACTCGCGCTCGGTGCGGCGGTGGCCGCGGTGCTGGTCGCGGCCGCGTTCCTGGTGGTGCTGCACGTCGACCGCTACTGGGGCCCGATCGACCCGGTCAGCGCGATGCTCAGCGACTACGCCTGGACTCCCGGCTGGTGGATGTGGGCGGCGGCGATGCTGCTGACGTCGGCCGGTTCGGTGGTGGTGGCGCTGGTCCTGCGCCGCCGGGGGATCCTGTACGGGCCGCTGACGGTCTTCGCGACGGCCGCCTGGTGCGCCGGGCTCGCGGCGGTGGCGTTGTTCACGAAGGACCCGCAGGGAAATGCGGTGTCGTGGGTCGGCAAAGTGCATCTCGGCGCGACCGGGATCAGTTGTGTGAGTTTGCCGTTAGCCGGCTGGCTGCTCGGCTGGGCGCACCGGAATTCGCCGCGATGGCGAGGCTTTGCGCGCTGGTCGCGCATTCTGGCGCTGACCGCGGTGCCGTTCTTTCTGCCGTTTCTCATTCCGTTCGCGGCTAATGTCGCGTTCGGGCAGCATCTGCCGACCGTCGCGACCGGGCTCGTGGAACGGGTGATGGCGGTGCTGGAACTGGTCGAACTGCTCGTGCTGGCCGGATGGGCGTGGCGCGCGGCGGAATGATCAGGTGGCGTCGGGATCGACCGGCGGCCGCTCGTTGGCCCGCAACGGAACCGGCGCCGGAGCGGGAGGGGGCGCCGGGCTGGCGGCCGGGGGCGTGTCGTCGAGCAGATACCTCGTCACGGCGGCCCGGGGATTGCCGATCCGCAGGGACTGCAGTTCCTGCAACGGTTTCCGCAGCTCCTGGTACTCCGGGCCGAGTTCCGCTTCGAGCTGGGCCTTGGTGCCCGCGGCGAACCCGCGGGCCCGTTTCACGGTCTGCGCGACCCAGCGCGCGGCCTCGGGCAGCCGTTCCGGGCCGAGGATGAACAACCCGGCGAGCAGCAGAATAACGATGTGGTCGATGCTGAGACCGAACACCGGCCACCTCCCGCGGACCCGGATGTTGGCTCCAGCTTAGCCGTCCCCGGTGCGGCGTTTCCCGTCGTCACCCAGTTCGGTCAGCAGCCGTCGCGCCACGTCGACCACCGCCGCGCCCGCGACCGCCATCGGTTCGGTCGTCCGCATGGAGCGGCACAGCACGAACGCGCCCTCCAAGCTGGTCACCAAGGCGAGCGTGAGCGTGCGGGCGTGCTCGTCGGGAAGGCCGAATGCGGAGAAGCCCTTGGTGCCCGCTTTGGTCCACGCCTCGAACACGTCCGCGGTGGCCTTGCGCAGGGGTTCGTTCGTGGTCGCCACTTCGAGCGCGACGGTCGCGATCGGGCAGCCCTCGACGTAGTCCGTGTCGAGCAGCGTGGTGACCGCGCCCGCGAAGAAGCTTTCGAGGCCGGTGATCAGGTCCGGCGCCGGGGAGATGAAGACCTCGAACAGTTGCGCGTACTGCATCCCCGAGGTGCGTACCACTTCTTCGCCCAGCTGTTCCTTGCCGCCGGGGAAGAAGTGGTACACCGACCCGAAGGGCGCGCCGGCCTTCTCGACAATCTGCTTCATGCCGGTGCCCGCGTACCCGCCTTGCCGGAACAACTCCGCCCCGGCGGCGAGGATGCGGTCCTTGGTGCCAGTCACGCCACCGAGGATAGCTCCTTGACAGTAGAGCGTTCTATCAAGCGCGGCCGGAGCGCCAGGTTGAGCACCACCGCGGTCACGCAGCCCGCGCTGATCCCGGAGTTGAGCACGACCTGCAGCGCCGCCGGGAAGCCGGAGTAGAAGTCCGGCATGACGATCGGGATCAGCCCGACGCCGAGCGACGCGGCGACGATCGCGACGTTGATCGGATGCTCGAACGACGCCTTCGCGAGCGTCCGGATGCCGCTCACCGCGACGCTGCCGAACAGCACCAGCCCGGCCCCGCCGAGCACCGGCTGCGGCACCAGCGCGACGATCCCGCCGGCCATCGGGAACACGCCGAGCAGCACGAGCACCACGCCGCTGGCCGCGACCACGTACCGGCTCACCATGCGGGTGAGCGACACGAGCCCGATGTTCTGCGCGAACGCCGTGCAGGCGAACCCGCCGAAGATCGTGCCGACGGCGGTGGAAAGCCCGTCCGCGCGCAGGCCGTCGGCCAGTACGCGGCTGGTGGTCGGCCGGTCCACGATCTCGCCGAGCGCCAGCAGGTCGGCGGTGCTCTCCGCCATCACCACGAGCATCACGATGAGCATCGAGACGATCGCCGCGACGTCGAACGTCGGCGTGCCGAAGTGGAACGGCGTCACGATGCCGAACACCGGGGCCTGCCGGAGCGTCGACGTGTCGACCTGGCCGAGCGGCCACGCCGCGGCGGTGCCCGCGACCAGGCCGAGCAACAGTGCGATCCGGCTCCAGAACCCGGTCAGGAACCGGGTGAAGACGAGCACCGCGACCAGCGTGATCCCGGCCAGCACGAGCCCGCTGGGCTTGGCCGACTTGTGCTGCGCGGCGATCCACTGCACGGCGACCGGCAGCAGGGAGATCCCGATGAGCGTGATGACCGTCCCCGTCACCACCGGCGGGAAAAACCGCGTCAGCTTGGAGAAAAACGGGGCGGCGAGCACTACGAACACGCCGCCGGCGAGCGTGGCGCCGTACACGACGCCCAACGCGTTGCCGTCGCGATGCTGTGCCGCGATGGACAGAATCGGCGCTACGGCGGCGAAAGTGACGCCGTTGACCAGCGGCAGTCTCGCGCCGAAGCGCCAGAAGCCGAGGGTTTGCAACAGGGTGGCCAGTCCCGCGGTGAACAGCGCCGCGCTGATCAACAGCGTGAGCTGGCCGGGGGAGAGGCCGACGGCCGCGCCGATGACGAGCGGTGGCGCCACCACTCCGGCGTACATGGCCGCGACGTGCTGGATTCCTCCGAGGATCAACTGCGGCAGCGGAGGCGCCGCGTCCACGGGGTGCCGAGAAGGTCGTTCCTGTGTAACTGACATGCGCTCTCCCGGAGGGGACTCGGGGCTAGAGCACGGCGTCGGTCCAGGCCGGGCCGGGCTCTTCGGCTTCGTCGCGGACCACCGTGCCTTCGATGAGGCCGTACGGTCGGTCAGCGGCGTAGAACACCTCGTTGTGGTTCTCGAGGCCGAAGGGGCTTAGATCGACGAGGAAATGGTGCTTGTTGGGCAGAGAGAACCGGATCTCGGCTACTTCCGGCCGTGCCCGCAGCACGGCTTCGCCCATCGCGTACAGGGTCTGCTGCAGCGAAAGACTGTGCTTGGTGGCGAACGTCTCCAGGAGCGTCTGCCGGATCTCCCGATGGCTCTTGGCCCAGTCGATCCCGGTGAATCCCTCGTAACGCCAGCGCGCGGTGACGGCGGTGGCGAGAATGCGGTCGTCGGTTTCGACGAGCGTGGTGTATTCGTCCTGCGGGTACCCGTGGAATTCGGACCCGGTGGACTTGAGCACCACGAGACCGTCCACTCCGGACACGACCCAGGCGCGGTCGGCGTGCACGGTGACGGTGGTGGTGCGGCGTTCGCCGCCGGAGCTGCTGAACGAGTGGGCGTGCGGCGCGCCGTCCACCGTGATGCGGTCCCACTCCTGCTCTTCGACGGAGACCCGCGCGCCGGTGATCTTTTCCTGCGTGTCGACGAACCGCCTGCCGAGCCGGAGGGCGAAGTCCTCGATCTCGCCGACGTCCTGCTGTTTGGCGAAGGCGTACATCGTGTTCTTCTGCGTGTCGGTGGCCAGCACGGCGGAGTTGTCGCCGGTGAGATGCGTGGCCGACAGGTCGCCGCGCAGCGCCGAGGACACCGTGAGGTCGCGCAGGTGGTGCACGCCGCCGGTGCGCCGGACGGTGACGAGGCGGACCTCGGCCTTGCCGTACTGGTTGGGGCCCAACGAGATTCCCATGTCAGCTCCCGCGATAGGTGGAATAGGCGAACGGGCTCAGCAGCACCGGCACGTGGTGGTGCGACGTGCCGTCGACGATCCGGAAAGCGATCGTGACGTCGGGGAAGAACGCCTCCGGGCCGAGGTAGCCCCCGGTGTCGAAGATCAGCCGGTACACCCCGGGGTCGAGCGTGTCCGGGCCGAGGTCGCGGATCCGGCCGTCGTCGTCGGTCGCGCCCTCGGCGATCAGCGAGCCGTCCTGGCGCTCGAAGCGCACGGCGATCCCGGCGGCGGGCTTGCCCGTGGCGGTGTCGAGGACGTGCGTCGTTACGAGGCTCATGCTGTTACCGCTTTCGCGAGGCGCAGTTGCGCGATCTTGGCCAGCTCCGCGCCGGCGACGTCGAGTTCGATCTCCGGGTCGTTGCCCAGCCGGGACCGGAGGTTCGCGAGCAATTCCTCGCCACTGCGGCCGCTCGCGCATACCAGGAACACGTGGCCGAAACGTTCTTCGTATTCGGCGTTGGCGGCGGCGAATTCGTCCGCATTGTCCACTCCGGACTGCTCCGAACGGGACCAATCGGCGTCGCTGCCCTTGCTGGTGGGGCGTTCCCCGATCCTCGGGTGCGCGGCGATCGCGTCGCGGATCTCGTTGCGCCGCAATGGGGTCACGCTGTCCGCGCTCTTGCTCAGCGCGGCGAAATCGGCGTACGGGCGGCCGTCGAGCACGGTGTCGACCCAGCGCGGTACGGCCAGGCAGGCGGTGAGCGTCGGCCGGAGTTCGGCGGCGGATGCGGAGTTGAACTCGGCGAGTGCGAGCGGCAACGGAATCTCCTCCGGGGAGGTGGTGTTCCGCTGACCGTACGGCCGGGTCGAGCGTGCGTCAACACTTTGTTGAATCGCGGCTCACAGCTCTTTCAGTCGGCTTCCCGGTTGAGGTAGTTGTAGACCGTGAACCGCGTGACGCCCAGTTCCTCAGCGACCGCCGAAACCGATTTCCGCAGGTTGAAGGCCCCGCGCTCGCGCAGCAGGCGGACCGCGCGCTGCTTTTCCGGGCGGTCGAGATCGCGGAGTTTCGAGCCGAGTTCGCGTTCCACGTCGGCGATCAATCGCGACAGCGCGCTGTTGAGTTCGACCGCCGGAACGGTGTCGGAATCGTCGGTCCGGCGCAGTTGCAGGGTCACCCGGGTGGCCCCGCCTTCGAGGGCGGCGCGGGCGATCGACGGCAACGCGGCGAACAGTTCGTCGGCGCTCCCGCGGGCCAGGGTGCCGAGCGGGCCGAAGTCGGTGTCGAGCCCGGCCGCGTCGGCGGCGTCGCGGGCGCGGACGGCGTGCTCCGGCGGTGCGCCCTCGCCGCGGAACGGCTCGCTGGTGAACTCGGCTTCCAACTTCACCCGGTGACCGTAACGTGGGAGGGACGGCGTTGACGAGCCGGGAAGGACGTGTCTAATCTCGGTGGGCGAAAGACTCTTTCCGTAACGTGGAACTGGAGGGTGCCGTCGATGGACCTCGTGGTGCGGGCCGCGCGTGCGGTGACCCCCGCCGGTCTCGGCCCGGCGACGATCGGTGTTGAGCACGGCCGGATCGTCGCGGTCGAACCCGGTGTCGTCGAGATGGCCGGTGCGCGGGTCGTTGACCTGGGCGAAGACGAGGTGCTGCTGCCCGGTCTCGTGGACACCCACGTACACGTCAACGACCCTGGCCGCGCCGAATGGGAGGGCTTCGAGACCGCGACGCGCGCGGCCGCGGCCGGCGGCGTCACGACGATCGTGGACATGCCGCTCAACAGCCTGCCGCCGACGGTCGACGTGGCCGCGCTGGAGGTCAAGCGCAAGGCGGCGAGCGGCCGGGTGCACGTGGACGTCGGGTTCTGGGGCGGCGCGATTCCCGGCAACGAAGGCGATCTGCGCGGTCTGCACGACGAGGGCGTCTTCGGCTTCAAATGCTTCCTGCTGCACTCCGGCGTCGACGAGTTCCCTCCGTTGGACGCGGCCGGCCTGGAATCCGCGCTGCGCGAGCTGAAGTCGTTCGACGCGCAGATGATCGTGCACGCGGAGGATTCCGAAGCGATCGACGCGGCCCCCGATCCGCACGGCGAGAAGTACCACGACTTCCTCGGTTCCCGCCCGCGCGGCGCGGAAAACCTGGCCATCACGCACGTGATCGAGGCGGCTCGGCGCACCGGTGCCCGCGCGCACGTCCTGCACCTGTCCTCTTCGGACGCTTTGCCGCTGATCGCCAGCGCGCGCCGTGAGGGTGTCGCGCTGTCGGTGGAAACCTGTCCGCATTACCTGTCGTTCGTCGCGGAGGAAATCCGGGACGGGGCAACGCAATTCAAGTGCTGCCCGCCGATTCGCGAGGCAGCGAACCGGGAATTGCTGTGGCAGGGTTTGGCGGACGGCACGATCGACACGATCGTCAGCGACCATTCGCCGTGCACGCCGGAGCTGAAACGCTTTGACACCGGCGATTTCGGTCTCGCCTGGGGCGGTATTTCCAGCCTGCAGCTCGGGTTGCCCGCGATCTGGACGCAGGCCCGCCAGCGCGGCTTCGGTCTCGTCGACGTGGTGCGATGGATGGCCGAGCGCCCGGCCGCGCAGGTGGGGATGACGCGCAAGGGCAAGCTGGAAGTGGGCGGTGACGCCGATTTCTGCGTCTTCGCGCCGGATGAAGCTTTCGTCGTGGACGTCGCGAAGCTCGCGCACCGCAACCCGGTGAGCGCGTACGACCAGCGCCCGCTGGCCGGCGTCGTGCGCGGCACCTGGCTGCGCGGCGAGCCGGTGACCGGCGACGAGCCGAGGGGGACTTTGCTGACCCGGGGCAATTGCTGAAGAGATGGAGGAGCACGTGTCCGACCGTCCGGAGTGGACTACCCAGCCCGATCTGGCCTCGCGCCTGTTCGGGGGCACCGTGATGTGGGCGAGCGACGAACTGTTCGCCGAGAAGGAAAACCTGGTCAACCCGTGGCGGCCGGCGCACCGCGCCGAAACGTTCGGCCCGAAGGGCCAGGTGTACGACGGCTGGGAGACCCGGCGGCACCGCGAACCCGGCGACGACCACGCCCTGGTCCGCCTCGGCCTCGGCGGCGTGGTGTCCGGCGTGGTGGTGGACACGGCGTTCTTCAAGGGCAACTACCCGCCGTTCGTGTCCGTGGCCGCGACGTCCGTCCCCGGCTACCCGAGCGCGGCGGAGTTGCAGGACGCCGACTGGGACGTCCTGGTCGACCACGAACCGGCGGTCGGTGACTCGGAGAACTACTACAAGGTGACGTCCCCGCGTCGCTACACCCACGTACGCCTCACCCAGCACCCCGACGGCGGCGTCGCACGACTGCGAGTGCACGGTTCGCCCGTGCCGGACCCCTCGCTGCTTGACCCGCGCTCGCTGGACTTGGCAGCTTTGGAAAACGGCGCGGTCGTCACCGGATGCAGCGACATGTTCTATTCGTCGCCGAACAACATGCTGTCGCCGGGCCTCGCCGCACACCAGGCGGAAGGCTGGGAAACCGCCCGCCGCCGCGACGACGGCAACGACTGGGCGACGGTGCGGCTGGCGGGCGCGGGCTTGATCCGGTTCGTGGAGCTGGACACCAGCAACCTCAAGGGAAACGCGCCCGGCTGGGCCTCGGTGAGCGGCCGCGTGGACGAGGGCGAGTGGGTGGAACTGTTGCCACGCACCAGGTTGCAGCCCGACACCCGCCACCGCTTCGCCCTGGCGGACGACGGCCCCGAGGTAACGGAGATCCGCCTGGACATCTACCCGGACGGCGGCCTCGCCCGGCTTCGCCTCTTCGGCGAACTGAGCAAACGCGGCCGGGAAGCCGTGACCGCGCGGTTCGCCGAGACGTCCGACTGAGTTTTTGGTCCGTGAAGGGCCCCTTGAAGGAATCTGATTCCCTCAAGGGGCCCTTCACGGCTGTTCCTGCCTCAGCGGGGCGCGACTACTCCCCGCCGCCCCCGTCAGCCGCGGGGTCCGGGTGCTCCTTGCGCCACTCCTCGTCGGAGATGTTCCAGGCTTCCTGCGCCTGCATCTGGATGTCGGTGATCGACTTGTCGAAGTTGACCGCGTCCTTGCCGACCCAGCCGGCGAAGTTCTTGCTGCTCTTGCCGTCGGCCAGGGTTTTCATGAAGGCGAACAGCCGGGGGTTCTTCTTCCACTGGTCCTCCGGCCACTTCATGACGTCCTTCCAGACGTTCTTGCCGCCGGTGAACTTCTTGATCTCGGGAAGGTCGAAGGCCGTCTGCATCCAGCCTTCGTGCTTCTTCATCCAGCTGAACTCGTAGGGCTTGAACGCGGACTGCGGGCCGGAGGAGCCCCCGCTCCCGCCGCCGCCTTCGCCGCCGCCCTGGTTGCCTTCTTGGTGGTTGTTACCGCCCGCGTTGTCTTCGTGGTGGTTGCCGCCGGTGTTGTTGTCGTGGTTGCCGCCGCCCGCGTTGTCTTCGTGGTTCGTGTTGTTGCCCGGCTGGTCTTCGTGGTGGTTGTTGCCGCCGGGGTTGTCTTCGTGATGGTTGTTGCCGCCCGGCGTGTCTTCGTGCGGGGTGTTGTTGCCGCCGGGAGTGTCCTCGTGGTGGTTGTTGCCACCCGGGGTGTTGTCGTGGCCGGTGTTGTTGCCCGGCGTGTTCTCGTGGTTGCCGCCGCCACCGGGGGTGTCCTCGTGGTGGTTGTTCCCGCCGGGGGTGTTGTCGTGGCCGTTGCCGCCCGGCGTGTTGTCGTGGTTGCCCCCGCTGCCCGGGGTGTCCTCGTGATGGCTATTTCCGCCCGGGGTGTCGTGCGGGCGGTTGGGCGGCGGGTTGAAGTGCTGGTCCGCGGCCAGCCAGGTGTCGAACGGATCGTCCTCGTGCGGCTGGTTGTTCGGCCGCTCCTCGTGCGGGTTGTTGTTCCCGCCCGGCGCGTCTTCGTGATGGTTGTTCCCACCAGGGGTGTCTTCGTGGTGGTTGTTGCCGCCGGGGGTGTCTTCGTGCGGGGTGTTGTTCCCGCCGGGGGTGTCCTCGTGATGGTTGTTCCCGCCCGGCTGATCCTCGTGGTGGTTGTTGCCACCCGGGGTGTCCTCGTGCGGGTTGTTGTTGCCACCGGGAGTGTCTTCGTGGTGGTTGTTGCCGCCGGGGGTGTCTTCGTGCGGCGTGTTATTCCCGCCGTGACCGCCCTGCCCGCCGCCCCCGCCGCCGCCGTGGCCCCCGGAGCCCCCGGGGTTGAGGTCGGTCATCTCGTGGTTGTTGCCCCCGCCGTGCGTCCCGCCGCCACCGCCGCGCGAGGGCTTGACCTTCTCCGCCAGCTGGGCCAGCCTGCTCGCGGTCCGCCCGCCGAGGCCGACCACCCGCGCGATCTTGGACGCCATCGTCAGCGCCAGCGAGATCCCCGACCGGATCACGTTGCCGACCCCGACCACGATCGACGCGCCGAACGTGAACGCCGCCATCGCGAGCGCGATCAGCATGGTCGCGATGACGTCGCCGAGGAACGTCGTGATCAGGTCGCGGATCAGCGACCGCACCACGGAGACCAGGGCCATTGTCGTCTTGACCACGTAGCCCGCGGCGTCGACCGCGTGCCCGGCGCTGTCGATCTGGCCGCGCCGGTCGCCGATGTTCTTCTTGAACGCCTCGGCGCCGTCGCCCTGCCAGTTGGCGACCGTCTTCTGCAGCGTGGTGTCCAGGTCCTTCGCCGCGTTGCGCAGATTCTCGGCGGTCTTGTGCAGTTCCTCGGCCATCTTGTTGATCGCCTCGGGTTTGCCGGCGAGCTTGTCGAGGCCCTCTTTGAGGAACGAGATGTGCTCGATCAGCCAGCCGAGCCCGGCGGCGATGAGCTTGCCGAACGGGTCCATGACGAACGCGGCGGTGTCCGCGATCGCGCCGACGATCGACACGCCGATCTCGACGCCGACCGCGGCCGCGTCGCCGCCGTGCAGGTTCTGGATCTCCTGGATCGACGAGACGACGCTGTGCCAGCTGTCCGCGACGCCCGCGCCGGTCGTGCTGTTCGAGTCGGTGATGGGAACGACCGCGCTCATTTCACCTGCTCCGGCTTGAACTTGTCGAACGCCTTCGCGAGGTCCTGGTCGCCCTTGCTGTACTGCTCGCTGGCCTGGCGCGTCTTGTCCGCGCTGTCGGTCACGTCCTTCGCGACGCCGTGCAGGTTGTCGGACACGACCTTCAGCGCGATCCGCGCGGGAATGGCGAGCACCTGCGCGAGCACGACGCCGAACGCGTCGATGTCCCCGCCGTTGGCGTCGTCCACCGCCTTCGCGGAGTCGTTCACCGTCGGCACGGTCGTCTTGTCCATGTACTCGCTGAATTTGTGCAACTCGTCCGTGTGGACGGTGAAGCCGTTCCCTGCCACCAACACTCCTTCGCCTGCCGCGATCGGGCCGCGCCGAGTAGAGCAGCGGCGGCTGAACCGCAGGCGACGTCCGTGCGGACGAAGGTTGAACGAGAGGGCTTCCTGCCCGAGCGTCCGGGCCTGGCTGCCCTCGCGGGTCAGCCCCGGGCGCTCGGCCGGTTCAGATAAGCGGAGAAGGACGACAGCAGTGCCGCGACGCCGACGATCGCGGTGACCCACCACGGGCCGCCGCTCACCAGGTTGAACACGAACGCGGCAGCCATCAGGACGGCGGCGATGATGTTCCTGATCTGCAGCCCGGAGGGTTTCGCCATGTCCCCACCTTCTCATGGCGGCGGCGGGCGGGGCTTGTCCGCCGCTGGCTAGATTGCTAGCATCCTAGATATGGCCGGTGAAGAGGTCAAACAATTCAACGTCTACCTGCCGGTCGAGCTGATCAAGCAGGTGAAGTACCGGGCGATCGAGAACGAGCAGTCGCTGTCCGCGCTGGTCACCGCGGCTTTGCGGGCTTACCTCGATACCCCTTCCGCACAACGAGAGGACGGCTGACATGAGCGACGGCATCACCATGCTTTTCCTGGAGACGCACAACTGGGGCAAGACCGCGAAGTTCCTGCAGCGCGTGGGGTTCAGCCTCGATTTCGAGACCGATCACAACTCGGGCCAGCTGTCGAACGGCGACGGCGTGCCGGTGTTCGTCGCCGAGGTCCCCGAAAGCCAGGAGCCGCGCACGAGCGTGGTGGTGGCGGTGCCGGACGAGTCGGCCGACGCGGGGCTCGACGTCGTCACCCCCTTCGAGGACACCCACTACGGCACGCGCGAGATGACCGTGCGGGACCCGGACGGCCGGGCCTGGATCCTGCGGGCCCCGAAGTGAGCGAGCCGGACCACACCGCGGTGCGCGTCGCGTTGTGGCGCGCACTGCACGTGCTCGCCGATCCGCCGCCGCACGCGCTGGCCGACGAGATCGGCCTCCAGCTGGCGGATCCCGGCCCGGACTGGCGGTCCCGGCCGGACATGGACCTCGGCTTCACCCAGCGGTTCCGCGCGGGAATCGCGCTGCGCAGCCGGTTCGTCGAGGATCTGGTCCGCGAACGCGGGGTTTCGCAGTACGTCCTGCTCGGCGCCGGGCTGGACACGTTCGCGCAGCGGGAGCCGGAGCTGGGCGTGCGGGTGTTCGAGATCGATCAGCCGGGCACGCAGGAGTGGAAGCGGGAACGGCTGGCCGCTCTAGGGCTGCCCGCCCCGTACCGGTTCGTGCCGGTCGACTTCGAATCCGGCGAGCAGTGGCCGGAACGCTTGGTCGCCAACGGTTTCGAGCTCGCGAAGCCTGCTGTGGTGGCTTCGACGGGCGTCAGCATGTACCTGACCCGAGAGGCGAACGCCGCGACGTTGCGCGCGCTCGCCGGGTTCGCGCCGGGCACCGTGGTGGCGATGACGTTCCAGATGCCGGAGGAGTACCTGGACGGACCCGACCGCGCGGCCCGGGCAGCGGCAATGAAGGGCGCGAAGGCGGCCGGGACGCCGTTCGTGAGCTTCTTCGCGCCGGACGAGATGCTGGAGTTCGCGCGCGAGTGCGGTTTTCAGGACGTCCAGCACGTCAGTGCGGTTGAGCTGAACAAGCGGTATCTGTCGGGTCGTTCGGACGGGTTGGAGACGGCGGGGGAGGAGTTTCTGGTGGCGACGGTCAGCTGAACTCGTTGTCGCTCTCGTGGTATTCGACGGGAAACCCTTCGGCGGTAAGGAAAGCGTGCATCTGGGCGGCCAGGTCGTCCTTCTCCGCGCCAGCCTCCATTGAGGTCGTGACCGTGGCTTCCCATTCGCCGTACACGGAGTGCCGCCACGGCCGGATCGTCCACGCCAGTTCGATGTGCCCGCCGGAGCGGAACGTCGCCGAGACGATCAGGTCGCGGTCGGCGTTGACCCAGCGTCGCTCGCCTTCCCAGCCGCGGAAGTCGAGGTTGTCGAGGAATCGGGCGAGGCCGCGACCCGTGACGTAGTTGTCGACGCCCTCCAGCCGGGCGTCGATTCCGGGCGCTTGGACATGGACGGTGAAGAACAACCGCCGGTCCAAGTGGTGGATGGCCGCGTGTCGCTCGCCGAACCGCACCGTGACCGGTTCGCCGCTGAACATCACTTCGAGATCGTCCAAACAGATCATCTCGGTTTGGGGGCGCAGCCAGCCGTGCGGGCAGTTCGGGTTCACTCGCCAACCGTACTCAGGCCAGCACCCGGTTTACGGTGCCGTTTGCCGCCGGGAACTGATCACCCCGGTGTTGAACCCGGCGAGATGCAACCCGCCCGCGAACCGCGCGTGCTCGATCTTCACGCAACGGTTCATCACCACGTCCAACCCCGCCTCGCGGGCGCGGTCCGCCACCGGTTCGTGCCACAACCCCAGCTGAAGCCACAACGTCCGCGCTCCGGCGTCGATGACCTCCTCGGCCACCCCGGGGAGGTCATCGTGCTTGCGGAACACGCTCACCAGATCCAGCTCACCCGGCACCTCCGCCAGCGACGGATACACCGGCCGCCCCAGCAACGTGTCGAGTCGCGGGTTCACGAAGTTGACCTCGTACCGCGTCGAAGACAGCAGATACGTCGCCACGAAGTAGCTCGGCCGCGCGGGATTCGCCGACGCGCCCACGACCGTCACCGATTTCGTGCGCCCCAGGAGCCGCCGCCGTTCGACCGCGCCGACGTCGTAACTCATGCGTTCACCGCCTTGTCGAGGGCCTGGTCGAGATCCCACAGCAGATCCTCGACGTCCTCCAGCCCGACCGACAGCCGGATCAAGTCCGCGCCCACGCCGGCCGCGGCGAGCTGGTCCTCGGACAGTTGCGCGTGCGTCGTCGAGGCTGGATGGATCACCAACGTCCGCGCGTCGCCGACGTTCGCCAAGTGCGACAACAGCTCCACCGACTCCACGAACTTCTCGCCCGCCGCGCGGCCGCCCTTGACCCCGAACGAGAACACCGCGCCCGGACCCTGCGGCAGATACCGCGCGGCCCGCTCGTGATCCGGATGATCCGGCAACCCCGCGTAAGACACCCACGCGACCCGCGGATCCGCGTTCAGGTACTCCGCGATCGCCCGCGCGTTGACGACGTGCGCGTCCATCCGCTGCGGCAACGTTTCCACGCCCTGCAGCAGCAAGAACGCCGAATGCGGCGACAACACCGCGCCGATGTCGCGCAACTGCTCCGCGCGCAGCCGCGTGCAGAACGCGTACTCGCCGAAGTTCTCCCAGTACTTGAGCCCGCCGTAGCTGTCGACGGTCTCGGTCATCCGGGGGAAGTTTCCGTTGCCCCAGTTGAAAGTCCCGGCCTCGACGACGACCCCGCCGAGCGTCGTGCCGTGCCCGCCGAGGAACTTCGTCGCCGAGTGCAGGACGATGTCCGCGCCGTGCTCGATCGGGCGGCAGAGGTACGGCGTGGCGAGCGTCGCGTCGACCACGAGCGGGATGTCGTGCGAATGCGCGAGATCGGCCAGTCCGGCGAGGTCCGCGATCGCGCCGCTCGGGTTGCCGATCACCTCGGTGTAGATCAGCTTCGTGCGGTCGGTGACCGCTTTGGCGTACTCCTCGGTGTCGCCGTGCACGAATGTCGTCTCGACGCCGAACCGCGCGAGCGTCCCGGTGAGCTGCGTGACCGTCCCGCCGTACAGCCCGGCCGCCGACACGATGTGGTCACCGGACTCCGCGAGCGCCGAGAACGTGAGGAACTCCGCCGCCTGCCCGCTGGCCGTCGCGACCCCGCCGATGGCCCCTTCGAGACTCGCGACGCGCTCCTCGAACGCCGCGACGGTCGGGTTGCCGATCCGGCTGTAGACGTTCCCGTACTTCTGCAGCGCGAACAGGTTCGCCGCGTCGGCCGCGTCCTCGAACACGAAGCTGGTCGTCTGGTAAATCGGCACCGCACGGGCCCCGGTGGCGGGGTCGGGAGTGCCGCCGGCGTGCAGGGCGCGGGTGCGGAAGCCCCAGGTACGTTCGCTCATCGACCGCCACGCTACCCAGTGCCTCCGCCGCCGACCATCCCTCCCGAAGAGTGATCCGGCCAAGGTCCGTGAGGGGAACCCTGAGGGAATCAGAGTCCCTCAGGGTTCCCCTCACGGACTTCGGCACGCCGCCATACGCGTAATTTTTCCGCCAGCGTCACGTCC